>JACQMB010000146.1 GCA_016203765.1 Deltaproteobacteria bacterium
GCAAGACATCCCCCAGCCAGTTTCCCCTCCGCCTTTCCCTCTTTCAAAATCACGCATTCGTTTAAATCAAAAGGGGGATGGGGCTTTTTTTGTGTTAAATGCCACCGCAAAACCTCCAACGTCCGCTCCGAGAGGGTGCCTCCCAACTGTGTGACCACCGGCCCGTACAATGCCGGGGAACGGTATTTTTGATTCAAAAAATTAAGCAGAGGGGTCAGGTCGCTGAAGCCGATCAAAGGTTTCGGCGTTTTTTGGAGGCGGTCAAAATCGAGGCGGGCCAAAACCCTTTGGGAACCGTAACCGCCGCGGGCAAAAAAAACGGCTTTGATTTTGGGATGCTCAATCAATTCGGTCAGTTCTTGCGCCCGCCGTTCATCGGAGCCGGCCAGATAACGCTCCTTCGAAAAAATGTCTTCCCGGAAAAAAACATCGAAGCCCCATTTTTTAATCTGCTCCACCCCTTTTTCAAAAAGCGCCTTGTCAAAGGGACTGGAGGCCGCCGCAATGCCGATCAGTTCACCCATGGTTTTCTTTTATCAGTTTGGGCGAGGCGAGGCAAGGTTAGCCGTCACCGGCGCGCATCACTGGATCTGGCGGAGTTTGTTGTTGCCGACATCCAATACATAAAGAACGTTCCCGTTGCGGCTGAAGAAGAGTCCCCGCGGACTGCTGAAACTGGCATTGGTTCCATTTCCGTTGGTGGAACCGGCGGCGCCGGTTCCGGCCACCGTCGAAGCGGTTCCCGTGGAAATCACAATTTTTGAAACGTCGTGACCCGACGTGGCATAAAGGTTGGCATCGTTGGGATCGATGACCAGGCCCAAGGGGGAGGTAACGCCTTGGAATGTGGTCACCGCCCCTGTGGCCGTAACGACCAACCGGATCAAGCTATTTCCATCATCGGCAACGTAAATGCTAGTTCCGCTCCGTTCGATGGCCAGCCCTTGGGGACTGCTGAAACTGGCCACCGTTCCGGTCCCGTTGACGGAACCGGCCGAGCCGGTGCCGGCCAGCGTGGTCACAACTCCGGCGGAGGTGATTTTTCGGATGGCGTGGTTACTCCGGTCGGCCACATAAAGATTGCCGTCGGCGTCGATGACAATGCCGGCGGGGGTGCTAAAGCTGGCCGCCGTTCCGGTGCCGTTGACAAAACCGGTCGAGCCCGTACCGGCCAGGGTGGAAACACTGTCGCAGGTTCCGTCGGTCATGCTTATTTTTCGGATCGTGTGGTTTCCACCCTCGGTGACATAAAGGGTGTCGTTGTTTTTGTTGACCACGCAAAAGAGGGGTTCATTAAAGGTGGCCGCGGAGGTGCAGGCCCCGTTGGCCGAGCCGGAATTGCCGGAGCTGTTTCCGGCAAACAGGGTGACAAAGCTGTCATTTGTGGAGGCCAGCGTTAAATTAATATGACGAATCTGGTGATTGGCGGTATCGGCGACAAAGGCGCGTCTTCCGTCGGGTGTGACGCAGGCTCCGACGGAGGAGCTGAATCGGGCCGCCGTTGACGAACCGTTCGTCGTGCCTGCCGTTCCGTCGCCGGCAAAATCGGTCACGTCGGCCGCGAGGGTTGCCGCGGTCAGACTAACGCATTCTCCGTCATCCGCCGATCCGGAAGCGCTCCCTTCGCAAAAACCGGAACTGCAGGTCTCACCGTTGCGGGCAATACTGCAGGTTGAGCCGTTGGCAACCAGCGCCGCGACGTCGCCGTCGCCCCCCGCGCTGGTCTTATATTCCGCCATCCCGGAGGAGGGGATGGCCACCCAGTTGGTTCCGTCCTTTGTGCAAGCGGCGGCAAAAAAGGCGTTTCTCCCGCTGGCGATGGCCTCGGCCTGCCTTACCCCGATCACACATTCCATCGTGGTGTTTCCATCCGCATCGGTGCTCCAGGAACCGGTCCCGCTTAACTCCTTCGTGTCGCCGGTATTGTATTGGTGGCATTTGGGGCTGGTCAAACCCGGCCCTATTTTGAAATAGGGTTTCCCTTTGGTCCCTGAGACAAGGCCGTCCCTGCGGGAAGCATTGACGGTGGTGGGCGATGTGGCCGACAGGCTTGAATCGATCTCGATATTGCATTCGCCGGTCGCCTTTTGGGCGTCGGTCAGGACCGCCCCGAAGCCGGCCACGATTTTAAGCTGGGTGCTACTGTCCTGCCGCACTCGAACGTAGCGGACATCCCCGGAACTGCGGCTGGCCAAATTCAAAAATTTGGCACTGATGCTGACCGAGTCGCCCCCGCTCAAGGTCGTGCTGGCCGAGCCTTTATAACCGCAAGAGACACTGTTGGAAGCACAACTCGAATCGAGGCATTCGGCGGTGATGGTATAGGCGCCGGAGGTTGGACAATGGAGGGTGGCGGTCACGGTGGCAGAACCGCTGGGAACCGCCACTGTTTTTGCATCGCAGGTGCCGGCCCCGCTTCCGGTCAGCGTACATTCCGTGATGTTGACACTGGAGGGGAGAGCTTTGGAAACCGGCGTTCCATCGGTGATGTCAACCCCTTTGGACACACCCTTGGCCGTGCTGTCGGGATTTTGGACCTGCAGGTTGATGCTGACGTTGCTTCCCGTCAGGTCAGAGTCATCCAAACTCCCGCATTGACAGAGCAGTAATAAACAACAAAGACTGCCTGGTAAAAACCAGAATCGCTTCATCTCTGTCTCCTTACACGCGTTCCTCTACTGCTCTATTGTACGGCGGAGCGAAGGCCTTGGGAGTGGGTATAATTTGACCAAGACCGTCAAAATTTTGACGGCGGGGATTTTGTAATTATTTACAGTGGTTACAAAGGGTTGGAAAATGGCCGGACGGATGAAAATAGCCGAAGCGCGAACGGAGGCCTTCCGGGGTCTGTTGGCAAGGCTCCTGAAAGAAAAAGTGGAGCTTGTCATCCACGACAACACCCATGTTTTCATGAATGCCTATTTCCGGAAGAAAAGATGGGTGATTCGCCTCCACTGGATGTTTTTGAAATCGCCGGCCATGGCCCGGCAGATTGGCAGTTATCTTTTAACCCGAAATAAGGAAAACTCGAAGGCGATCGACCGCTATATTGAAAATCATTGGCACTGGGTGCGGCACCCGATGCCGCCGCTTCAACACCGGGGCCGCCATTATGATTTGAAAAAGATTAGGAACGATTTAAACCGGCGCTATTTGGGCGGCCGGATTACGGCCCAAATTACCTGGGGGCCGAAAAACAGCCGCCGGGCCTATGAGCAGATGCAAATGGGGAGTTACTCAACCTCCAGAAATTTGATTATCATCCATCCCGGTCTTGATCAAAAATTTGTGCCGCGGTACGTGGTGGCGGCGACCGTTTTTCACGAGATGTGCCACGCCCTGGTGCCGGTCAAAGAAAAGGGGGGACGGAAGCAGATCCATCCCCTCTCTTTTCGAAAACTCGAAGCGCGCTATCCCTCTTTGGACAAGGCCAAAAAATGGGAAGAGGCGCACTTCACGAAACTGCTGCGCAGGCCTTTTACTTCTTGCTGAAAAAGGCCAGTGCCACCAAACCGCCGATGATGAGGACCAGCCAGTGCGTCCCGCCGGTGTATTCCAGCGTGCGGCGGTAGTACTCCAGGATGTGGGTGATCCATCCCAGTTTTGCCGTCACCAGGTCGATCAGGAGACCGATCATGATGACCGGCTTGGCGAGATTCCAGACCTTGGTGGCGGCGTCATACAAGAGACCGTAAACGGCCCCCACCAGGTCTTTGAGCGGTGCAAATAGTTTTTCCATGATTTCCTCCCCCTTTCGATTGAGATTTTAGTCCCTTATCGGGCCTCGTTCAAGATTTTCTTTTGACGCGATGGGTTGAAGAAGGGACTACGGACTACGGACCACGGACTACGGACCGAAAGCGGAGAGAAGAGAAGGCGAAGACGAGGATGCAGATACCCATCACTAATGAGTTCACAGGCACCCAGGTTTCTGCGGCGGGGAGGGTGTAGCCCAAGACGTGCGTCAGGTAGGTCCAACTGTTGTTGAGAAGATGGGCCAGGATGGGAAACCACAGGTTTTGGCGGATGAAAAGGAGCCAACTCAAATAGAGCCCCAGGATAAAATAGAGGTGCCAGTATTGGGGGATGCCGTGGATGAAGGTGAAGGCGAGGGCGGTGGCGAGGAGGGCGGTGCGCGGCCCCCAATGGCTCTCCAGTGAGCGCTGAAAAAATCCGCGAAAAAAGAGTTCTTCGCAAAAGGCGGGGGTGAGACAGAGCAAAAACCAGCGCCAGGCCCCATCTGGAAAGTTGTCCACGGCCATGAGCCTTTCCAGCATATTTTTAATTGCTCCGGGCGGGGCCCAGATTTTTTCGCTTAAAAAAGTAAGGTAATCAATGAGAACAACCAGCGAGAGGGTCATCACAACGGTCCAAACCAGCTCCCGCGTTTTTGGCCGGCGGAAGGGAAAAATCTGCCCCCATGGAATTTTCCAATGCCGGACCAGCCCGATCGGGAGGCCGGCCACAATTAAAATTTCATTCAGCAAAATTCCCAGCGTGATCGAAACGTTCTGGATGAGATAGGCGGCCGGCCATTGGGCAAGGATTAAAAAGGTATAGGAGAGAAGAATAACATAGACAGGCATGGTGGAAACTTTCTATGAGTTGGGGGGTGAAGTCTAGAAGAAAGTTAGGACCAAGGACTACGGACTACGGACTAGGGACCGGGGATAAGAGACCACGGACTACGGACTACGGACTACGGACCTTAAGAAAGAGATTGTTAAGTTGGTTTGACGTCAATTGCCGGACTTTGCCCTGGCGAAAGGCCAGGCCGAATCCCTACCACGTTTGGCTCTCTGAAATCATGCTCCAGCAAACGCAGGTGGAGACGGTTTTGCCCTATTATCGAAAATTTTTGAGGGCTTTTCCGATGGTCTCTGCCCTGGCGGCGGCGCCGGTCGAGGAGGTCGTGAGACAGTGGTCGGGATTGGGGTATTATTCCAGGGCCCGCAATCTGCATCGGGCGGCACAAATTGTTGCAGAGGGGAGGCGATTTCCTCAAACCAAGGCGGAATGGCTAAGGCTTCCTGGGATTGGCGAATATACCGCCGGGGCGATTGCCAGCATTGCTTTTGGTGAAAAAGTGCCGGTGGTCGATGGGAATGTGATCCGTGTGTTGACGCGGGCTTTTGCGCTGAAGGGGGATCCCAAAAAAAATCCGCTCAAAAAAAGGCTGTGGGATTTGGCCGGCCGCCTGGTCCCTTCGGCCCGGCCCGGCGATTTTAACCAGGCCTTGATGGAATTGGGTGCCCTGGTTTGTCTTCCCAAAGAGCCGAAGTGCCCGATTTGCCCCTTGCGCAAGGATTGCCGGGCCTATCTAGAAGGCAAGGCGGCGCGGTTTCCAACTCCGGCTCCCCGCCAACCGATGAAAAAAATCAGGCTCCAAGCCAGCCTGATCGAAAAGGAGGGCCGCTTTCTTTTAGCCAAACGAAACGGCGCGCGCCACTTGCAATCGATGTGGGAGTTTCCGCAGGTCTCGCCCCGCCGGCTGGGTTTGAAAACAAAATCAAAGGGGGTTTTGCCGCCGGTTAAACATGCCATCATGAATCGGTCCATTCTTTTGCGGCCCTTTTGTTTTGCCTATCTTCAAGGGAGGCCCAGGCGCGGCAAAAATTATGTTGCTTATCAATGGATCCGATCGGAGGAGCTGAAAAATTACCCCACCTCCTCGCTCAATCAAAAAATTCTCAAAGGTATTTTACAAGAAGGAAGCCGGCGACGAGGAGGAGACCGAAAAGAAGCGTGAGGAGGTTGAAATAACGATCAATAAAATCCTTGATCTTGGGGCCGAAAAAATAGATCAGCGTGCCAACCAGAAAAAACCGGGCCGGTCTGCCGATCGCCGAGGCCAAAATCAAGACGGGCAAAGGAACAAAGGCGTGATAAACCCCGGCGGCAATGGTAAAAACTTTGTATGGGATGGGAGTAAAGGCGGCGATGAAGATCCAAATAAAGGCCTGGGCTTGATAGTAAAGCCCGACTTTTTCAAAGGCGGCCTCCAAATGGTAAAATTCAATGATCGTTTTGCCGATCGATTCGTAGAGGAAAAGGCCGATCGCGTAGCCTAAAATTCCTCCCAAAACGGAGCCGATCGAACTGACCAGCGCATACCAAAAGGAACGTTGCGGCCTTTCCATTCCCAAGGCAATTTGTAAAACATCGGGCGGCACCGGAAAAAAGCTCGACTCGGCCACCGCAATCCCAAACAGCGCCCAAGTCCCGCCGGGATGATGGGCCCAACTTAAGACCCAGTCATAGAGTTTTCGCAGAGGGTGAAACATGGCTTTTCATTAACAAAATGGGGTGATAAGAACAGAACAAAATATGAAAGGCATTTTGATCGGTTTTGGCAACATGGGGCAGACGCATTGGGAGCGGTATCAACATTTGGGTGTTGGCTTGCTAGCTGTCGTAGAAGTTGATGAGACTAAAACAAAATTGGCCCAAGCCAAAGGGTTGAGAGTTTATCCTTCTTTATCGAAGGTGTCCAAAGTTCAAGAAGCCAATTTTATTGATATCTGCACACCAACCCATCCGCATTTTCAACATATCGAAGAGGCAATGCGGTTTGAAAAACCTATTTTTGTGGAAAAGCCGATTGTGCGCTTGCCAGAAGAAGCCCAAAAGCTGCGAAGGATCAATTATCCATTCCCCATTTTTGTGGGAGAAGTCGAACATTATAATCCAAAACTAAAGCCTTTTTTGGATTACACTGGCAAACCTCAAACAATCTCTATCCGTAGGGAGGTAAACCTCGACTTCTTTTTAGAGGGCACCGCCCCCTGGTTTTTAGATGAAAAATTGAGCGGCGGGATTGTTTTGGATACAATGATTCATGATATCAATTTATTGGTGGCAAAATATGGAAAACCCTCCATCAAAAAGGTTCAATGTCAGAAGAAAAGATATCCTTGTGTGGATGCCATCGAGGCGACCCTTGCTTTTAATTCGTTTGAGGCCAATCTTTTTACCACTTGGGCGGCGCCCAAGGGAGAAAGCCCAATTACAACTTCGATCAAAATCCATGAGAAAAATGGACAAACGATTGAGACTGGTTGTGATGATTATATCATTCGAGGCAAACCTTTATCTCAAGATGCTTTTTATCTGGAGCTGAAGGCATTTCTTAAATCAATCCAAAGTGGCAAAACCCCCTATGCCTTGAGTGTGTATTTAGAAGCCTTCGGTGTGGTCCAAGAGATTATCCAATTTTCTCTTGAAAATTAGTTATAATCTGTTATAATTAATTATAATAAAATTGATTAGATATGAAATGGCTAACGGTCCAACAAGTAGCCGAATACCTGCAATTAAGTCCAATGATGGTTTATAAACTGGCGCAGGGGGCAAAAATCCCTGCCGCCAAGATCGGGCGGGTCTGGCGGTTTGACCAGGCCGCGATTGACCGGTGGCTGGAGGAAAAATCGGTTCCAGCCCGCGAACTCCCTTTCAAAACCCAGGCAAAGGAAGCCGTGGAGGATTTTGTCAGGGAACTTAAAAAGGAATTTGGAAAACAGTTAAGCCAAGTCTTGATTTTTGGATCTTATGCGAGGGGAGAGGCTACACCGGAATCGGATGTGGATGTGCTCGTGGTTTTAAAAGAACCCTTTGACTACCGGAAAACAAGAGATCACATCAGAAAAATGGACTACGCAGTTACTTTTGGACGGGATCGCCCCGTGGTTATTTCCTCCGTTTTAATGGGTGAAAAAGAATTTTTAGAAGGAGATTCATTTTTATTGCTGAATGTTCGTGAAGAGGCCAAGAGGGCGGCATGAAAGATATTCATAAAATGAGAGAGAAGGCTCAAAGATCGCTCAAGGTGGCCAAAGAACTTCATCAATCCGGCGATTATGATTTTTCAGTCTCCCGCAGTTATTATGCCATGTTTTATGTAGCGGAAGCGTTATTAAAAATGAAGGGAGAATCCTGTTCAAAACACGCGGCAACGCTCGCCGCATTTTACAAGCATTATGTCCGTTCGGGATTGCTTTCCCGAAAATATCATCAAATGCTGAATGATGCTTACGAATTGCGCAACGATGCAGATTATCTCATTCCGGACGCCATATCTAAAAAGGACAGTGAAAAAACACTTTCAGATTGCGAGGAATTTTTAAAGGTCACCGAGAGATTTTTTAAAGCTGGATAGTATCCAGAATTTGAAATCCCTTTTCTGTTTTTTCCACTCTGGCCGCCGCGACCAGCGGGCAGTGTTCAAAGACCAAAATCCAGTTTTCTTTGGCGGCTTGCTTGAGGATCTTCTTTTTTTCTTCCAGCGTGATCAACGGGAAATTGTCGTAGGCCATGATCCAGGGGAGGCCCAGGTGCAAGGAGGTCGGGATCGTATCGGCGCAAAAGAGCAATTTCGTTTGGCCGTCGTCCAAAAAGAGGCCCTGCGACGCGCGCGTGTGGCCGTGAAAAAGTCTGGCCCGGCAGCCCGGCAGGATTTCCTTTTCCCCCTCAACGATTTTCAGAACGCCTTCCTTTAACAGAGTCTCCCAGTCGTTTGCCACAAAACTGGCCCGGTCTTTTTCCTTGGGGTTTTGGGCCCACTCCAGATGATCTTTTTGCACGTAGTAGGCCGCCTTGGGAAAGGCCGGCACGCACCGGCCGTTTTCCTCTTTTGTGGAACCGCCGGCGTGGTCAAAGTGAAGATGGGTGAGCCAAACGTCGGTGATTTGATCCGGTTTTAAATGATGTTCGGCCAGCGCCTTTTCCAGATTATATTCCGAATGATCCAGCCGGTAAATGTCGATCAATTTTTCGTTCCACTTTGTCCCCATCCCGTTATCAACCAGGATATTGCGTCCTTCTCCTTTCAAAAGAAGACAGCGCAGGCGCATGTCAATTCGATTGCGGTCATCCACGGCTATTTTTTTGCTCCAAAGCGTTTTGGGAACCACGCCGAACATCGCACCGCCGTCCAGGGCAAAGGCGCCGGTTTCCAACGCGCGCACTTCATAGGAACCGATTTTCATGGGTTTAAATTACAAGGGTCGGCTAATTTTGCAACGTATTTTTGAAGACGATAATTCCGGAAGCCACTTCGTCCACCAGGTGCAAGGCCGCACCCGCGTTGCTGCCGTTACTGACATGGGTGATGGCCTGGCCGGTCCTGCCGACGGCCACGCCGCCGACCATCAGGGTAATGTCGGCGACGGTTTCGCCGGCCTGGTACATTCCTTTGCGGGGGCCCCCCAAAAAATATTCACTTGAGGCCTGATGGGCCTTGTAGCCCACCAATCCCAGGGCGGCAAAGGTCAGCGTCCATCCCACCGGATTCCAAATGGTTGCCGCCGCGATGACCCCTACCGTCAGGGCCGGCATCAAGACATAATGATCCCGGGTGGTCTGCGCCAGATTTTCAAAACGATCCGAAAATCCCTCCCAGACTCGAAGGACGCCTTGACTGAACTTGGAGGGAGGAGAGACGATTGGCATGAAAATTATTTAACCACCTTGAGCTTGGCCGGCATCAGTTCTCTGAGGCATGTGGTTTCACAGACCGGACAGTTTTCCAGGCCGGGGCACGATTCCCTGGTTTGCAGCTGCCAGAATTTTTGCAATGTTTTTTTGACCAGGGGTTCCTCCGAAGACATGAAACGAATGAAACCGAGCAGGCCGGCCCCTGTTTCTGAACTGATCAGATGCTCAATTTTGCAGGTGTCGACTTCGGCCTGATGGGCCTTGACCTTCAAAATATCCTGAAAGAAGCGTTTCAAGATCACCTTTTTTCCGATGATTTCTTCCGCCAGACTTTTTCCTTCCTGGGTGAGCTGCAAAAATTTATTGTCGTCTTCCTTGAGATAACCCTTGGTCCTTAACATTTGAATGCCGATCGACGCGGAGGATCTTGCGATGCCCAATTCCTTGGAGACGTCGGAGGCGCGGCAATAACCCTTGTCATTGAGCAGGGCGTGGATGGCCATCAGATAGTGGGCGGCACTGTGGGTCAGTTCGTTGGCCTCAAATTCCTTCCAAATCTCCATACGTGTTAGTCAATACTAACAAAGATAAGATATGTCAAACACAAATACCATGAGGTACCTGGTACCCTATGGTAAAAGTAAAAGTATTTTAAAATCAAATAGATGAAAGAATAAACAATCTATTACTTTTAAAAAATGTTCCAACCCATTAAAATTACAATGATTGAAAAAATGTATTATTTCAAGCACTTACACAGCAATTTTCTTGACTCCCTGAGGTATATCATCTAGGTTCCCAATCTGTGGGGAAAAGTGGGGAATCTGTTTAGCCATGTTTAAAGGCCAGTTCATTCATGGGGTCGATGCCAAGGGGCGGGTGGCCATCCCCGCAAAGTTTCGCGAGATTTTAAATACGCATTTCGATGAACGCCTCATCGTCACCCACTACGATCAATGTTTGTGGGCCTACCCGGTCCCCGTCTGGCAAGAATTCGAAAAAAAAATCACCTCGCTTCCGCAATTTTTGGAGGAGGTGAAGACCCTGCAACGCGTCTTTGTCTCCGCCGCGGCGGAGTGTCCGCTCGACAAACAGGGCCGCATTTTGCTTCCCCCCACATTAAGGGAATACGCCGGTCTGAACTCGGAAGCGGTCCTGGTGGGGATGACTCAGCGAATTGAAATTTGGTCGAAGAGCCGTTGGAAACGGGTCTTTGACGATTCACAAAAGAAATTGGAATCGATGCAGGAAAAATTGGCGGAGCTTGGCTTGTAGCTATGTTTGAACTGCAACATTTGAACGATATCCTGGTCATGAAAGTTTCCGGGGAGCTGGGTTTCAGGAATGTGCGGCAATTTGATTCGGTTTTGAATCTCGCTTTAAGGGATGACATCGGCCGCGTGGTTCTCGATTTTTCCAGCCTCGCTCACATCGATTACAAACTGGTCCCGCATCTTTTGGAGAGGATGATTGAAATTCAATGCCAGGGGGGCCAGCTCAAACTGGCCGGCATGAGCGAGTATGTCTTGAATATTTTGAAGGCGATGGGTTTTGAAGAAGAGATGTACCCGTCAGTGGCGGATGCCGTGATCAGTTTCGCGCCGGTGGGACAAGATAAATGGCAATGAGCCCAGCGAGCGAAGCGAGCGAGAGGGGGAGGCTCCGCGGGCTTTGCCCGCGGAGGGGGCGACGCGAGCCCCTTATAAAAGCCGCCGTGATCAGTTTCGCGCCGGTTGGGCAGGACAAGTGGCAGTAGCGCATGTGCCGGTTTTGGTCGAGGAGCTGGTCGCGTGCCTGAACATAAGGCCGGACGGCATCTATGTGGACGGGACCTTCGGATCGGGCGGTCATGCGAAAGCGGTTTTGGAGCGGCTGGGACCTAAGGGGACATTGATCGCCTGTGACCGGGATCCGCAAGCCGCCGGTTGCCATCACGCCGATTTTGCGGAGGTGGGGGCCCTCCTCAAGAGAGAGGGCTATGCCAGGGCCGACGGGATTTACGTTGATTTGGGTTTATCGAGCATGCAGCTGGCAGAGGCCGGACGCGGTTTCAGTTTTATGAAAGAGGGGCCCCTCGACATGCGCATGGACACGACCAAGGGGGAGACATTGAAGCAAAAATTGTCCCGGACCAACGAATGGGAACTGGCGAATATTTTGCAGACATACGGCGAAGAACGTTCGGCCAAAAAAATCGCCCGGGTCATCATGGAAAAAAAGAAAAAGGGAAAGCTGGAAACCACCCGGGATTTGGCGGAGGCCGTCCTGGAAGTCTCGCCCCAAAAAAGCGGGCCCTGGCGCATTCACCCGGCCACGCGCACCTTTCAGGCCCTGCGCATCTGGGTCAATGAGGAACTGGAAAATTTACAGCAATTTTTGTCGCAGGCGCCGCATCTGTTGAACGCCGGCGGAAGACTTTGCGTGATTGCCTATCATTCGCTGGAGGACCGGATGGTCAAACGGGCCTTTCGAAGGCTGGCCAAAGAGGAAGAGGGTTTTGCCCTCATCACGAAAAAACCGATCCGGCCCTCGCCGGCGGAGATTCAAAGAAATCCAAGGGCCCGCTCGGCGAGATTAAGATGTTTAACAAAAAATTAATTTTTTTGATTTTGGTTTTGGGATTGGCGCTGACCTACGCCTGGTCCCGGATTCATGTGATTGAACTCGGCTACGCCGTCACGCAGTTGGGAAAAGAGGCGGAACAATTAACGCGGGACAACGGCCTGTTGAAGACCCGCCTGGCCGACGCCCTCGCCACGGCCAAACTGGCGGCGTTGGCCAAAAAACACAAGATGTCCCCGCCGGATCAAACCAGGATTTTCTTTATTTCGGAGGAGACCCAATGAAACCCCGGGGCCGCTTCATCCTTATTCAGGCGGGACTGATCGCCGGCTACGGATTGATCATCGGGCGCGCCCTTTTTTTGATGCTGCAGGATAATCAAAAATTGGAAAAAATCGCCCTCCAACAGTACCGCACCTCCGTTCAATCGGAGGCCGGCCGCAGCCGCATCCTGGATCGCAAGGGAAAAGAGCTGGCCATGGACAAGCCGGTCTGGTCACTCTATGCCGATCCCGCGGAGGTGCGGCATCCTTATCAAACCTCGGCCGTTTTATCGAAAAAATTAAAGATTTCCCAAAAAGATCTAAGGGGCAAGCTAAAATCAAACAGAAGGTTTGTATGGATCCAGCGCAGAGTGGAGGCGTCAACGATCGAGGCCATTCGTCCGCTTCAACTGGAAGGTATTTATGTCATTAAGGAAAACAAACGCTATTATCCTCAGGGGCCCCTGGCCGGACACGTTTTGGGCGCGGTGGGACTCGACTCCAAGGCGTTGGGAGGGATCGAACTGGCTTATGATCATTATTTGATGCGCCACCCCGTCTCCGGCGTGTACATGAAAGATGCCAAGGGGAGGCTCTATCTTGCCTCCACCCGCTTTGCCGGCACCCATCCCAAAGGGGACCTCTACCTGACCATCGATAAGGGCTTGCAATTTTTGCTGGAAGAATCTTTGGAAAGGACCGTTCGCAAACATGCCGCCAAGGGCGGATCGGCCGTTATGCTTGATCCCGCCACCGGTGCGGTTTTAGGACTGGCGAATTACCCTTTCTTTAATCCCAATCATTTTGACGAGGTTTCGTTGTCTCGTTGGCGCAACCGGGCCGTCACCGATCTCTATGAACCGGGCTCCACTTTTAAACTTGTTTTTTTGGCCGCCGCCCTGGAGGACGGCGCCCTTTCCTTAAATGAGAGCATTGATTGCGAAGGAGGCCGGCTACAACTCCCCACCGGCAATGTGATTCATGATTCCAAACCGCACGGCCGGCTGACGCCTCCGGAGATTATTAAAGTCTCCAGCAATATTGGGGCTTATAAGATCGCCCGGCGGCTGGGGCCCAAACGGATGGATGAGTGGATCAGGGCTTTCGGATTCGGGCAGAGGACCGGCATCGATTTTCCCTCCGAGGCGGCCGGCATCGTCCGTCCTCACCGGGGGTGGAGTATGATGGAAACGGCAACCATTTCCTTCGGACAAGCCGTCGGGACCACCCCCCTCCAGATCGCCTCTTTTTATGCCGCCATTGCGAACGACGGGGCGCAGATGAAGCCTTATTTGGTGGAAAAAGTGGTATCCCCCGAAGGGGACCTCTTGTATCAATCCAGACCGGAGATTTTGCACCGGCCCATTACCGCCAAGACCAGTCAAAGACTCAAAGAAATTTTGAAGGGGGCGGTCCTGGAAGGGGGAACCGGCCAGGCCGCCTTCCTGGCCGAGTATCCGGTGGCCGGCAAAACCGGGACCTCCCAAAAGAGCGAGCCCGGCCTCGGTTATCTTCCGGGAAGATATGTCGCGACCTTTGTCGGTTTCGCCCCCGCCGACCGGCCCCGTCTGGTTTTGCTGGTTTTAATTGACGAGCCCTCCCATGAACAATATACGGGCAGCCAGGTTGCCGCCCCCCCGTTTAAGGAGATGATGCTTCGGGCGTTGCAATATGTGGGCGTTCCGCCGGCCCGCGGAGGGGGTTTGCCGGTCATGGAGGCGCATGCGGAGTCGATGCCGCGGTTTTATGCGGAACGGAAATTAAAAACGGACGGAGATTCCTTTGAAGTCCCCGATTTTAAGGGGGCCACCTTGCGGCATGTTTTAAGGGCGGTGACCCATTTTCCGGTGGAGGTGGAGTTTAAGGGACGCGGCGTGGCTTACCAACAAGACCCCGAACCGGGGAGCTGGATTGCGAAGGGGAGCAGGATTTATGTTGCGTTTAAACCCTTATACTGAATTGGCCTATCATTCCAAGGCGTGCAAGCCGGGCTGTTGTTTTGTGGCGATTTCCGGCCTGCAAACCGACGGGCATCAATATATTTCCGAGGCCGTTCGGAATGGGGCCAAGACGGTGGTGGTCGAGAGAGAGGTCGATGTTCCGCGGGGGGTTGCCAAGATTGTGGTTGAAGACAGCCGGGATGCCTTGGCAAGGCTGTCGGCCTTTCATTTTAACGAGCCGACGCGCGAACTCACCTTGGTCGGCGTCACCGGGACCAACGGAAAGACCACGGTGACGAGCCTCCTAAGCCACATCGCCAAGCAGGCCGGACTTTCCTCCGGTCTTTTGGGAACGCTCCACACGCCGTCGGGCAGGACCACTCCCGAATCGTATGACCTGCAAAAGATTTTTCGCAATATGGCGGCGGGGGGGGCAACCCACGCCTTTATGGAGGTGACCTCCCATGCCTTGCAATTGAAACGGGTGACGGGATGCCACTTTAACGGGGCCGTTTTTACCAACCTCTCCCGGGATCACCTCGACTTTCATGAAAACATGGAAAATTATTTTTCCCAAAAGGCCAGATTGTTTCGCCAGCATCTCGTCGTCAGCGAAAAAAAGAATTTGTGGGCCGTCATCAACGCCGATGATCCTTACGGCCGGACGCTGGCCGGCGATCTCCCGGCCCGAGTCTGGCTCTTCAGCCAAAAAGGGGGGGCGGAGATTTCACTCCAAGGCGCCGCGGCGGCTTGGGAAGGATTGAAGCTGGAAGTCAAAACGCCGCAGGGGACCGTTTCGCTGCATTCTCCCCTCAAGGGGCGCTTTCAGGTGAATAATCTTTTGGCCGCCGTCGCCGCCTCTTTGGCCATGGAGTTTCCGATGGAGGCGATTACGGCCGGTATTGCCTCTTTTTCCGGGGTTCCGGGGCGGATGGAGGCCGTACCCAACGGCAGAAAAAACAAAATTGTCGTCGACTATGCCCATACGCCGGCGGCGCTGGAAAATGTTTTGGAGGCCCTTCGGGAATTAAATCCGGAAAGGATCATTACGGTCTTCGGCTGCGGGGGCGACCGGGATCGGGGAAAACGCCCCCAAATGGGAAAAATCGCTTCCCAAAAAAGCGACATCCTGGTGGTGACGTCGGACAACCCCCGGTCGGAAGATCCGCAGAAAATATTGAACGAGATTTTGGGAGGCGTTCAACCCGGCACGGAAAAATACGCCGTGGCCGATCGCAGGGCCGCGATCGCCAGGGCTCTGGATTTGGCCAAGGAGGGGGACTGTGTCTTGATCGCCGGCAAGGGGCATGAAACCTATCAAGAGATCGCGGGGGAGAAGCGGCTGTTTGATGACAGGGAGGTGGTGAGGGAGATACTGGACCGAGGACCGAGAACCAAGGACCAAGGACCAGGGACTAGGGACTGAGGACCAAGGACTAAAGAGATGGAATTTCAGGTGGAAAAATTTGTGCAGGCGACTGGAGCAAAGATTATCCAACATGGGAAGCCGATTCCTGGTTATGGCGTTTCAACGGATACCAGAACTTTGCAACC
>JACQMB010000139.1 GCA_016203765.1 Deltaproteobacteria bacterium
CATTATATAGTTTTATTGTGTATTCTATCGACCAAACCAAATTTCGTCTGGCCCTTAAGTCCAAGGGGTATATGACGATCGGGGCCCTGGCCAGTCACCTGGGGATCCATCGCAATACGATCCACCACTATCTTTCGGGCCATAGTGTCTTTCCCGCCCATCTGAATAAAATTTTCACCGCCCTCGATCTTGAGCCGTACGAGATCCTGCGTAAAAAAGACCCTCCAACAATCAAAAGATTGGAACCGATTGCAGACATCATAGACCAACTGGAAAGGAAATTTCCACACATAACCTTTGTCTTGTTCGGTTCCCGTACCCGGCCAAGACACCACCCCTATGCCGATTGGGATATCGGCGTTTTTTCGGTTGAAGGAATACCCCATGCTCTGTACCGTCAGATCAAACGGGAACTGGGGGAACGAACGGAGAATTTTCCCTATCCGATGGATTTGACGAATTTAAACAGGGCCGACCGGGAATTTTTACAAAATGCCGCCAGGGGTTGGGTTTTTTTGGGGGGCCGATTGAAAGATTGGGTTATTCTGAATCAAAGAACACTCCATGAAGAAACTGAAAGAGTCCATTGACGCCCTGGAATACGCCTTGAGTTTTTTAGATAAGGCCAAGAAAGACGATTTCTATTTTTCGGGGATCGCCAAAAAGTTCGAGACCTGCTTCGAATACACCTGGAAATATTTCAAACAAAAGGCCACCGAAGAGGGCCTGGATGCCTACAGCCCCAAGGAGGCGATTAAATTAGCCGGCCGATCAGGTCTGATTGAAAATGTCGAAAAATGGCTCGATTTTTTGGAAGACCGCAACGCGGGCGTGCACGATTATTTTGGACTCTCCCAGGATGATTACTTGAAAACGATCCAGGAATTTTTCAAGGAGGTTAAAAAAATACAGGCCTGAAATTTTAACGAGGCCCCTGCTCATGGACAAACACGCTAAAGTGATCCAGCGCGAAGGAATCGACCACGTTGCCGCCGCTTGGGGAATCCCAGACGTTGCCATATTCATCAATGAATAGCCGAGACTGCGCCTTCAGGTAAGTACTGGTCCCCTTATAAGTGATGGGAGCACGGTAGAAGCCGTCATCGACTCCCGCCGCCGCGGCCGCTTCTTTTATCGCCAGATAGCCTTGGCGATAAAGCTCCATCCGGTGGTGGATCTCCCCGCGCAGGCCTTTTGTCCCGCTATCGGGACTGTGGGAGGGCCCTAAAATGTCGTTAAGTTCGACCTCCAAACGCCCCTTATTTTGGGGGAGGTTTCCCCAGAGTCCATCGGAACCGCCTATTACAATATCCCCTTCTTCCAAAAGCATCCCCCCTTTCAGTTCCTCGGCAAAACGGAAGCCGGCCTCCGAGTCGTCGGGGACCAGCCCTTGTTTTGTTCCACGCAAATGCACTCTGCCGTAAAAATCTCCCAAGTTACTGCGCACGCTATGATCGGTCTCTTCAATCACCGCTTGCGTTAAAGGCGAATTTCCCTCCTGAACCGCGTGGGCACCCTTTGTTTCATCCAACGTTCGGAAAATGAGACGATAGCGGCCGTCTTCTCCGGGGCGCAACACAACGACGCGGGCGTCGCCGGCCCAGTGAACCGTTAAAACGCCTTCGGGGGTTATCATGGCGGCGGCGGCCACGGCTCCCGCTTCGACCGGATGTCTTTCCAAAACACTTTGTGCTTCATTATAGCCCCGGATTTGCCGGTCGGCTTCCCGGAGGGCCTCTTCGGAACTGCCGCCTGCCGACGCACTTCGAGCAAAGGCCTCGATTCCCAATCGCGTTGCCATATCGGCATCATCATAGCCCCCCATTCCATCAAAAATGGCTAGATGGAGATTGCCCGATGGGCCTTGGACCAACGCCGCTCCGTCTTCATTGTCGGGCTTTCCCTTTTCTTTCCCTCCCCGGCCCGGATCGGAGGTGGCCGCGGCCTCGCCGGCTTGTGTTTGAATACGAACAACCGGATTGACAAAAGTTCCCTCCGGCGGATTGCCCAGGATCTTAAGGGTCACAGGTTCCGCCCTTGGGGCATCGACCGCTGATGGAGAAGGCGTGGGGACCGGACGGGCCATGGGGCCTTGGGGTTTGAGCCCTCTCATTTCGGCCGAGCCGGCCTCATTGTCCATGCCATTCCCAACGGTCCATTCATAGGGGCCGATTCGGATGACGTCTCCATCTTTAAGAACGGTGGGGCGATCGATTGCTTGGTCGTTGACGAAGGTTCCATTTTTGCTTCTCAAATCTTCAAGGACCCATCTTTTATTCGCGTTTAAAAAGATTCGGGCGTGGCGTTTGGAAACCCTCTCGTCAGTAAGGCTAACAATGCTGTCGGGATTCCGGCCGAGGGTAATCACCTCCATTTGCGGAAGAGCGGGCGACTGATAACTGGCGCCGAGAGGGGCGAGAAGCCTTGGAGGCGGAGGAATTTTGGGATCCTCGGTGACTCCTGCTACGGACTTATTCCCATTTCCACTGGGGATGGAGGCCGCTTCCTCCGGCTTCGGCGGGGGAAATCTATCCACACAATCCTTGACCAACTGGTAATCGTCCGCCACACCCTGCTTCCCTTCGCGAACATCTTCTCCGGCAGTCAGGGCCATCTGCATCATACCCAAAACTACCTGGGCCCGCTGGCGCGTCTTTGGCGTGACCTTGGACCAATCCATCCGCACAGTCCCTAAATCCGCCCCCTCCTGCTGGATGGCGCCGGACGTGGCGCTCAATTCCATTTCCAAAAGCCCTAAAAAATCTGCTTCATTGATTTTTTTGGCGGCGGGAAAACTGCCCCAGCCGATGCCGCGCCTTGCTTTCAACTCGGGGTCCACCGCTTCCAGGCTTCGGACCAGAGCCGGAATGTTCCAACGCGGGGCTTCCTGCGATTTCGGTTTTATTCCAAACAGCCGCTTGGCCCCATACCACAATACTTCCACCAAATCCCCGATCGGCCCGCCCCCGCTGTTTCCGGAGCCAGCCTCGGGGTCAAGACGAACCGCAAGCGAGGCCGGTCCTGATTGCGCGCCGCCCTGATCGGTGCGTTTGTAAATGGTCGGAAAATTCTTGCGGCCGTCCCGTTGGAAAGCCGGGTTCTCAATATCGATCCCTTCTCTTTGAAATTCGCGCAGGATGAGTTGCATCCGAAAACGGAGGCGCTCCCGCGGGCTAAAATAATCAAACTGGCCCAGCACATCCAGAAGTCTTTCCTGACGCAGGGCCCGGGCGACGGCGTCGGCACGCACCCCGTTAAAGGAGCGTTGGGGTCCGGGATGCTGGCCGAAGGAAAGGCCGGCGACCGGCCTGCCTTGCGAATCAAAAACCTGCGCGGCCAGGATGGGGCGGCGGTCCATCTCCAGCGTATGAAACCAGCCCGCCCCCTCATGGCGCCGCATGAATTGCACCACCACGTTGTAGAAAAACATCTCGTCTTCCGCCCTGAAATAAAGGACGGTATTGTCGCCGGCGGCCTCCAAACGCCGGCGGCTCTGCGAAATTTTTGATTGGCAGGGGGTTCCCTTTTGCTCGGCCAAGTCCAAAACTTCGCTTTTAAACGCGGCCCAGAACGTATCGGCCGCGTCGGCTCGCACGCCGATATAAAGACGCCCGACCGGGCCGTAACCCAACTCTTCCCTGGCCCCCCAATCCCAACCGTCCATGGAAGGCTCCGATTGTCTCTTGTTCACGCCGGATTCCCTCCCCCCGCGAACAGCCCGGTCATAGACCATAAAGTGGGTCCCCGGCGAGGTCCCCGGAGCAGACGGGGTTTGTGTACCGGACTCGCCGTTTCCGTTCTCCCGCCACCGGGCAAGTCTCTGCCCAATAACGTCCCGAGAGCCGGCCAACAGCCGGCGCAATTCTTTTTCTACCAAAGGGGTGGGGGTGAGAGCTTCCAGTGTGCCGAAGGGGAGGGGGTTGAATTCATACTCTCCATCCTCCTTGCCGGCCGCGTATTCCGGCATGACCGCCTGGGCCAATTCCCGCACCGCCTCCGCGTACCCCGGCTTACCCACCGGATCCACTTTGACATATTTCCCCTGAACCCAAACCTCTTCCCGGGGATGGACCAACAGCTTGAGCATCTCTCTGGGTCTGTCGGGACTAAAAGAAATGCCAGGGTAGCGTTCGGCAAAAAAGGCCGCGGCTTTGGGAAAACGGTTTTGTTGTTGAGGAGGTTCGGACTGGGCCTCGGACTGCTGCCGGCCCTGGGCAATTTCTTCCGCCTCACGAAGAGAGGAACCCGCCGCTTCGGTCAATTGTTCCAACGCCGCTTCCGATATTGCTACCTCTCCTCTTTGCATCCCCCGCCTAACCTTCAAATACAACGTCGCGACGAAAACTCGGTACTGGGGATCGTAACGCTGGCTATTGACATAACGGGACTCTCCCATGTCCTCCCGCCACGGCGTCAGGTTCCAGGCAATGTCGGGAAGGGAGGCCAAAACCTGTAAGAGCCGGAGGGGATCACCCTGATCAATCGCATCCCGCAGTGCCCCATGCTTCTC
This sequence comes from Deltaproteobacteria bacterium, assembly GCA_016203765.1. Lineage (GTDB taxonomy): Bacteria > UBA10199 > UBA10199 > SPLOWO2-01-44-7 > SPLOWO2-01-44-7 > JACQMB01. Next base: position 4,511 of record JACQMB010000139.1, read on the forward strand.
TATGCCAGTCTTCCGCAGGTTTTCAATTGCACGTATGTGTTGATACAATGTTTCGAGCAGTGCTCTTTCGTGCCGGGTCCATGACAGAATTTGGGCATCTTGGGGTTGGCGCGGGGGAGGCGTCGCCTCCGGTTTTGCTTCCGGCCTCGATTTAATTCCCATCAAACGCTTTGCCCCGGCCAACAAAATCCCAGCCAAATCCCCAATCGGCCCGGCCCAGTTGTTTCCCGAACCGGCATCGGGGTCGCGCAAAACGGGTTCCGGGCCGCGGGTGGAGGATTCGGGCCGGGGGGCCCGGGCGGCCAAGGCGAGGGCCTGCTCCCGCAACCGGTCGAGTTTGGGGAAATGCACGCCGTTCTCTTCGGCTTTCAGCATGATTGTCACGAGTTCCGCGAAGGCCTCCAGGGGCCAGGTAGCCCCTTCCCCTTCGGCGGCACCTTCGGCGGCGTTATACAACTGTCCGAAAACATCCTCAAACAACACCACCCATTGTTCGACGGAGAGTTCGTCCCCCTCCAACCACTCCCTCTGTTTATCCATCAACCGCTTCAATTCGGGATGCCGCACGCCTTCAAGAAG
>JACQMB010000150.1 GCA_016203765.1 Deltaproteobacteria bacterium
GGGAATTTTTTTGATGAAAAATGGGGGACCGGCCCTTGGTTGGCCTTGAGCGGCCTGGTTTCCGGATTTGTGGGTGGACTTTACAATTTGATTCGGATACTACGCTGGCGGCAAAAATAACGATGCAATTTGTACCTTCCCTGGGTTTGGGGCTTCTCGTCGGTCTGGCCAATACGGCGGCCTGGTTGTGGGGCGGCCACCGGCTCATTAAAAAAGGGGGCTCCAAAACGTGGGTTGCCTTTTTGGGCCTTTTTAAGTTAGGCATTCTGGCCTTTGTTATTTGGGTTTTGATGCAACGGTTGGAAATGGATCCGATCGGTTTTCTGACCGGTTTTTCGGCAACGGTGATTCTCCTTTTATCGAGAATTTTGAAATGGAATTAGTCCCGCACCAATCTTTACATGTTGTTTTGGCCGCCGCCGCCGGTCTGTTTTTAACCGTCTTGGCCGCGTTTTCCCATTTGCGCCTCCGCCAAACCGAAAAATGTCTGGTCCCCGGCGGCAAGCCGACACCGGCGACCATGTTTGAGGTGGCGGTGGAGGCGATTCTGGGACTGATGGAAGGGGTGATGGGAGAGAGGGCCTGGAAATATTTTCCGCTGATCGGCGCGTTGTTCATCTATATTTTTGTCTGCAACGTGATCGGCCTGATTCCGGGGCTGGAGCCTCCGACGGGAAACACAAACACCAATGGGGCTTGCGCCCTGGTTGTTTTTCTCTATTACAATTACGTGGGTATCAAAGAGGGCGGCATCAAAAAATATTTGAAACACTTTTTGGGGCCGGTGATTTGGCTGGGACCTTTGATGCTGTTCGTTGAGTTGATCAGTCATGTGGTCCGCCCCATCAGCTTGAGCGTTCGTCTGTTCGGCAACATGACCGGCGATCATATGGTCCTGGGGCTTTTTTCCGATCTGATCCCTTTCCTCGTTCCGGTTATTTTTTTGGGGCTTGGGCTTTTTATCTCATTTATTCAGGCCTTTGTTTTTTCGCTTTTGTCGATTATCTATATTGCCTTGGCAACGGAAACAGAACATTAAGAAGGACTACGGACCACGGACTAAGGACTAAAAAAGAGGAGGAAAAATGATTAAGCAAATCCTGGCACTATTAACGGTGCTATTCAGCCCGGCAGTGCTTTGGGCGGCCGAGGGAGGCGAAACCGGCGAAGGGGCCTTTACGTTCGTGAAGGCCGGACTCGCCTTGGGCGCCGGCCTTGGCATCGGAATCGCCGCCTTTGTCGGGGCCCTGGGACAGGGGAAAGCGGCCGCATCGGCGCTGGAAGGGATCGCCCGAAACCCCGAGGCCTCGGCCAAGGTAATGACCCCGATGATCATCGCCCTCGCGCTGATCGAATCGCTGGTCATCTACGCCCTGGTGATCGCGTTCATGCTGTTGGGCAAGATTTAAAGTAAGCGCCCGTAGCTCAGCTGGATCAGAGCGCCTGACTACGGATCAGGAGGTCGGGAGTTCGAATCTTCCCGGGCGCGCCAGTAAAAAAGGGTTCGCCCGCAGCTCAGTAGTAAATTATATTGATGTATTATACTTTTAGTATAATACTGTTTGTATCATGCTCTCTTTCCTTTGATTTCCTGGGTCGAAACAGATGGAGGGGCTTCGTTATTAGGACTTTCTGAATTACTGCAAGCCGAGGCCAAGCTCAGAAGCAACATCCCAATGACCCAACTTTTTGCTTAAAAAACAATGTGGATTCCGAGGTAGAACTTTTTTGGGGAGTGGTTAATATTTTCACCTTTTTCGCTCTGAGGTAGGCGGGCATTTTTGCCAAACAATGCCAATTCGCGGATAGTCAAATCCATTTTGACCGAAGCAGTTTTTTTATTCTTTTGACCCTCGCCTTTGTCCGTCGAGGCAGCAAAGGAAATATTGGGCATTAAAAGCGCTATGCCCATGATCCATATTGCGAGTCGTTTCTTCATATCACCCTTAGAACAAGCAAAATGGAGGCCAAGTGCTTCATTGTCTAAAATTTTTATAACCTCTTGATATTATTTGATTTTTAATAAAAGAGGGGGGTTAGTCGTATAAGATAAAATGGGGGGATTTGTCCTCAATCAAGAAGAGGATTGGGACCAATTTTCGCTTGGAATAATTCAACTTGAAGTCAATCAAGAGCTTCGCTAACTTGAGTTGTTTCATGAACGCTATCGAAATTTCCGGGATTAAAAAATCCTTCCAAAACGTGCATGCCCTCAAGGGTGTGGATCTCGCCATTCGCCAAGGCGAGTTTTTCGGCCTGCTGGGTCCCAACGGGGCGGGAAAGACCACGCTGATCAGCGCGATCATGGGGCTGGTCAGGCCCGATGCCGGGACCATTCAGGTGATGGGTTATGATACCCGCCGGCAGGCGTTTGCCGCCAAAAAACTGATGGCCCTCTGCCCGCAGGAGATCAATGTTCACACCTACTTTCCCATCCAAAAAATCATGGAATTCCAGGGGGGATTTTACGGATTCGACCGGAAAACATCCAAACAGCGCGCGGAAGAATTGTTAAAACGCTTCGGCCTCTGGGAAAAAAGAAAAGTGGGCAAAGTCAAGCTCTCCGGCGGGATGCAGCGAAGGCTCATGATCGCCCGCTCCTTGATGAGCGATCCCAAAATTTTGATTCTGGACGAACCGACCGCCGGCGTTGACGTGGAACTGCGGCATGAGCTTTGGGACTTTTTAAAAAAGATCAACCAAAACGGCAGGACCATTTTGCTGACCACCCACTATATCGAAGAGGCCGAACAGTTGTGCGGCCGGGTGGCGATCATTCACGAAGGCAAAATTGTCGCCTGCGACGCCCCGCAAACATTGATTTCCCAGCACACGCAAAAGGCCAAACCGATCCGCCGGTTTGTCCGGCCGGGAACGTTGGAGGAGGTCTTCGTCAATTTGACGGGAAAAAGGATGGAGGAGGCCCAGCAATGGGAAATAGCACCCCGTTTGTAACCCTCCTGCGCCAGGAGTGGTTTCGTTTTACCCGGCTTTGGAAACAGACCATCTTTCCGCCGATCGTCACCACCGTTTTGTTTATTTTGATCTTCGGTTTTTCGCTGGGGGATCGCATCCGGGAAATCCACGGCCTCTCCTACATTCTCTTCATTATTCCGGGCCTGGCGGCGATGGGGGCGATGATGAACGCCCACACCAACTGCTCCTTTGCCCTCTACATGTCGCGCTTCGACCAGAGCATCGACAACATGCTGGCCGCCCCCTTGCGCTCCATCGAGCTGGTCACCGCCTTTCTTTGGGGCGGGATCGCCCGCGGGATGCTGGTGGGGCTCGTTACCTTGGCCGTTTCCCTCCTGCTTTTGAAACAGCCGCCGTATCATTTGGGCTGGACCCTTTTCTTTTTAATCACCCAAACGGTGTTTTTTGGATGCTGGGGAATCGTCGGGGCGCTCCGGGCCAAGACCTGGGACAACCTCGCCACGGCGCAAAATTTCATCATCACGCCGTTGATTTATCTGGGGGGAGTTTTTTATTCCGTCGATCTTTTGCCCGGCATCTGGCGGACGATCTCCAGTTTCAACCCGCTCCTCTACATGATTGACGGGACCCGTTACGGCGTTTTGGGGGTGCACGATCTGTCGCTCTTGACCTCCGCCGGTTTATCGGCAGGAATGGCGCTCTTGATGTTCGCCCTATGCGTGATTCTGTTTCAAAAAGGCTATCGCCTCGTCCGGTGAGGTGACCGGCCTAACCCCTTCGATGGCCCAAGTATCCAAACCCAGCACCGGTTTGCCCAGCTTCAACGCGATCGCGATCTCCGACAAGGTCCCTTCGCCCCCGCCGACGGCAATCAGGGAATCGGCCGTATGGACAATGATCGCGTTCCGGGCGTAACCCATATTGGTGGCGACAGGAATCGTGACATGGGGGTTGGCCGCCTTTGTGGAAGGACCGGGGACAATCCCCACAACGGTCCCGCCTGCTTCCTTTGCGCCGCGCGCGGAGGCCTCCATCACGCCGCTCAAACCCCCGTTGACCAAAATCCAGCCCTCTTTTGCGATCAGACGGCCCACTTCATGGGCCAGTTTTTCCTGGTTTTTTTTGGGGCTGGACGCCCCGATCACGCCGATGATAGGTTGGCGCGGCATGGGGCGAAGTATATATCCCGCGGAGTCAAAAGCAATTCTCTTTTTGCTGACTGCCGAAGAAAAATCGGCCCCGCCGGCCCTGGAGGCCTTTTCCGAAATCCTCGGTCCCGTTGAACTTCAGGGCCCCTGGCATCCCTTTACCCACTCCCATTATTACGAACAGGAGATGGGTAAAAACTTAAAACGCCGTTTGATCGGTTTTAAAAATATTTTTCAACCGCACCGCCTGGTCGAATTAAAAGATTTGGCTAAAAAATGTGAAGGGGAAAAAAGAAAAATAAACGTGGATCCGGGCTACGTCGACCTTTTTAAAGTTGTCCTGGCCTCCGGAAAGGGGGGAGGGATGAAAACGGCGCTCACCGCCGAAACCTTCGCCTATCCCATCCTGCGTTTTGAAAAAGGCCTTTGGCATCCCTTTGCGTGGACCTTTCCCGATTTTAAAGAGGCGGCCTATCACAACGACCTGCTTAAAATCAGAGAGGGGCTTCGGAAAGAATTATCCAACCGTTTTTAAAGAGGTCAGCCTGGGGGAATCCCAGCTGAATTGAAGGGCCGGACGTTTGCGGCCAAGGCCCCTTTTGACGCAGTAGCCCGCCACCAGCGGCAGAGAGACCGAAGGCTCCACAAAACACATGGCATGGCTGGCCTTCTTGGAAACCTTCCCCCAGGAGGTCGCCTCACTCAACGTGGAGCCCGACAACCCCCCCCAATGGGGAACATCGGTGGTCAGCTGGATGGCATATCGGTGCCCGCCGGTATCTTTGCCAAAGATATAGCTCATCACCACCGAGTCATTAATAAAATTTTTGGGAACCCCGCCGGCAATATAAACCGCCGCGGTTGCCTTGGAGTTGATGACGACCTGGGTCAATTCATAGTTATCCCGAATCGAATCGATCACCACGCCCTGGCGGCCCTCCCGCACACAGCGGTGGTAATGCTCCGTGATGCCGATGCCGATCGAGGAATCGTTGATCGCCGGGGAAAAAACGGGGATCCCCCTCTTGTGGGCCGCGGCCAAAATGGAGTTTTCGTCGTTCAACGTCGCGCTGATCGCCTCCAAAAACTGCCGGCTGGAGTAGAGTCCGGGTTTCAAGGTGTCGGCAAACCGCCCGATGGAGCAGTCCAGCCGCCAGAAGGTGTCTTCATCCACGTAGGTATCGTAAATGCGGTCCACGTAAAGATCGCGGAGCAGACGGTCATCGATTTTGGGATCGCCCCGGTAGTGCTTAAACCCCTTGGCCTGATAAATATCCTGGTACAAGATCGCGCCCGTGGAGACGACGCAATCGACCAGACCGCAGTGGATGATGTCGCGAATCACTTTTCTCAATCCGGCGGCGATCAGAGGACCCGCCAGCCCCAAAAAGACGGTGGGGCGGTCGGCATCGGTGAGCATCTGTTCCCACACCTGCGCGCAGGAGCCCAGATTGCGGGCCTGGATGGAGGCGTTTCCGTAGGCGCGTACCAGTTCCTCCACGGTGTTGATTTTTTCCAGGTCGATGGCCTCAATCGGCTGGGACAAAATCTCGGATTTTCTTCCCCTCGCCTCGGGGGTCAGGTCTTGAAAGACGTAATAGCCTTGATCTTTTTGATAATCGGCTGTTTCGATGCGCGACTGGGCGTTCAGTTTAGGCGTTGTCTGCGCGGCCTTCATAAAATTGCAGCCTTTCCACCAGCCAATCCCTGATCTCGCCTTCCAGCGTCAGATGGGAGCGGCCCGGAAAATAGGTTTTGCGAATGGCCTCCACAATCAAATCGAATTGGCAGGCGCAAGCCTCTAAATCATCTTCGGCTAGATTGCCCCACCGCCGGAGAATTTCCGGTTTGATTTTTTTCCACAAACGCTCGAGCCGATTGGGTTGCATGGATTGGGTTGCACGAACTTGCACTAGTTAATCGAAACCGGATTGTCAAGACAAGCAAAAGAAAAATTCCCCAAACAAAAAGGGTCCGTGGTCCATGGTCCGTAGTCCGTAGTCCTCGGTCCGTAGTCCGTGGTCCAATCCGAAAACACCCCCCTCCCCCCGCAGTGCCGGAGGTTGTGGTCACCGCCGTGTTTTGGATGCCGGTGCTTCCCGTGAGCCCGCAGGTTGTTCCCGACAGCGTGGCGATGTCCTTCATGATTTCCAGCGCGTCGATTTTTCCGTATCCCCAGGTATTGTTCGGAAGCCCGGTGGTTCCGGTAAAGCTGTCGGTGGCGGCATTATCGGTGATGAGGGTTTTGACCTGGTTTGATGTCAGACACGGATTTTTTTGAAACATCAGCGCCACAATGCCGGCGACGTGCGGGGAGGACATCGAGGTTCCCTCGTTTTTAAAATGGTTGGCGTCGACCTTCCGGCCGGTGGCCACGGTATTGCTGGACGACATCGAAGCGACAATCGGCTCGCCGGGGGCGGCGATATCTGGTTTGGTCCGCCCGTCGGGGGTCGGGCCCAGACTGGAAAACAAAGAGATATTACTGACCGTCCCACCGGTGGCCCCCAGGCTGGTAAAATCGGTTCCCGAAGTGGCGGTTTGATTGTGGCTGGTTCCATTCGTATCCGTCCATGATTGCTTCGACATAAACGAGGCGGCCGCAATAAGTCCCGAGGCAGTGGCCGGAATGGTGATCGTCCGGTTGGAATCCCCCGCCACATAGGTATAGCCGAACGAGCCGGGACTCCTGCTGGTAAAACTGACCGTGCTGTTCCGGTCGGGCCAAATCCAGGCGTCCCCCGCGCAGGTCCCGCGAAAGATCACGTCAAAAGTCAACGCCTCGATTTGCGCATTGGTCACCGCGCTGGAAAAAGTGACGGTGGCCTGGGCGTGTTTCTTGCCGTTGTTGGCGTTGGTCGAGTCGGTAAAATCAACCGACAGGGTGACCGTCCCGGATGTCCCGGCCGCGCCGCTGGTGGTCGGACTGCTGTTGCCTGAGGAAACCGCCGCCATGTTGATCTGCCGCGTTTTGGCATCGGCATCATCGAAGGCATCCAGTTCCACCGTGCAGGTGGAGGCGGCATTGAGCCAGATATCGACGATCACCTGATCCCCCAACGTCCCCAGCGTGGAGCCGCTGCGCACCTCGAATTCAAAACCCTCGTCCGTGCCGCTGGTTACAGCCACCGCGGCATGGAGTCCGGCGTAGCGGTCAGCCCCGGTATCATTCGAGTTGAATCGCTCATTGCCGGCCGCGTTCACGATCGCGCGGCCGGGATGTTGATTGACCAGGTCGTTGAGAGAATCTTCCATCGAAGAGGTGTCGTCGTGCGCCCCGATCGAGGTCCCCAAGGAGAGATTGACCACCGCCGGTTGATTGAGGGTATCGGCCTTGTTAAAAACATAGCGGACATCATCGACGATGGTTGTCGATAAGTTGCCGCCGCTGTCGGCGTCGGTTTCCACGTTAAAGACAAAAATAATATCGGCGCCGGGGGCCACCCCCTTGTAAGTGGAGTCGTCTCCCGCCGCGATCCCCGCCACGTGGGTGGCGTGGGAATCGGCGCTCCCTCCCGCCGTGGCGTTACAGGTTCCCGCGTCGATCCGGGCGGCGGCGCACTCCAGACCCGTTGATCCAGAAATTTCGGAAACGCCGGAACCGGTGGTGTTTTTATCCCAGTAAAATTTTATGCGGGTGTTGCCGGAGGCATCGGTAAAATCGGCATGGTCATAGTCGGGCCGGGTATCATCCACAATGCCAATGATGACCCCGGAGCCGTCGTAGCGCTTGTCTAAATTGGTGCCGTTGTTGACATCATCCACGTTGGTCACCGTGCGGGCGGTATCCATTTTGGGAAGCAACGGTTTGCCGGCTTCGATATATCGAACCTCACTCCATCCGGCGACGGTTTCGATTTCTTCCAACGGAAGAGAGGCGGTCATGATGCGCGTTAGGAGTGTGCGCACCGTGCCGCCGAGTTCCTCAATCCGCGCGGCAATTTCTTTGGTTTGGGCGGGGTCGTAGACCTTGACGAAACAATCGACGAAAAGTCTGCCGTCCGGTGTTGCCGAGAGGGCCTTGGCCAGTCCGTAGTCCGTAGTCCGTGGTCCGTAGTCCCTTCCCTCTTTGGCCAGATGTTTAATGAGCGGATCAACCTTGGTGATTTTAGCGAAGGCAGGACCAGGGACCAACAGTAAAAAGAAAAAGGCCGCGTGTCGGAGGGACATGCGGCCTTTATAAAGTCAAAACGTAGTTAAAATCCAGTCTTTTTTAGGACTGGCCGGCGGACCCTTCGCCGTGAAATTCATCGTCCGCCTCGGGGGTTTCGGTTTCCTCCCCCGGCTCTTCCACCTCTTCCTCTTCCGGCACTTCCGCCGGCTCGGCCGCTCCCGTCACCTCCCCCATCACCACATCCTGTAAATCGGCCTTGTAGATGCCCGATTCGGTCGCCAGATAAACACGGTATTCGGCCTCTTCCTCGCGCGGGTCGGTTGAGTAGAGGACCGCCACGGAGCGGGCCTCCCCTTCCAAACCGTCGATGGCAACCTGGGTAAAACTCTCTCCCCCGTCGCGGCTGACATAAAAACCACCGGCGCCTGCGGCGTAGATGGTGCGCGGGTCATACGGATCAATGGCGACACTGTAGATGTTGCCTTCGAGTTTTCGCTCGCCGTTTACATAAACACCTTCACTGCCACCGACCACAACCGTGTCGGAGACAACCGCCACACTATTGGCATAGACGCCATCCAAAATCGGCGTTCCGTTTTTGAAAACGCCGATGGAGGTGGCGGCATAGACATCGGAACCAACAATCAAGACATCATTGACCACATGGGTGTCGGTCGGGTTGTTCTCCAGACCCTGCCAGGCCCCTTCACCGTCAATAAAGCCGTTAACGTCATCAAGCCAAAAAAGCCCCTTGTCCGTGGCGGCATACAACTTGTCCCCGGCCACCTCCAGATCACAGAACTGACTCATGCTGACAATGTCATCGCGGGTGCGGCTTCTCCGGCCGGTCTGCTCCTTGCCGAAACAACTGGCATGCGTTCCTTCCTGGCCTTCGTCCCCCCACAGCAGCATCGAGGTCAGGGCCGTCCAATCCCCCTCCGGCTTCTTGTAGAGGATCACACCGGTGGTGGCAACAAACAAGGTTCCATCCGAGCCTTTGGTTGCCGCATTAACCGGGAAAGTTCCGATATCGTCGTTCATAAAATTAACGGTTAAAGCGCCGGTGAAATCATCAAAAGCCTTGAAAGGATCAAAAAAGTTAAATTGCGTCACGCCGGATACGGAATGATAGTAACTGATCTTCCCTTCGTTAAAACCGCCATGGTCCAATCCGATGTAAACGTCCGTGGCGCTGGCCGGATCTTTCACCACCTTGACGGCCTTGGTCGGCGTTGTCCCCTCCTTGGTCAAAGAGGCCACGACAATCCCGGCCCCCTTGGAGCAGGGGGCCTCGCCCGCGGCGGTGACAAATTCAAGCTCCAGGCCCGACCGGGCCGCCATCGTGGTATCATCGCCATTCTCGCCGCCCGTCTCCACGGTTTTTAAAACTTCTCTGGTTTTGTTGTCGACCAGGCGGACCGAAGTAATATTGGAAGCGGTCATGCCCGAAATATTCCAGTTTATCTTGACCTCTTCACCGGAGAAAACGGGCGCGGCCGGCGCGGTGACCTGAATTTCGGAACAATCGACTTGCGCGACCGGGATTACCGGTTCTTCGGGTTCTTCCGGCTCTTCAATCATATAAACGGTTATGGTCTGCGTTTCGGTCTCATTCCCGAATGTTGCGGTCAAAGTGTAGGCCGTCTCTTCCGTCGGGGTAACCGAGGCACAGCCGGAAGCCGGATAACTCTCGGAGACTTCCCCTTCGTCCAAAGCCTGCTCCGTGCTTTCCGCGTCACAGGGAACAACGACCGGCTGATCCCCCGCCGAGCTGGCAATAGAAACCTGAGCCTCGTCTGGAACAACGGTCCAGTGGAGTTTTGTTTCACTGCCGGCTTCAACTTCATCGTCTTCGGCGTAAAATTGTTGAATCGCCAAAGCCTGGGCGGATTCACGCACGGTCACCCGCACCGTTGCCTGACAGCTTTGCACCGCGGGGGTGCTTGCTCCCGGTTCGCCCTCTTCCCCTTCACCCTCTTCCTCTTCGGCCTTGCTCAAGGCCAGATGCATCCCCTCCGCCGCCTCCTCTTCCCCCTCCTGGGCTCCCTCCTCAACGGCCACGATGGAGGAGTTGAAAGCGGTCAAAATAAAAACCGTCGTCTCCTGAATATTGCTGACGGGGGTTTCTCCGCGGAACTGCTCGGTGGTTTCATAACGAAACGGATTATCGCCCCCGGCGGCGATCTCCACTTTGTCGGCCAGTTCCACCTCCCAAGCAAGGGTGGCAGCCCCGCCCCGCTCAACCTCCGAGGGAACAGCCGTAAAACTTTTGCAGAGAGGTTTTGAAAGCGAGGGAGGCAGTTCCGGCGGCTGCGTCGGCAGTACCCCGTCCGAACAGCCCAGGGCAAACAGCAAAAGCCCCGCGATCACTCCCCCAATGGAGTGTCTTCGATTTTTTGTTTTCATATCCCTATCCCCTTTTCAATTTTTACTTAAAATCGATATTTCAACGTAAAATCAACCCAGGCTTTGGCCCCCGCTCCTTCCGAGGCATCATTATAAACATTGTTTTGAGCCCCCCGCACAACGCCGAATTCGCCGCTCAACGGCCCCCGGGCCACGCCGATGGCGCCGCGATGCTGTGGTCTGGTAAAGCCGGCGGTGGCCGAAAGGGCATTATCCGTTTCGGCCGGTCCTTCCACGGGACGGTTCAAAGTACTTCCCGGCCGCTCAGCATCGGCCGACTGAATCTCATCCTTAACCGAAAGCCACTTGAGCTGATAGGCCCCGTACACGCTGGTTCCCGAACCAAAATCATAGGCCAATTTGAACCCGCCGATCACCAACCCGATATCAGCGCCCCCCTCCTGATCCAAACCCCAATAGAGATCCAAAGACGGGGTAAAAGTAACCGGCGAATTGTCTCCGAAGGCCACCGTGGGGGCCAAGGTCAAATGGGGCGTAAAATATTCAGGCAGTTTGTTCCCGTCGCTGTAGATTAGTTCCAAGGCCATCATAGTGCCGCGATGCCAGCGGGTCTTGCTTTGGAGGGGATTAACCGCGACACCGCCGGTGACGGCATACGCCTTCCCTTCCAGGAGAGTCGGTTCTTCCTGAATAAGGTGCGACTCGCCCGCCCCGGCGTAGATATTGGCCGAGACGGTCAGGGCATCGCTCGGCGCATATTGCGCCCCGCTTCGAATGCCGGCGGCCGGGTGATCGTAAATCGGGTTGACATCCTGAATGCCGACGTCGGCGGTGGCAAAGACGGTGGCTTTTTCCTGTTTTTGCGCCACGGCGTCTCTGAAATCGTTGTAAATTTTCTGCGCGGCCCAGGGATTGTCGGGGATGTTGGCGGCATCGAACGGATAGGGAATCTTTTTCTCCTTGGCGATTGCCTTTAAGTCCTCTTCACTCATCCCGGAGGCCTCGATAAAGGCTTCTTTTTGGCCGGCCAGTTTGTCTTTGTAATCACCCAAAGTTAACCATCCCGGGTCGGGGGTAAACGAAGCCGGATCGGTTTTATTTTGATAGTCGTCGGGAAGTTTGTATTTGTTTTGGATGGTCTTCAGCCTTTCATCCTTGGCCTTCATCATCTGATACATTGTCTCATCGGTTTGTCCCGACAGCATTGCCGCCAGTTGAACGGGTGCCCGCTTTGGATCATATTGAAACAGCGCTTTCATTCCCACCGATCTCTTTTCAAACGGAGATTGGGCCGTGATCACTGCCTCGTAAGATTTGGCTCCCTCCGTCACCACCGAATCCCAGGCCGTTCGCATCTCTCCCGAAGTCGCCGCCCTGGCCAGATGGGGATAAACCACCGAATCCAAATAGATCCGGGCCGCCTTTTCGCCCCAGCGGGCGATCAACAGTTGTTCCAGCTTTTCGGCCTGGTCATTCGTGGCAATCAGATTGACCCCGGGCAGGCTGACCATCGTTCCGTTCAAGGCAAATCTCGATTCAATGACGGCGTGGAGGTGGTTATTGTCTTTCGGGGCCCCCGCCGAGGCAGAACCGGTGGCAAAATGGGGATCGGAAGGAATGCCCAAATCTTTTCTCCAATCGGCGACAAGATGCCAGTTCACTTCCGCCCCTGGACTTTTATAAATAGGTCCCTTGATATCCGCCAACCCTCTCCAACCCATTTCTCCCGTGGGAGAAACGGAAGGGCCCATGCTCGCCAGGAGACCTCCTTGAACAGGGCTCTTCTCTGCTTCGTGAGCGGGCGGCGCTACCGGCTCTCTTTGAATATTTCCATCACTGTCAAATTTAACTTCGACCGCATCCGCCGTCTCAGCAGGTTCAGGGGGAGGGGGAGGCGGCGGGGGAGGAGGCGGCGGAGGAGGCGGCGGCGGGGGTGTAACGGTGTTCGCCGCATTGTAAACGGCTTCCAGCGAGGCGCCGGTAGTGATGTTCAAGGCGCCGACCGAGCCGTGGACAATGGAATTGGGATCGATGAAAAGAGTTCTGCGCTCGGCTCTACTGCCGGTAAAAACTTGCGAGCCGGTGCCGCCTGCCGTCATGCGGGAGGCGTTCGTCAACGTTTGATTAACACATTCAGAGGAACTCTGCACGACGTTTCGATAAGCATCACTATGACAAACGCGGCCGGCTTCGGCGATAACGGCGCGCCCTGCCTCGGTTTGCGGATTTTTTGCGTCGATGGATTGTTCGCAACCCGTTTTTTTCCGCATGCTTGCGCGATTCCGCGGGTTGCCCGGACAGACATCCTCCTTCAGATGTTCAACGGTATCATGCCGAATATTCGGATGGACCCTAATTTCTCCGCCCGCAATCATGCAAGCCTCCTTTAGACTCACCCCAAAGGAAGCTCCCCCTTCACTATAGGTATCGGCAATCTTCCGAAAAAGTTGCGTGGTTTTTGCACTTTTTTTTCACTTTTTTTCGGCACTTAAGGAAAGTAAAGTGATTTCAATGGGTTAGCGGTGCTTTTTTTTCGTGGAAAACCGGTTTCAGACCAGGATTTCCCCGATTTTGTTATTTTTCAAAAGGGGCAAATCTATTTGAATAAGGCGTTTACAAATTTGACTCTTTTGCCCTAAAATGAACCGATATGAGGGTCTCGTGTATGACAGAATGGGAAGCGCGACAAACAGCAAGATTCATGCAAACGATTAAAAAGGCATTGGGCCCGATTTTGATCAAAGCCGTTTTGTTCGGCTCCCGGGCGAGAGGGGAAGGCCATGAGAGTTCCGACGTAGACATCCTCGTTTTGGTGAAGACGATGGACACATCCACAAAACATCTGGTTTGGGATGCGGCGGAGGATATTTTTTTGGAAACAGGCATTGATATCTCGCCGCTGGTCATTACCCAAGAAAAGTTTGAAAGATGGCGCCGCCTGGAACGCCTCCTCCCCAGGGAAATTGAAAAAGAGGGGGTGGTTTTATAACCCCTGAAAATAAAAGCCTTAACGTCCAGCTGGAAATGGAGAAGGGAAGGGCCGCCCTGAGACAAGCGGAAATTTTATGCCAAAGCAACGAATTCGACGGCTCTGTTTCCAGGGCCTACTATGCCATCTTCCACTTCGCCTCCGCCCTTCTTTTTTCCAAGGGTCTGGAGGCGAGGTCTCATGAGGGGGTGCGAAGGCTCTTCAGCCTCCATTTCATTCGAGAAGGAATTTTTGAAAAGAAATATGGGACGATTTTGAGTCATGCCCAAAAAGCAAGAGAGGAATCGGATTACGAACCCGAGGTTCCCTTCACCCAGGAGGACGCCCTCTTGCGTCTTCAGGAGGCCAGGGAGTTCCTAAAGCGGGTGGAAAAACATCTTCATTGCTGACCCAATTTGTCAAAGCCTGTCACCGCGAAATAATTTCCCAGCCCCCCGTCTGGTTGATGCGGCAGGCGGGAAGGCATCTTCCGGAGTACCGCGCCCTACGCGACCAACACGATTTTTTGGAGATGCTCACCACCGAAGAGCTGATTGTCGAGGTTTCGCTGCAACCGTGGCGGCGTTATCAAACCGATGCCGTGATTGTTTTTTCCGACATTTTGCTTTTGCCCAAGGTGATGGGGATGAATCTGATGTTTTTGGAAGGACAGGGGCCGAAGTTCAGAAAATTAATCGCGAACGAAGAGGATTTGAAGGCCCTGAAAAAATTCGAAGCCGAACGCGACATCCCTTTTTTGACCGGCGCCCTTAAAAAAATTAAAAAAGAAATCGGGGACCGGGCCGCCCTGATCGGATTTGCGGGAAGCCCCTGGACGGTGGCCTCGTATATGCTGAAAGACCCTTCAACAAGAAGCGGATACTTGTTGAAGAGTTGTCTCGAGCGTTTGGTTCAGGAAACAGTTCCTTATCTTCAGGCCCAAATCGAGGCGGGGGCGGAGGCCATCCAAATTTTTGACAGCTGGGGGGGGAATTTGAAGGCGAAGGAATACGCGGAGTGGTCCGGCAGCTATATAAAGGAGATCGTTCAAGCCCTTCGCCCCAGCGGAGTCCCTTGCATCCTCTATATTAAGAACAGCCGGCATTTGTTAAAGGAGATGCTGGCCGCCGGCCCCGACGTGATTTCGGTCGGCTGGGAGACCCCGCTGGAGGAGACCAAAAAAGCGGCGGAGGGGAAGGCGGCCATTCAGGGAAATTTCAACCCGCATATCCTCATGCAGTCAAAACCGGAGACCATCGCGCAGGAGACCCAAAAAATGCTGGAGACAATGAAAGGCTATCCGGGCTATATTGCCAACCTGGGCCACGGCGTGCTGCCGAAAACCCCGGTGGAAAATGTGAAGGCGTTTGTCGACACGGTTCAACAATCATGATTGCCGTCTTTCTTTTGGATTTTGGCGGGCCGGAAAAGCCGGCTGACGTTCAGCCCTTTTTGAAAAATCTTTTCTCCGACCGGAATATCTTTCCCTTTCCCTTCGCCCAGGAAATTTTTGCCCACATTGTGGCCAAGTCCCGCGCTCCCAAGGTGATCAAACAATACGAAAAAATCGGCGGCGGCTCGCCGGCCCCGCGCCAATCCAAGGAGGTCGCGGCCGATTTGGAGCGGGCCCTGAACAAGGCCAACCTGGAGATCCGCGTCTTTATTGGTTTTCGCTACTGGCGACCCTCCATTGCCGACACACTGGCCGAAATCGCCAAGTGTCAGTCCCAGGGAATGGTGGTGATTCCGATGTTTCCCCACTACTCCACCGCCACCACCCTTTCGGTTCTGCAGGCCTTTCAACAGGCCTATGACACCCAAAAACTCGCCATCCCCTATCAACTGGTCGAATGGTGGTACGATCACCCGCACTATATTGCCGGCTGGTGTTACAGTATTCAAAAGGCGCTGGAGAAATTTGAACCGGCCGTCCGCGCGAAGGTTCCCGTTCTCTTTACCGCCCACAGCCTGCCCAAATCGTTTGTGGTCGAACGGCGCGATCCTTATCCCAAACAGATCCATGAGTGTGCCGAAAAAATCATGACCTACCTGGGGGGCGACCATCCCTCCTATATTTCCTATCAGAGCAAGGTGGGCCCGGTCGAGTGGCTGACTCCCGCCACCATCGAATTTGTCGCGGAGCTTCCCAAAAAGGGTTTTCGCGATTTGGTCCTGGTGCCGATCAGTTTTTTGACCGATCACATCGAAACACTTTATGAAATCGACCACGAGATCATCCCGGCGGCCGGGAAGGCCGGTATCGAACAGGCCGTCCGCTGTGAAGCCCTCTGCCACGGCCCCTATCTGCGCAAGGTGCTGGAGGAGCTGGTGCTGAAACGACTTCCTCCTTTACTTGACAGAGAGTAGCGGCTAAATTCCATCCCGTGGATTATTCTCTCACCTCCGAGCAGGAAATGCTGCGCAAGACGGTCCGGGAGTTTGCCGAAAAGGTTATCAAGCCTAAAGTTTTTGAACTCGATCAAAAGGAGCAATTTTCCCCCGAGATCACCCAGAAGATGGGGGAGATGGGTTTTTTGGGGGCAACCTGCGACCCAAAGTACGGCGGCCAGGGGCTTTGCACTCTCTCTTACATTATCATTGTCGAAGAATTGGCGCGGGTGGATGCCGCCCAGGCCGCCACTGTGGCCGCCCACAACTCGCTGGGGATCGGTCCCATCGAAAAATTTGGATCAGGGGAGCAAAAGAAAAAATATTTACCGGCGCTGGCCGCCGGCAAAAAACTCTGGTCCTTCGGCCTGACGGAGGCGGGGGCAGGTAGCGACGCCGCCAATTCCAAAACGACCGCCTCATTAAAAAACGGCAAGTGGGCCATCAACGGTTCGAAAATTTTTATCACCAACGGGGCAACCAAAATGACCGACGGGTGCACGGTGCAGACCGTAACCGGAAAAGGAAAAAACGGGCAAAACGAAATCTCCTGCATCCTGGTCGATCAAAACACCAAGGGATTTGCCGCCAAGGAGATGCATCACAAGATGGTCTGGCGTGCCTCCAACACGGCCGAACTCTATTTTGACCATGTCGAGGTCCCCGAAGGGAATTTGTTGGGCAAGCGCGGCGACGGTTTCAAACAGATGCTGGCCACGCTGGATGCCGGACGGCTGGGAATCGCCGCGATGGGACTGGGCGGGGCAGAGGGGGCCTTCGAGGCCGCGCTAAAATATGCCAAAGAACGCAAGGCCTTCGGCAAACCGATCAGCGCCTTTCAGGTCAACGCCTTCAAGCTGGCCGATTGCGCCACCGAGATTGAAGCGGCCCGCAATCTTTTATACAAGGCCTGCTGGCTGAAGGATCAAAAAAAGGATTTTAAACTGGCGGCGGCCCAGGCAAAGCTGTTCTGCTCAGAGGTGATGTATCGGGTGGTCAACCACGCGGTCCAAATCCACGGCGGCTACGGCCTGGTGGAAGAATACCCGGCGGCCAAGTTTTATCGCGATCAAAAACTTTTGGAAATCGGCGAGGGGACCAGCGAGATCCAGCGGTTGGTCATTTCCCGCGCGCTGGGGTGTTATGAGGATGGGGGCGGCGGTTGAAGAATAATTTCCAGCCCGTCGTCGCTTGGGCGGGCTTCCACCTTTAATCGCTCATTGATCGACTCTTCCAGCATTTGCAACAGGGATTCGGGCTCTCCCACCAACTCCCCTTGATAAACGATCCGGTTTCTCTTTCCCTCCCGGAAACTCAAATGTTGAACTTTTTGAGTCTGCTCAAGAATTTGAATCACCAATTGAATGTCCGGATACGAGGCAATATCCTTGAAAATAAACGTCAGCACTCCAAGTAACAGAATTTTTTTCATGGCGAATCCCTACAACAAGCCCCCCAATTCTTCCTTCAGGTCAATGGCTAGCAGGTCTTTCAAGGCCTGCCTAGGATCTTTTCCCTCATGCAAAATACGGTAGACCTCCGTGAAAACCGGGTTGTTGATCTTGTGTTTGCGGATGAGCTGAAAGGCGACCTTCGCCGTTTTAACCCCCTCGGCCACATTTTTCATGTTTTTCAAAATGGCGTCCAACTTTTCGCCCTTTCCCAAACGCAGGCCGACGGTCCGGTTTCGGGAAAGCTCTCCGGTGCAGGTCAGTATCAAATCCCCCATCCCCGTCAGGCCGGCAAACGTCAACGGGTTGGCTCCCAGGGCCTTCCCCAGCTTGGTCATCTCATAGAGGCCGCGCGTGATCAGGGCCGCGCGAGTGTTATAGCCCAAACCCATCCCGTCACAAATGCCGGTGGCAATCGCGATCACGTTTTTCAGGGCCCCGCCCATCTCCACGCCAACCTGGTCCTCGTGCGTATAAACCAAAAACCACTCCCTTCGAAAAATCTTCTGGACCCTTTCGGCAACCTTCTTGTCGGGGCCGGCGATGACCACGGTGGTCGGTTGATGGGCCAACACCTCCTGGGCAAAGGACGGCCCGGAAAGGGTAACAATCCGGCCGGGGTCAAGCCGGGACAACGCCTCCGCCAAAACCTGCGAGAGGCGCCGGCCGCTTTCTTCCTCCAGCCCCTTGGCGGCATTCACCACAATGCCTTCGGGTTTCACAAAGGAGGCGGCCTGCCGCCAGACCTTCCGGGTATGATTGGACGGGACGGCGTTGACCAGGAGGCTGGCCCCTTCACAAGCGGTCCTGAGCTTGTCCGTGACCTTCAGGGCCTTTGGCATTTCGGCCTGGGACATATAAAGCGGATTGCGCCTGTTTTGGTTGATCCCCGTCACCACCTCCGGCTCAAAAGCCCATAAAATAACTTGGTTTTTGGCCTCTTCCGCCAGCAGGGCGGCCAATGCCGTCCCCCAGCTTCCGGCCCCGATGACACCGATTTTCATACCTGCATCCTAAATTTTTTTTTGGCTCGAAGCAACTTTTTTTACTGACAGCCGATAGATAATTATGTAAGGGGGAAGGAGGGAAATCATGATCGAGCGAAGAGAAAATGCCCGGTATGAAATGGAACTCCCGGTCACTTTGCGCACGCGCGGCAAGCTGATTCCGGGCGCCTGCCTGGATATCTCCGCAGGGGGACTCTGCCTGTTAACCGATTTTACGGAAGAAATCGAGGAGGGGTTGGTGGAAGTGGTGGTCGACCTCTCGCCGCGTTATCGCGATGTCGCCCTGCGCGGGCGGGTGCTAAGATTTCAAAAAGGGGTGGGCCAGCGCGTGGCCGTTCAATTCACCTCGCCCGATTCCAAAGGGATGCAAACCCTGAAAAACTTTCTCTCTCAGCAGGTTAACTAATTGACATCACGCCCGGCAGCCGCTATTTTTCAACACGTGTATACGACCCGAGTCGAAAAATTAACCGACTTAAATCCTTCCGTTAAGCTGTTTCGGCTGAAATTTCAAAAACCCTTTATTTTTAAAGCCGGCCAGTTTGTGATGCTTCACCTTGAGGGCGGGGGTGGCCGGCCGTTCAAGCGGGCCTATTCGATCGCCTCGTCACCCCGGCACAAAGACTGGCTTGAGCTTTGCATCCGCAAGGTAGAGGGGGGATCGGCCACATCGATCTTGTTCTCCCTCAAGGAAGGCGACTTGCTGAAGGTCTCCGGACCCTTGGGTAAATTTCAGCTCAACACCCCCATCCAAAACGACGTAATCTTTGTGGCCGGCGGGACCGGCATTGCCCCCATCCGGAGCATGTTGGATACCCTTCCGCTGGCCCAACTGAAGAATAAATTTTATTTCTACTTCGGCATCAATACGCTGGACGACTTTCTTTTTGAAGAGGAACTGAAAAAAATTCAGCCCATCAAAAATTTCAAATTGATCCTGGTGGTGGGCAACGACCCGCGGTGGAAGGGGGATAAAGGTTTCATCTCTGAAGAGGTGATGCGCAAACACACCCCCGATCTTTCGGCCAAGGAGATATACATGTGCGGCCCGCCGGGAATGATCCGCTTCATCAAGGCCTACCTGCCTAACCTCGGCGCCAAGCCCGAACAGATCCATATTGACGCCTGGGAGTAAAAA
>JACQMB010000149.1 GCA_016203765.1 Deltaproteobacteria bacterium
CGCAGGGGTGTTGCGGGATTTAGCGGGAGATTTCGGGAGGGATTTTTGATGGTCCTGGCTTATCGCGACGAAGCGTTGCCCCCTAGCGGGATCCCGCAACACCCAAGCGCGGGGGAATCTTCGAGACCCTCCTATCCCAGAGCTTGCCAACGACAATCTATCGAGCGAATTAAAATAAAGAAAACTCTCAGACGCCATGACCCAAGAAGTGGAAAGTGGAGACTTGACCCGTTCTTAATCCGTTTCGTGGGTATAGCCGCACTCTTTTTGGGGGCAGGCGATGGTGTTGCCCAAGTTAAAACCTTACAATTTTCGGTAAATATCTTTGCGGTGTCGAATATGATAAACAGTGATCTCTTTGACGGAATCATTGACTGTATAGATAATTCGATAATCACCAACACGCAGGCGGTAGGTTCCCTCCGTACCGGATAGCTTCAGGCTTTGTGCCGGTGTGGGATTCGCTGCCAAACCCGAAGTTTTTCTCAAAATATTCTGGACGATTTTCTTTGGGATTTTCTTGAGATCTTTTTCAATATCCTTATCGAAGATGATCGAAAATCTATCCATTCTTGATTTTCAGGCGGGAACGCAGCTCTTGGCGGGAAATTTTAGGATTTCGTCTGCGCTCAGCGATAACAGCAAGATCATGCAAATCTTCCATCAGTTGCCGGTATTCCTCGACATTCAAAATAACCCCGACTTTCCTACCGCTAGAGTCGACAACAAATTGTCCTTTTGTGGATGTTTCCATACGGCTATCATAGCCCAAGACGACCCGATATTTCAACGCCTTTATTGTACCCCACTTTCTTTGGCGGATAAAACCGAGTGAACAACTAATCCGTCTCGTGGGTGTACCCGCACTCTTTTTGGGGGCAGGCGATGTAGTTGCCCAATTTTTGGGAATATTTTTTGACCAGAAAGGGATGATGACACTGCGGGCATTCTTCCGGCAGGGGGCGGTTCCAGACGGCGAAGTCGCATTGGGGATATTTGGAACAGCCGTAAAAAACCTTGCCGCGGCGGCTTCTTCGCTGGACCAGCTCTCCCCCGCACTTGGGGCAGTTGACGCCGACCGGGATCGCCTTGGTGAATTTGCAGTCGGGATAGGCCGAACAGGCCAGAAAGGGACCGAAGCGGCCCCGCTTGACGATCATCGGGGATTGGCATTTTTCGCATTCCCCCTTGATCTCCTGCTGTTGAATGACAATGTCTCCCTTTTCATCGCGGGTAAATTCGTGCGTGGTTTTACATTCGGGATAACTCGAACAGGCCAAAAATTCGCCGTGCCGTCCCCAGCGGATGACCAGCGGATTGCCGCACTGAGCGCATTTCAGATGGGTCTCGATCTGCATCTTTTTGAGATTCTTCATCTCCACCTTGGCCTTGGCGAGGTTTTCCTCAAAGGGACCGTAGAAATCCCGGAGGGCCTCCACCCATTGGCGCTTCCCCTCCTCCACTTCGTCGAGCTCCTGTTCCATCTGGGCGGTGAATTGGACATTCAAAACACGCGGAAAATGCTTGACCAGCAATTCATTGACCAAAACACCCAAGGTGGTCGGCTTGCACCGCTTCTCCTGCAGCACCACGTAATCGCGTTCCTGAATATTGGTCAAAATCTGGGCATAGGTCGAAGGGCGGCCGATCCCGTTTTCCTCCAGGGTCTTGACCAAGGAGGCCTCGCTGAAACGGGGCGGCGGTTCGGTGAAATGCTGTTTGGGGATTATATCCAAAAGTTTTAACTTGGTCCCTTCTTGGAGGTCGGGCAAGGAGGCCATCTCTTGGTCGACCTGTTGGTCCTCCTCCTCCGATTCGAGATAAACGGAAATATAGCCCGGAAATTTCAGGACCGAACCGGTGGCGCGGAACAGATAGCCCCCCGCATGGATGTCGAAGGTGGTTTGGTCATAGATCGCCGGTTTCATCTGGGAGGCAACAAAGCGTTTCCAGATCAAATCATAGAGCCTCCACAAGTCCGCGTCCAAAATTCCTTTCAGGGCATCGGGGGTCCGTTCCACTTGGGTGGGACGGACCGCCTCGTGGGCGTCCTGCGCCCCCTTTTTGCTTTTGTAAAAATTGGGCTGGTCGGGAAGGGTCTCCTTCCCGTATTGATCGACAATGAAGGCCCGCACCGCCTGAAGCGCTTGCGACGCCACACGGGTGGAGTCGGTCCGCATGTAGGTGATGAGGCCGACGGGACCTTCCTCGCCGATATCAACCCCTTCATAAAGACGCTGGGCCAGCATCATCGTCCTTTTGGCCGTGAAATTTAATTTGCGGGAGCCTTCCTGTTGCAATTGGGAGGTGGTGAATGGAGGAACGGGATTACGCTTCCGTTCCTTCTTGGTGACCTTGGCCAGGACAAAATCGGCCCCTTTGGTTTTTTTGACAATCGCGTCGGACTTATTTTTGTTTGGAATTGGGATCTTCCCCTGCTTCAGGTCCATGGTCCACGGCCTGCCCTGAGCCTTGTCGAAGGGTCCATGGTCCACGGTCCCAATCACCCTGGCTTCAAAGGGGGGCGGAGTCCCTCCTTCCAGCTTCGCCGTGATCGACCAATACTCCTGGGATTTGAAGGCGTCTATTTC
>JACQMB010000155.1 GCA_016203765.1 Deltaproteobacteria bacterium
AAAAACAATGAGCGAGAGGGGTTTGTCTTTGCTGGCGTTAGCGAGCGGCTCGAGCAGGACTTCGCGGAGTCCCGCCCATCCGGTTGGGGGATACAATCACTGGGCGGGACGAGCGGAAAGGCCGCGGCGTCAAGGCCCAGCTTTGCTGGGCCGCGAAGCAATGTCGAAGACATTGCGGAGTTGGATAAACCCTCCCCACCGCGGACCTGTGTCCTGCTCGAGACGCGCGCGGAAGCCAGCAAAGACAAACTATCGAGCGAATTTAAAAATTCTCTGATTTCCCAGTGAATGGACGACACGCCCAAGTGCAGTGCTTCTCATTCGTCAAAATGTCGGCGGGTTTGGAGCACGGCGAGCGAGGACCAGCAAAAATAAGTGAAAAAGGTTACGGCGGCGGCGCCGGTTGCGCCCCAGACAGGGGTGACCCAGAATCCCCCGGCGAAGGCCGCCAAGAGGATGCCCGCGCCGGCCGGCACCAACCACCGCCACTCTCCCACCGTCACCAAAAAGAGCATCAAAAGATAGGCGTTTGAAAAGCAGAACTGACCCGCCAACAACCAGAAGTAGGCGGCGCGCGGCAGGATGGAAGCGTCTTTCCCATACCACCCCAGGATATCGAGGCCGAAAAAACCCAAAATCAGGACAAAAGGAACGTTCAGAAGCACTATTTTTTCCAGGGCGTAGCGGAGTTGTTTTTTCAGGGTCTTTTCTTCTTCTCCCAAAAAAGATTCGGAGGTGACCGGGACAAAAATTTGTCCAAAGGCGGTTTTAGTCTGGGTGATGACGCGGGCGATCTGTTTGGCCAATCCGTAGATGCCGAGCAGTTGTCTTTGTTCCGGCGAACCGGTTCCCAAAAACCAGGAGATAAAAAAGATGTCCAACCGGTAAAAGAGGGTGTCCAGGAGCTCGATCCCCTGCATGGGGATGGAATAAAAAATCAGGGAGCGAACGTCGATTTTTGTTTTGAAGGCGCGGAACAGCTTGGACAAGGAAAAAAAACGGCGAAAGGCCCAGAGGGAAAGCAGGCCCGCCACCGCCAGGGAGGCGGCCTGGGCCAAGATAATTCCGACCTCCCTGACCGGGCTCACCCAAAAAATCACGGCAAAGAGCATCAAGGCGGCCGGTTCGGCCCCGCTTCGGACCAGCGCGGCGTATTTCATCTCTTTCAAGCCCTGGGTGGCTTGCAACAGGAGGGTGGCCGCCATGTAACAGGGGACGACCGGAATTAAAATGTAAAAGGCCCGGCGGATTTGCGGCCCATCCACAAAATAACGGCAGTAGAAAAAAAGTCCGGCCATCTCCAGCAGGGCCAGGGTCAGGCAGACTTTCAAGCTGGCCGCGATTTTTCCGTAGAGCTTGGCGTCGTTTTCCTGTTTTTTGAAGTGGGCCAGTTCGAAGAGAAGGCCCTGGTCAAGGCCAAGGTAGCCAAAGCGGATTAGGACTTCGGTGGCCGCCCAGACGACCGTGTAGATACCGAAGGCCTCCACCCCAAAGGCCCAGGCGGCAAACAGGAGAAATCCGGCGCGGGAAAAGCGAAGGAAGTTCCCCAGGATATTGATCCGGATGCCGCGCGCCAGCTCTTTCACGCCTTGCCTCCCCAGCGCTCCAGCCAATTCTCAAACATGAAAAGGGTCCAAAGTTTTTTGGCGTGATTCGCCCGCCCTTGAAGATGCGCGTTTAAAAGATGAACCACGGCCTCCGCGTTGAAAAAACCCTCTTTTTTTATTTTGGAAGGGTGAAGCGACTCCAGGAATTGCTGTTTCAGGTCCTTTTTGATCCACTCGGCCACCGGAACCGCGAAGCCCTGTTTTTTGCGGTGCAAAATATTTTTCGGCAGGTGTTTGCGCATCATTTTTTTGAGGAGGTATTTCGTCGTGAAGCCCTTGAGTTTCCAGGCATAGGGGAGGGGGCTTAAAAACTCAACCACCTCCCGGTCCAAAAAGGGGGCCCGCACCTCCAGCGAACAAGCCATCGAGGCCCGGTCGACCTTGGTCAGGATGTCATCCTGAAGATAGAGTTTTTTGTAGAGATAGAGTTCCGGATTGCCGGCAAGGTTTGCCGGGGCGCCGGCTCCGTAGTGCAGCGCCTCCCCATAGAGGGTCTCTGCGGAGACCTGACGGCCCGTCAATTCCTGCAGTTCCTCCGGATGAAACGAGCCGGTCCAGGCGATGTGGCGGAAGGGGAGCGGGAAACGCATCCCCCGCAAAAATTGTTTCAGTTTAAAATTCAAACTAAAGTAGCGGTTGCCGACCGGCAGTTGGCGGATGGCCGGTTCGATGCAATGACAACGCAGCCAGGCCGGAACTTTTTCATAAAAGCCGGCCCACTTGGATGCCAAAAAGGTCTGATAGCCGGCGAAGAGCTCGTCCCCGCCGTCGCCGCCCAGGGCCACCGTGACGTGCCGGCGGGTGAAACGGGAAAGAAGCGCGGTGGGAAGGATCGAGGCGTCGCCGAGCGGTTCATCCAGAAAATCGATAACCTCCGGCAGGAGGGCCGGCATCTTTTGCGCGTTGAATGTTTCGGCGTGATGCTCCACCCCAAAGAGGCCCGCCACCCGTGCGGCAAAGCCGGATTCGTCAAACGAACCCTCTTCAAAACCGATCGAGAAGGTTTTTATTTGCTTGGCCGGGACCGATTCGGCCATCATCGCCACGATGGTGCTCGAGTCGATCCCCCCGCTTAAAAAGGCCCCCAACGGCACGTCACTGATCAGGCGCCTTCGCACGGCCTGTCGGAGGCGCAACGCCAGTTCTTCCTGAGCCTCTCTCATCGAAGGGGACCGGCCGTTTCCCTGCCAAGGGATGTCCCAGTAGCGCTGAATTTTCAACTTTCCGCCTTTCCAGACGGCCCAATGCCCGGCGGGGAGTTTGAAAATATTTTTAAAGATACTGCGCGGGGCCGGGATATATTCGTAGGCCAGATATTTTTGAAGCGAAACCGGATCGATTTCGCGCGGGACCTCCGGATGGGCCAGCAGGGCCTTCAATTCCGAGGCAAACCAAAGGCCTTGATCGTTGGAATGGTAGTAGAGCGGTTTTTTCCCCATCCGGTCGCGGGCCAGGATCAGTTGTTTTTGCCGGCCGTCCCAGATGGCCAAGGCGTACATGCCGTTGAGGTCGTCGACGAAATCCATCCCTTTTTCCTCATACAAATGGGGGAGTATTTCCGTGTCGGTTTGGCTGGTAAAGCGGTGGCCCTTTCTTTCCAATCGTTGTCTGATTTCCTTGAAGTTATAGATTTCGCCGTTGTTGATGGCGATAACGGTTCGATCTTCATTGGCGACCGGCTGCCTCCCCCCGGCGACATCAATAATGGCCAGCCGGCGCAGGGCCAGCCCGACATTCCCCTCCAGCCAGAGGCCCGCGTCATCCGGCCCGCGGGGGGTCAGCGTGTCGTTCATTTTCTCCAGAAGGGCCGTTTCAACCCGCCTTTCGGGATGTGAGTAGAGAATGCCGATGATGCCGCACATGGATTTAAGCAGTCGTATTATGCTTTTTACTGAACATTTTTATATTTATTCGTCCAAAGGTTCCATCTGATTTTTACGGTTTCCACAAGCACCTGAAAGTACGCCTTTAAACCGATATGGGAATGAGGATCGTTTTTCCAATCCACCGGGACTTCCTTTATTTTATAGCCGAACTTTTTTGCCAAAGCGAGCATTTCCACGTCAAACCCCCATCCGCCAATAGTTAGGCGTGGAAATATGTCTCCCGCTGCCTTCTTTGTCATTAATTTAAAACCTCTTTGCGTATCTTTAATTCCCCACACCGCCATGATCTGAATAAACAAATTGCCTAACTTGCCTAAAAGCCTTCGCCAGGGGGGTTCGCTGCCGGGTGCCACTTGGCTTCCGGCTATGCCAATGGATCCGATCACAATATCGTAATTCTCTTCAAAATAGGGCATCATTTTCTCAATATGATCTATCGAAGTTGAATTATCCGCATCCGTCAATAACAGATAGTCGCCCCTCGCCTTCAAAACACCGACCTTAACCGCATGTCCTTTACCCTTTATATCTGTTTGAATAAGTCTAAGCGATAAAATCCGGCCCGCCAACCCTTTGACTATTTCCGCGGTTTTGTCTTGCGAAGCGTTCTCAACGACAATAATTTCATGACTTTTATTTCTGTCGGATAAATAGTTGACGATGGAGCTGACGGTTTCTTTGATGTGCCCTTCTTCGTTATAGGCCGGAATGATGACGGATAGATTCACGTGGTGATTTCAATCTCCCTCTCTTAATGATTTTTTCGCCGATAAAAGCGGCTTCCTTGGAATATTGTTTCCAAATAATAATTTTCAGCTAAGTATTGTTTTAAAGGAAAATAGTTGGAAGGGGGATAGGTGCGATAGCCGTGATAATTACCGGGTGTGGTATCTACAAAGTATATCGGTTTTTTCTTGTCCAAATCCAAAAAAAGCAACTTCCATGCCCAAGGGTTTGGTAATCCGGTTGTGGTTGTATGAGGAGCGTCTGCATCGGAGGTCCCCGGAACACGTCCCACCAAAATGTCACTCCAATAAAATCGAGCACCGAGGGGACGTTTGACAAAAAAATAGATACTGGGGGCATATCCCCAAACAAAAACAGGATCCTTTGGAGTGGTATGGTCTAGGAGGTATTGGGCAAGGATTTTATAGTCGTCGGGGTTATCTTCTTTAAGATAGGTATAAAGGCTGTTCAAATGGTAGCGCGGGAAACTAAAACCGATGCCGGGCACAAGGATGCCCAACCATACCCACGCCAAAATTTTTTTATGGTGTTGCGCCAAGGCGAGTCCCGCCGCAATACATAAAGGAGGTAAAAGTTGCAGGAAGTAATGGCCATAAAAGCGCCCCCCCGCGCAAACAGGAATAAAACTTAAACCAAACCAAAGCAACAGGATGTTTTTTGGGTGGCGCCGGAAATAAGCCAGTCCCAGGATCCAAATGAGCAATGTGCTTAGTACATAACCGCCGCCTCTCAAGAGCAGCCTCGTAAAAAAATTCAGAGATTCAATCCCGGACTGGATATAGGCAAAACTTCCTTTGAGCGTCCAAAAATAAAAATCATCGAGAACACCCAAGCTTGCCAAATGAAGCAACATACAGCCAACGGGCAATCCCATTCCGATACAAAAGATTGGAAGTGTTTTTTCTTTCCTTTTCCAAATGAGATAAAGGAATGTCACAACGAGATTGATCCCTGCCTGATATTTGGTGATCAGAGCCACACCAAAGACGAAACCGCTTAGGAATACCCAATACCAACGACGGGTTTTGTTAAAAAGGATTAAAAAATAAATGTTAAGGGCAAGGGGAAGGTTAAAGAGGTATTCAAAGGTGGTGGCCAAAATTTTAGGAGCATAGGTCGTTGTAAAGACCACATAAAAAAGGGCAGCCCAATGACCCGCTTTTCTGGAGCCGAATTCTTGGGTGATTTTACTTAAAACCCATGCGGTTGCTAATATCCAAAGGGTAGTGGCCGCATGGATGGCCAACATGTTATAGGTGCCGAAGCATTTGAAAAGGCTTCCATACCAGTAATAGAGAAACATCGGTTTGGTCTCCACAACGTCGACATAAGGGAGATACCCGTCGAGCCATGTTTGTGTAAAAATAGCATGCATGGCTTCATCGACATCGAGTATGGGATGAAAAAGTGTGGGGAGACGAAGGAGGAAGGCGGTCAAGAGGATACCCATCCAAATCAACATACCCTCCTTTTAGCGGAACATATTTTTTTGACAAGTCTTAAGGATGCGGTTATAAGTGGGCGCTTATGAAAGAAGGGATACCCATTTTTATCTCCGGCGCCGCCGGTTTTATCGGTTTTCACCTGGCGAGGCGCCTGCTGGAGGCGGGCCGGCCGGTGGTGGGCGTCGATAATTTAAATGAGTATTATGATGTTAACCTCAAAAAAGCGCGGTTAAAACGGCTCAAGGCATTGGAAGGCTTTGAATTTGTTGAGGCCGACATCGCGGATGGCAGGGCCGTTGAAAAAATTTTTCAAAAACATTCTTTTGAAAAAGTCTTGCATCTGGCGGCCCAGGCCGGCGTCCGTTATTCGTTGACCCACCCCCAGGCCTATGTCCAGAGCAATCTGGCGGGGTTTTTAAACGTGTTGGAGTCCTGCCGCCGGCACCGCCCGCAACATCTGGTCTTTGCCTCTTCCAGTTCGGTCTATGGGGCCAATAAAAAAATCCCGTTTTCGGAACATGACGGCGTGAATCATCCGGTCAGCCTGTATGCCGCCACCAAGCGCGCCAACGAACTGATGGCTCACAGTTATGCCCATCTCTATGGGACCCCCTGCACCGGGCTTCGCTATTTTACCGTCTACGGTCCCTGGGGCCGCCCCGACATGGCTCTGTTTCTTTTTACGAAAGCCATTTTGAACGATGTGCCGATCGAGGTTTTTAACCACGGCAACATGGAGCGCGATTTTACCTATATTGATGATGTGGTTGAGGGGACCCTGAGGGTTCTGCAAAGGCCGCCCACGGCCGATCCGAATTGGGACGCCAGGGCCCCCGATCCGGCCTCCGCCTCGGCCCCCTTTCGCATCTATAATATAGGGAATAACAGCCCGGTCCATTTAATGTCCTGCATTGAGATCCTGGAGGAGTGCCTCGGCAAGAAGTCGGTCAAAAACTACCGGGAGATGCAACCGGGGGATCTACCCCAAACGTATGCCGACATCTCCGATTTGGCCAAGGACTTTTCCTGGCGGCCAAAAACTTCCCTGAAGGAAGGGATCAGCCGTTTTGTTCAGTGGTACAGGGAATACTATTCGGTTTTAGGATAGGCTCTTAGCGATTTCGAACTCTCCCGCCTTGAGTTTTGCGAAATAGTCGTCGGCGATCGCCTTCACTTTTCCGGAAAGAAGGAGCAGGGCGAGGATGTTCGGCACCACCATCAGTCCCAGCAGGAGGTCGGACTAATTGATGATCGGGTCCAGGGCCCAAACCGCGCCGATAAAGAACATCACCACGTAAAGACATTTGTAGGCCAAGGCGAATTTTGGGCCGAATAAAAAGTTGGCGCTCACCTCGCCATAGTAGGACCATGAAATGGCGGTGGAGAAGGCGAAGAGGAGAACGGCCGCCGCGACAAAATAATTGCCGAATCCGGGGTAGAAAAAGTCAAACGATTTGGCCGCCAAGGTGACGCCGTTCACCTCCGAGGTGTACATCCCGCTCATAATGACGACGACGGCAGTGGCGGAACAGACCACAATGGTATCAATGAAGGGCTCCAAGAGGGCGACGATCCCTTGCCGGATGCCGTAGTCGGTTTTGGCCGCGGCGTGGGCGATGGGAGCGGAGCCGAGGCCCGATTCGCTCGAAAAGATGGCCCTGCGAACCCCCCAGATAACGGTCGTCCCAAGGGTGCCGCCGATCAGCGGTTCGGAGGAAAAGGCATTGTTCAGGATCAGCAAAAGCATATCGTCCAGTTGATCGTAGTGAAGCAGGCAGATGGAAAAGGCCCCCAACACATAAACAATGCACATGAAGGGGGTTAAAAATCCGGCCACCCGGCCGATCCGTTTGATCCCGCCGATGATCACCAGGGCCAGCAGGAGGCCCAAAACGCCGCCGGTGAGCCACGGGGGAATTTGAAAATAATCGTTCAAGACTTGCGCGGTTTGATTCGATTGAAACATGTTGCCGATCCCGAACGAAGAGATCATGCAGGCAAACGCGAAAAAAACGGCGAGCCATTTCCAGTTTCGGCCCAGCCCTTCCGTCATGTAATACATCGGCCCGCCGCGCAGTTCGCCATTGGGCATCCGGCGCCGGAAGTGGGTGGAGAGCGTGCACTCGGTGAATTTGGTGGCCATCCCGACCAGGCCGATCATCCACATCCAAAAGACGGAACCGGGGCCCCCCATTTTGATGGCGATGGCGACCCCGGCGATATTGCCCAAACCGACCGTGGCCGAAATGGCCGCCGAGAGGGCCTGATAGTGGGAGATCGAGCC
>JACQMB010000147.1 GCA_016203765.1 Deltaproteobacteria bacterium
GAAAGGCGAGGCCGGCGGCGACATCGGCGCAAAGCCCCAGCGTGGTTAAAAGCGAATCGGCCAGATAGGCCCCGATGATCCCCCCCAAATTTTTGATTTCACCGTTGTTGGAGGCGGCGTTAAAGCCGGGATCGGAGGCGGTGTAGGAAAAGAGGGCAAGGCTCAGGAAAAAACCGAGGGCGAAAAACAGCACCCCGTAGACCTCCTTGCGGTACGGCGGCGGCGCTTTTCGCCTGATGCTTTTAGGGTATGCCATAACTCCTCAAATTTTAAAGGTTTTTGCATTATAAAGATTTTGGGCGGGGGTGTCAAATGAAATGGAAGCTTAACCGTTGCGTTCTCGTCTGAATTCCAATAATTTATCTGTAATGGGGATCACCATCGTTCAAAAAAGCGATCTGCGCAAGCCCAGGTCCAAGGCCAAAAAGGCCCTGGTCCTGGCCGGCGGGGCGCTGACCGGGGCGGCGTTCAAGATCGGGGGGCTCAAGGCCCTCAACGATTATTTCGTCAATTTTGACATCCGCCAGTTTGACATCTTTTTGGGAATTTCTTCCGGCTCTTTGCTGGCCACCGCGTTGAGCGGAGGACTCTCGCCCGAAGAGATGCTCAAGAGTCTGGACGGGACCTCCAAAAAATTTTCAAAACTTCAGCCTTGGCATTTTTACTGGCCCAACTGGGGCGAGTTTTTGGAAAGGCCCCTGCGCTACGGGGCGCGGGCCCTCTCCTGGCTGCCGGGCGTGATCTGGCGTCTGGCCACCAAACTCCCCGCCCACCCCAACGGCATTCACGATCTTTTTTGGGATTTTATCAGGCATCCCACTCTTCAACATTATGAAACCCTCTGGGAAATGATCGATGAATCCGCCCTCGCGGACTATTCCTTTCCCTCTTTGCTGGGATGCCTCCCCTCCGGTCTTTTCGACAACGCCCCGCTGGAAAAATATTTAAAAGACAACATCCGGCGCAACCGGATGACCAACGATTTTGTCCTGGCCAAAAAAATGGGAAAAAAGAGTTTGTATATTACCGCGATGACACTGGATGGGGCCCAGGAGGAGGTCTTCGGGCCCGACGAGAGAAAAGACATTCCGATTTCCAAGGCGGTGCAGGCCTCCAGCGCGATGCCCGGTTTTTACAAGCCGGTCAAGATCGGCGATCAATACTATGTGGACGGCGGGGTGAAGCATACCGCCAACCTCGATCTGATGGTCCGCAAGGGGGCCAGGCTGATCGTCTGCTACAATCCGTTCCGCCCCTACGAGCGGAAGGCTTTTTTTGACGAAATTTCCAAACAGAAGGGTGCGAAATCGCACAGCCTGACCGAGGAAGGGGTCTTTGCGGTGCTCAATCAGTTTTTTCGCACGGTGTTTCATACCCGTCTGCACAACGCGATGCAGTCATATGCCAACAATCCCGATTTTGACGGCGACATTATCCTGATCGAACCGAGG
This sequence comes from Deltaproteobacteria bacterium, assembly GCA_016203765.1. GTDB lineage: Bacteria > UBA10199 > UBA10199 > SPLOWO2-01-44-7 > SPLOWO2-01-44-7 > JACQMB01. Next base: position 1,452 of record JACQMB010000147.1, read on the forward strand.
CCCGACGACGCCGCCTTTTTTTCGATGAATCCCTTCGCCATGGGCCACCGCCTGCACGCGGCCCAGCTTGGATTTACGTCGGCACGCAATTCCATTGAGGAGCATTTCGACGAGATCGCTGCCATTCTGAATTCTTACGGCATCCAGATGAGCCGCAAGGGGGTGGAGGCGGAATATCGGACCATGAAACAAAAAGAGACCGATCCATTCACCTTGCAAAAAGTTTTGGGAACCAAACAGAAAAGGAAGGCGCGTGGAACAAAAAGGGTTTGACTGGACCAGGGACCAGGGACCAGAGACCCTTCGACAGGGCTCAGGGCAAGCTACTGACCGGAAAGAGGGAGAACAAGTCCGTAGTCCCCAGTCCTCAGTCCGTAGTCCGGACAAACAGTCCCCCAAAATCTACTCCGTCTCCGAACTGACCAAAGATATCCGCGCCTTGCTCGAAGGCCGGTTCCCCGAGGTCTGGGTCTCCGGCGAAGTGACCGACTTTCGCGGCAACCGCGCCGGCCGTCACTGGTATTTTTCGCTCAAGGATGAGTCGAGCAAGATTCGGGCCATTATCTTCGGGGCCGCCGACCGCCGGTTTCCCTTCGACCTGGAAGACGGCCTGGAGGTTATCTGCCGCGGAAAGATCAATGTCTATCCCCCCACCGGCCAATACAGCCTGATCATCGATCATGTCGAGCCGAAGGGGATCGGCGCCCTGCAATTGGCCTTTGAACAGCTCAAAAAAAAGCTACAGGCCGAGGGATTGTTCGATCGGGAACACAAAAAATCGCTCCCCTTCCTGCCGAAAAAAATCGGTGTGGTGACCTCCCCCACGGGGGCGGCGATTAGGGATATTTTAAATATTTTGCAAAGGCGTTTTCCAAGCGTTGATGTTTTGCTGGTACCGGCGTTGGTGCAAGGAGAGGGGGCGGCCCAATCCATTGCCGAAGGGATTCGGCTGTTAAACCAGCGGGAAGATATTGATGTGATGATTGTCGGAAGGGGCGGCGGTTCGATGGAGGATCTCTGGGCCTTTAACGAGGAAGTCGTCGCGCGCGCCATTTTTGATTCCAGGATTCCGGTGATTTCCGCCGTGGGGCATGAAATTGATTTTACCATTGCCGATTTCGTGGCTGATGTGCGCGCTCCGACCCCGTCGGCCGCCGCCGAGCTGGCCGTTCCCAACGTTCAAGACCTTTTAACTCGTGTGGGCCGCCTCAAGGAGAGGCTCAAAGACCCGCGTCTGCGCTTTCCCGACTGGCTGTTGCGTGTGGATGAGTTGCAAAATCGCCTCGCCTATGTCTGGGAGGTGGGCTGGGAGCGCCGCTCCCAACACCTGAAAAAACTCCTCAGTAACCTCGATCATCTCTCCCCCCTTCATGTTTTGGCCAAGGGCTACGGCGTGGTGCAAAAAGAGGGGCTGGCGGTGCCTTTAAAAACGAATCAGGGTTTGAAAATCGGCGATTTACTCCGCATCACCTTCCACCAGGGACAAACCCTCGCCAAAGTCACTAAAAATAATGTATAATCGATGCTATGTCGCACGAGCCGGTTCAACCCGTTAAGGTCTTTAAGGAGGTCCAGGACCTTATTACCAAAGAGCAGTTTTTGGACAGACAGGCCGAAAAACAGCCTGCCAAGGAAGATCTCCTTCAACAATTCACCAAACATCTCCCTCGTTTGATCCAAAAAACCCTGGCCAAGCTGGAGGCCAGCCAAGTCTATCAAACCTTCAAGCTCCCCGGCCGCGATTACGTGGTGCGGGACCAAAGGGACAAAGCAATGTCGGAGAAGGTTCAGGATCAGCGGGAGACGATTGCCGAAGAATCGAAAAAACCGCTGGAGGAATTGCTTGTCCAAAGGGGAAAGCTGGTTCCGGCCAAAGAAAAAGGTTACGAAAATTATTTGGGGGATGTTTCCGGCAAGCCCGCCGCCCCGGAGCAAAGGGCGGCCCGGCAGAGGGTGGCGGAGTTGTTCACCCGTTTTGAACAGGCCCTGCTCAGGCGTTTTGAGC
>JACQMB010000152.1 GCA_016203765.1 Deltaproteobacteria bacterium
GCTTTGCATCAGGGCCTGCAGTTCAATCAAACGCAAATTGTTTTGATTCATGATCTCCATCAATTGAAATTGACTTAAATTCGTTCCCGGAACGGCTTGTCCCGAACCGCTGACCAGTCCCTGTTGAGAAGGATAGTTGGGCCCCAAATTCGGCATCCCATACATCCCCCCACCTCCCCAGGAACCGGGTCCCATACCTTGCGCCAAGCCCCAACTGGGGGCGGCCCCGCCGGCAAAAGAACCGGCCGCGCCCGGAAAAGAGGTAAAGGCGGCATTCAAAACGGTGGCCGCATTGACATTGCCGGTCGATTGGCGTGTAAACTCGGTGGCAAAGGGGGTCAGGGCGGAAACGCCGCCAAGAAAATCGCCAAACTCCATGCCGCGGGCGTTAGAGCTCCTGGGCGAGGGCTGATTGGCCCTGCTTTGAATTTCAATGGGATTGACCGGGTTCAACGTCATCTTAAATCTCGTCCTCTATTATTGTTATCGGCTGGCCGTCCCCCTCAAGTTGCGTGGGGTTATTTTTTGGCCTGTTTTTTTATCTCCTCCTGCAACCGATACTTGATCTGGAGCAATTCTTTCAATAATTCCGAGCACTTCTCAAGGGCCTGCATCGCCTGCTTGGCCTCTTTTCCCTTGCCCAGGCCCCTTTTTTCCTTGGAAATTTTCTCCAAATCGGCATAGGCCTTCTGGAAGGAGCGGTTGATCTCGTCGAAGTCCTCGGAATCAATCAGTTTTTCCACGTGAGGATAACCCAGCGACGGTTTCGGAGCATCTGCCATAAGCTACTGAAAAGATTAGCAGAATTATCTATTCGGGTAAAGACTTCAATTTGGCCAACACCGGATTGAACTCGTTGACCGAGAGGTTGATGTTGAGGTCTAGGGGTTGGAAGCCGGTTTTCATCAGGCGGATCTTGTAACTACCCAAGCCCATTTCATGGAGCAAGACCGGTGTGGCCTGCGCCAGTTTTTTGTCGTTCAAATAAACCTCCGCCCCCGGCGGATCGGACTGAATATAGACCACCGAGCGGAGCGGCGAAATTTCGCGCAACAGATTATGTCCTTCTTTCAGCGCTTCTTCTTCCTGGGCGTTGAGCAGGACGTCAACCAGCGGAACCAGGGCCTGGGCCGTTCGTCCCTGCGCCGCAAAAACCCTGGCCAGACCGAGCTGACCCCAATATTTATATCTTTCATCTTGTTTGGCCTGTTCAAAATAGCCGGCCGCCTTGACCGCCTCTCCCAGGCCCAAATAGACATTCCCCAAAAGGAATCGGGCCTCGGCGGTCTCCCCCGCGGTCGGTACCAAATTAAAAACCTGCGACAGGGTCTGCAGGGCGGAGTCATAGGCCTTTTGGCGCATGAACGATTTGGCCAGATTCAGTTTTTCGCCCGCCAACGAGGTGCGCAGTGTAATTTCCGTTTTGAACGGCGTGTTGATGTCGGCCTCGATTTCCTGTGTTTCCTCAAAATAACCTTCTTTCCGAAGCGTCAGTCTGTGTTTCCCCACCGGCAGATCGCCGCGAAAGGGAGTGGTCCCCACTTTTCTCCCGTCAATAAAGACGTCGGCGCCGGCTGGCTCCGAGCGGACCACGGCCGGAAATTGATTCAAGCCGGTATCGGTGACATCCACCACAAAAACCGGCTGATCCTCCCTAAGATAAAACTCCCGCCGGTAGACAATATCCTCGATCAGATTGGAGGGATCGCCCACTTGTTTGAGGCGGCGGAGTTCCAAAATGTAGCGGCCGAAGGGGGCATAGATCGGTTTATTCAGAACGATGTTTTGCAGTTTGACGGGGCGAGCCAGAAATTTATTGTAGTCGAAATAGGCCTCCAGGTAAATCGAGGCGTCGCGCGGCACGTCGGCAATCTTGATGATGCCGGCCGGCGCGCGAAACAAGATCGGGAGCATCGACTGGTCCGGCTTGGCGGAAAAAGAAACCCGGTCGGTATATTGCTCTTGAATTTCGGACATCGAAAAGCGGGCCTCGATCTCGTACTCTTTTCCGGGGACCAAATCGACATTTACCTTGAAGGGAGTCTGTCCGATTTTTTTGGTTTCAAAATAGACATCGGCCCGAAAAGGATTGGCCACACAATCGAGAAAAACAGGAATTGTTTTCGGCTGCTGCGGTTCCGGCGGGCCCAGGGGAATGGCGTGCAGTTCCTGCCGGGGGCGGGCCGGTTCCGTTTTTTTCACCTCTTGGCCGGGGGCCAGGACAAACTGCCAATAAAAATAGAGTCCCGCAACCAGGAGGAGGGCAAAGGCCGTACCCCCCAAGACCCACAACCGGGGTTTGGGAATTCTTTTGGCTCCCTCCTCTTCCAGCGGAGAATGGGGGGCGGTAATCATCTTGCCGGCTTCGTCTTCGGCCCCTTTCCCGGAATGTTGCGGGGCAAGACCCAGCTGGGCGGTGTCGTCCCCAGCCTCGCCCGGCTCGGCAACCAACACGGTTCCTAGGTCCCCCAGCTCTTCGGGGATATCCATCTCCTCTTTCGGATCCATTTCCTGCGTGATGAGGCGAAGGGTATAGATTCCAAAGCGAAGGAGATCTTTGTGGCCTAAGACGACCGGTTCCGCGATCAGCGCGCCGTTGACCCCGGTTCCGTTTTTGCTCTTCAAATCCTCAACCACCCAGCCTTGATCGCCCAAGTGGAGTTTGGAATGCTTCCGGGAAATAGACTGGTCATCCAGGACAATATGACATTCTTCCAGACGACCGATAAAATTCTCCCCCTCTTGAAGCGGAAATCGTGCCCCCTTGTGGGGACCGTCCACAATCACCAGATAGGGGGGGTTTAGGCGCCGTTCCCCCTCCCCAAAAACCTGGGTTTTGTCTTCCAGGCCCGGGGCCTCCGGTTTTTTCTCCTCCTCGGCCATAGTTTTGATTTTACTATCATATTTTATAAGTCCAAACAAATTCTAAAAAACGGTTTACACACGACTGCCGATTATGATAGGAATATGCTCGATGAGTGAACGGAGTAAATTTCTGTTGGTTATCCTGGCGGCAATCCTGTTGGCCGGACTCCCGTTTTACGGATGTAGCGGCGGGGGCGGGAACAGTAATACCAATCAAAATAACGATGACAACGTTGATACCAATGTGGCGGCCGACGAGGACGGGGACGGCGTCGCGGACGATGACGACAACTGCTCGCGGGAGGCCAATGCGGACCAGGCGGATACCGATGGTGATGGCGCTGGAAATGTCTGCGATATCGACGACGACGAGGACGGGGTGGACGATGCCTCCGACAATTGCCCGTTAACCGCCAACGCCGACCAAGTAGATACCGACGGCGATGAGACCGGCGATGCTTGTGAGGAGGACGATGATGCGGATGGGATCGCCGATGCCGGTGATAATTGTCCGACAACCGCAAGTGTGGATCTGACCGACACCGATGGGGACGGCGAGGGGGATGTTTGCGATACGGATGACGATGGAGACGGAATCAACGACGATGTTCCGGACAACTGCCCGTTGACGGCAAATGCCGACCAGGCCGATACCGACGGAGAGGCCGGGGATGGTGTGGGTGATCTCTGCGACAATTGTCCGGATATTGACAACGCCGACCAGGCCGACAGCGATACCGACGGTACGGGTGATGTTTGCGATCCCGATGGTGATAACGACGGGGATGGCATACTTAACGACCCGGACAACTGCCCTGATGAAGACAATTTCGACCAGCTAGATGCCGACTGCGACGGACGTGGCGACGCCTGCGACTTTTCTCCAGGAACCCTGCCCGGATGTTAATCGGGGAACACGTACCTAATTAATTCACCATCACCAACAGCTGAGCGAGCCCTTGCCAGCAGGGCAACAATTTGAGATATTTTGGGGGTGAAGCTCAAGAAAACTAGCTGGATTGCTTCGCCCCGCCAGATGGCGGGGCTCGCAATGACACCTCTAACGCTCCTTGCAGTGACAATCCTTGGTCCCGCCCACGCCGGGGAGTGTGTCCCCTTTCCGACCCTGTTTGCCAAGCTGGCGGCGGAGCAAGTCCCTGCGGAGGCCGTTCTTATCGAAATCCGGCCGTTTAAAAACGACACCGGCCAAAAAGGGGATGAGTGGCTGGTTCAAGGCATCCCGCATCTTCTCAAACGTTATTTATCCTCCGGCTCCGGCCTGGCCGCCCTCACCCAGCCCACGGAAAAGGCCCAATACAAGATTGAGGGGATGTTTCAGCATACGCAGAAGTGGCTGCGCACGTTTGTTCAGTTCAAGGATTCGAAAGGGAAAATGATCGCCCAGTTTCCGGTGGAAACCCCCTACCCCTTGCACAAGCAATTTTTCAGCGGCCCAAAAGACGCCGCCCTCCAAATCAGCAAAAAACTGGAAAGGGAGCTCGACCACGCCGCACTCCAAGCAATCGAAAATGAAACGAGCAGCGTGGCCGCGTTTCAAAATCTCATCAAAGGCCGCGCGGCACTGGAGACTTACGAACCGAATCAAATCGAGGTGGCCCTGATCTGGTTTCAGGAGTCGCGCCGCGAGGATCACAAATTCGCGTCGGCCTATGACGGCCTCCTGGATGCCTATTCGTTTCTGATTTTGAATCACAAACAAAAGGGGGAGGCCTACCAGCCATATATTGAAGCCATTCAAAACACGATCAAAGAGCGAAACAAACGGACCGGCCAGACCATCGATGCGGCCGAATACCCCATTTTGAAAGCCCATGTTCATTTCGTCAGTGGCCAAAGGGCGTTGGCTAAAAATATGCCGGCCGCGGCGGCCAAGGAGTTTCAAGCGGCCCTGGAGGCTCTCCCCATCGACGCCGCCACGGCCTATGCCTTGTCGGAGAGTTATGCTAAACTGGGGAATGCCAAAGAGGCGGAAAAATATCGAAAGCACGCGGAGGCGCTGAATCCATGTTTAAAAAAATAATCGCCCTGCTGGTCATCGGCTTGTGCGCCAACGGCTGCGCCGGCAAAAAAAATATCCTCCCCTCCGAACAAGCGGTCTATCACAACAACCGCGGCATTTCCTATCTCAATGAACAAGACGTTGAAAAAGCGATCTTTGAATTCAAAACAGCCATCGAGCTGGCCCCCGATTACGCGGAGCCCTATAACAACCTGGGGGTCATCTATAAAATCAAAGGGGAATTCGACACCGCCGTTCATTATCTTCAGCAGGCGATCGCCAAAGACAAAAAATACGCCTCCCCCCACAACCACCTCGCCGCCGTTTATCTGGCC
>JACQMB010000153.1 GCA_016203765.1 Deltaproteobacteria bacterium
CTACGGTCCGATTTGGATCGCCCTCTCGATTATCATCAGTTGCGGGACCCTGGCCGCCGCCATCATCCCGGAGTTGACCAAGGTCTTTACCAGTTCCAAATCGAAACATGTCCAGGAGGTCGTCCAGGCCGGAAAAGAGGGAGGGGCCTCCCTGGTTATTCTCTCCGGTCTGGTCGCGGGAAATTTCAGCTGTTTTTGGAAAGGGATTTCCATTGTCGGCCTGATGCTTGTCTCCCTTTTGGCCAGCGCGCACGGCCTGTCGCATTACATGGATTATCCCGTCGTCTTTGCCTTCGGCCTGGTGGCCTTCGGTCTGTTGGGGATGGGGCCGGTGACCATCGCCGTGGACAGCTACGGACCGGTGACCGACAATGCCCAATCGATTTTTGAACTCTCTCAGATCGATCAGATTCCCAATTTTTCAAAAGAGATCAAAGAGGAATTCGGCTTTACGCCCGATCTTGAAAAGGGGAAACACCTTTTGGAAGACAATGACGGCGCCGGAAATACCTTCAAGGCCACGGCCAAACCGGTCCTGGTCGGCACCGCCGTTATCGGAGCCACCACCATGATTTTTTCCCTGATCCTGCTCCTCAAGGCGCACTTCGGATGGAAAACGATCGGCTCGGAACTTTCCATTATCGACCCTCACGTCCTGCTCGGTTTTATTTGCGGCGGCGCGGTTATTTTCTGGTTCGCGGGGGCCTCCACCCAGGCGGTAACGACCGGGGCCTATCGGGCCGTCGAATATATCAAAAAGTCGATCCGGCTCGACCGGGCCGAAAAGGCCTCGGTAGAGGATTCCAAGGAAGTCGTTCGGATCTGCACCCAATACGCGCAAAACGGGATGGTCAATATTTTCGGCGTCATTTTCTGTTTTACCCTGGCCTTCGCCTGTTTCAGCCCGACCTTTTTTGTTTCTTATCTGATTTCAATCGCCCTCTTCGGCCTTTTTCAAGCCATCTTTATGGCCAACGCCGGCGCCTCGTGGGACAACGCCAAAAAAGTCGTTGAGGTGGAGTTGAAAGACAAAAAGAGCGAACTCCACGACGCCGTCGTGGTGGGGGACACGGTGGGGGATCCCTATAAAGACACGGCGGCCGTTTCCTTAAATCCGATCATCAAGTTTACGACCCTGTTCGGAATTTTGGCGGTAGAGATCGCCATTGCCGACAACGCCCAACCCTACGTTTTGAAAGTGGGCGTTGTTCTTTTTGCGGTCGGCCTCTATTTCGTCTGGCGCTCCTTCTACAAGATGCGGATTCATTCCTGAACGAAGGCCGCCGTCTCTATCTGGCAACCCCCTTCTCATATCAAAGATAAAAACGCCCCCACATGCCCAAATATTTCTTCGGCTGTTTTGAGGGCCTCCTTAGCCTCTTCTTCATTCGGAGGGCCGGAGGCCTTGGTACCGGCCGCGGCATCGGGATAACGCAAGGGGACATAGTAGCCGTCAATGATGGTGAGGGATTCCATCCACCAATCCAGTTTCAATTCGGGAAGTTTCTTGGCCAATTCCCTCAAACTGTGATTTTTGGGATAGGGGCGCTGTCGCGCGACCAACGTCCCCTTCAGGCTTTTTTCGATGGTCTGCTGGGCCAGAGTACAAACCTGGGAATAAAATCCTTCTTTCAAGCCGACGCGGGCAAATTGCAGGTCGTCCTCCGCCTTGGCCAGCCATTCGTCATGCGGCTTTTGCATAGACAACCCTTCCCTTTTTTAAAATTTCTTCATTCAAAAACCGATTTTGCTTTTCCTCCTCTTCCAGTTCCCGTGGGGTCCAGACGACAAAATCGATTCCTATGCTGCAACCCTTCAAGAGGGACGCCACTTCCCGGACGCGGTCCCAGTATCTTTCGGGGACATCCTTTTTGACGATGCACAAATCAAGGTCCGTCGATTCCCTTATCCTTTCCCCGGCGCCGAATGAACCGAACAGGATAATTTTTTCCGGATGATACCTTGCCTTGAGAATACGCAAAACTTTTTGAAGGTCTTTTTCAAGCGCTTCCCTCCTGTTTTGGCCCAAAAGAATGGCGCGCAGTTCCTCCAAATAGTCGAATTGCCCGTTGAGTGAAAAATACTTCAGGGGGCCCTGTTTTTCACATTGCAAAATCTTGTTTTCCTCCAGAAGGGCCAGATGCCGTTGCAGGGAGCTCGCCGGTTCTTTTAAAGAACGGGCCAGCTCCCTTAGATAAAATCTCTCCTTGGGCCTTTGGAAAAAGAAGGTCAGGAGTTTTTTGAGCGGCTTTGAGGGAAGGAGTACTTGTTCCATATTATAGAACAAGTGTATTTAATATTGGGCCAATTGTCAACTCTGGGCAACCGTTTCAATCTCGATCGCCGCCCCCTTCGGCAAGCCCGCAACCTCCACGGTCGTTCGGGCCGGCTTGTGGGTGCCGAAAAAATCGGCGTAGACCTCGTTGACTTTGGAAAACTGCGAGAGGTCGGTCAGACAAAGCGTCATCTTGACGATGTTTTCTTTTTTCAAATTTTCACCCGCCAGGATTGTTTCAATATTTTTTAAAATCAGATTTGTCTGTTTGGCGGCATCCCCGCCGAACAGACAAATTTCATTTGTGATGGGATCGATGGCAATTTGACCGGACAAAAAGAAGAGATCCCCGGCACGGACGATCTGGGAATAATGACCTAGCGGTTTCGGCAACATGCCATTTTCCAAAAATAGCGGGAGGCCCACAGCAGGGCCACGCCGACCGTTGCCAGGACAAGGCCTCGGTAGGCCTTCTCAATATGGAGATGCCGGATAACCATCCCCAAAAACATCATGCCGAAGACAACCATCCACTGCCCCCGGGTAAAAACCCGGTAGAAAGGGGAGGTCTCCGGCAGGCCTTGGATTCTCGCAATCGATTTCCTGGCCGCCTTGCCGATCGCAAATTCCCCCTTCACCAAACCCAGGAGGGTGCAGACCGAAAGCCAACCCACCGCCCACTGGAGATCAAACCCCAGCCAAACCCACTTGAAGCCAAAAAAACCAAGGGCAAAACCGATGGCGGTCCAAAAAAGGGCGGCGTGCAAAAAATGCTGCTTGCGTGTTACTTTCATTATGTTAAAAACCCCGGTCCATGCGTTTAGGCGCGGATGTTCTACTAACCGATCAACGGGGTCTTCTTCAAGGAAAAAAAGTCGGTCTGCTGGCCCATCCGGCCAGCCTCGATTCCCGCGGAAAACATCTACTGGGCCTCCTCCTTGCCGAAAAAAAAGATTGGCAGGTGACCGCCCTGTTCGGCCCCGAACACGGCATCACCGGCGAGTCCCTCTATATGGAACCGGTGGAGTCAACGACTCACCAACCGAGCGGCCTTCCCGCCTTCAGTCTTTACGGGAAAACGCTCAAGTCCCTCTCACCAAAAAAAAATATGCTCGATCTCATTGACTGCCTGGTGATTGACCTTCAGGATGTTGGCACCCGTTATTATACCTACATCTGGACCGCGACCCTCTGCATGGAGGCCTGCGCCAAATACAAAAAACCGGTGATTGTTTGCGACCGCCCCAACCCGATCAACGGCGTGACCGTGGAGGGGGAACTGAATGAAAAAGGCTACGCCTCTTTTGTCGGTTTATATCCGGTTCCGGTGCGGCATGGGATGACGATCGGAGAAATAGCCCATTTCATCAACGACGTCCACGATCTGAATTGCGATCTCACGGTGGTACCAATGGAGCGCTGGCAACGCAAATGGTATTGGAAGGAAACCGAGCTTCGCTGGGTCAATCCCTCGCCCAACATCCGCTCTCCCCTGCAGGCCCTCTTTTATCCCGGCATGTGCCTTTTGGAAGCCACCAATGTTTCGGAGGGGCGCGGAACCGGCACGCCGTTTGAAATCGCCGGCGCCCCCTTCGTTGAACCCAAGCCGTTGATCGACATGATGAAGGAATGGAATCTTCCCGGCGTCCGGCTGGAGCCGGTTGATTTCAAGCCGGAGGCCGGACAAAAATGGGGCGGCCAACTTTGCAAGGGGATAAAACTTCACCTCATCGAGCGGGAGTCGTTCAAACCGTACGCGACGGGGATCGCCCTCCTTTGGGCGATTCATTATCTCTGCCAAGATCGCGGTTTTCAGTGGCGGATCGAGCCGTATGAATTCATTGAAGACATTCCCGCTATTGATCTGCTGACCGGCGGCACCAAAGTTCGGCAAGGGATTGAAAGACATCTCCCCCTGCCGGAAATTTTGGAATGGGTGGGCGAACCTTCCGAAAATTTTCTAAGACAGCGCACTCCCTATCTATTTTACTAAAGTGTATACAAGCATTGGTTTTTTTTGAAAAAATTCTTGACGTTTTGCCCCCAAAAAAAGATACTCCTGCATCATGACTGTTGCTCCCGTTTGGGACACCACCGATTCCTTGGGAAGAATTCCTGAATATAACACTACCCCGCCGCCTGAAGTAAGTTACCAATGTGTTTACGATGACGAACTGGGACCCTGCTATGAAATCACCGGGCCCGACGGCCAATCGCTTCGCATCCCGCAACAATACTTTGAGGAGGGGATGCGCAAGGCGATGGAGAGCTCTTTTGCCATCGTCAGCGACGGGGGTCTGGGCTCCGGCTTTGTGATCGGTCACCGGCCGCTGGCCAACGGAAAATGGCAGCCGATCGTGGCCACCAACGCGCACGTCGTCACCGACGACAAAAACAAGGTGGCCAAACAGGTGAAGGCCCCCTACCTGGGCGACCTTACCCGGGAATACACCGGCCTGGTTTTGGGAGCGACCCAATTCTACAAGGGGGGGCCCGACATCGCCCTGGTGGCCCTCGATATGGCCTTGGACAATCCCCTCCAAATGCCGGCCGCCTCGATGGAAACCGACTTGACCAAGGTCCTGCTGGGTGAGCCTGTCCTGGCCGTGGGCAATCCTCTGGGGCAAATGGGAACAATGACCAGGGGAATCGTCTCCTGGAAAGGGAAGGACGGCCTGATCCACACCGACGCGGCGATCAACCCCGGCAACAGCGGCGGCGGTCTCTTCCGGCCGGACGGAACCGTGGTCGGCATCAACACCTGGGTGTTGCGCCAAACCAAAAGCGGCGTTCCGGTTGAGGGTTTCGGTTACGCCCAGTTTGCTTACGGGGCGGTTCAATATCTCCTGGCCCAAATGCCCGAGGAGTTTCGAAACAGTTTGGTCCTGCCGGCCCACTATGTCAGTTAATTTGGAATGGCGAAGTGCCAGGGTCCTGCGCGTGGTGGACGGAGACACCACCGTTCTTCAAGATTTAGAAAACGGACAGGTTTTCAAAACCAGGCATATCGGTTACAACTCCCCGGAAACCCATCACCCCGCGCGAGGCGTTGAATGTTTCGGGTCGGAGGCTTCTGCAAACCTGAACAATTTAATTGCCGGCAAGGTTGTGGAATACGCCTTCGATCCTTTGGAGGAAAAGAAGGACAAATACGGCCGGTGGTTGTTTCACCTTCGTTTCGACGGGGAACTCATCAGTTTATACATGATCCGCCACGGCCTGGCCTTCGCCTACCGCCGCTTTCAAAACGTCTTCAAAAAAGAACAGCTCGAAACCGAGGCCGCCGCCAAAGCGGCAAACGCGGGACTGTGGGGGGCCTGTCGGGTCTTTCCCAATCCGGAACACCCGGAAGAATGGCTCACCCAGCAGACAGGCGGTTAGCCGAGACGGAAGGCCTTCGGCAGGAGATCACTCAACCGCAACACCTCGGATTTTCCCTTTAAATTGGCCAAAATGACTTCCAGGCTAGGGGCAAATTCGATCAGCATCTGCCGGCACATCCCGCAGGGGGCCGCGGGTTCCGGAGAGTCGGTTACAATAGCCAGGCGCTTAAATTTCCTTTTGCCTTCCGAAATGGCTTTGACCAAGGCACTCCGCTCGGCGCAGATCGACAGGCCATAAGAAGCATTTTCCACGTTTGTCCCCGTGATCACCGTCCCGTCGCCGCATTCCAGGGCCGCCCCCACGGCGAACTTCGAATAGGGGGAATAGGAATTTTTTCTTGCCGCCAATGCCTTCTGCACCAGTTGATCCATCCTTTACCTCCAACTAAAAGTATGTTTTAAAACTTTTTTGTGTGGCGGATATTAATCATTCTGGTCGTTTTTTCAACCCCTCTCTTTGCGGCCGGCCCATCCGTTCAAGAGGCGCTCAAAAAAGAGTCGGCCGGCGACTATGAGGGGGCGCAGGCCATCTATGAGGCCTTCATCAAGGAAAATCCCAACCATGAGGCGGCCATCTACGGCCTGGGCCAGGTCCACTACTGGCAGGGGGACTACAAGAAATCGCTGGAGACCTATCAGGTTCTACTGGCCATCAACCCCGAACACGTGCCGGCGATGATCGGCCTCTCCAAGGTCTATCTGGCCCTGGGAGAACAAAAGAAGGCCGACGAAATGTTGCGCCAGGCCAAAAAGATCGATCCGGAAAACGAGGAGTTGGCTGACTTGAGCCCGCAGATGGAGCGAAAAACCCGCATCCGGATCTACGGCGGTTATACGGTTGAGGATTTGAGTTATTTCGCCGATAACACGCAGGTCACTTATCAGGAAATCGAGGTCTCCAAGGAAAAAAAGTACGGCTTCGGCCTGCGCACGGCTTATTTGAGAAAATTCGACAACAACGGGTTGGATACCCGGCTCTCCGGCCATTACTATTTTAGGGAGAAAACGCGCGCCGATTTGGGTTTTTCGTTCGCCCCCAGCGTCATGATCCTCGCCCAAGAGAGTGCTACCGCCGGCCTGGCCCATTCGATCGGAATGGTCACGCCGGAACTTCACTACGCGTTTGAAAACTATTCGCAGGCCGACCGGCATTTGATTACCCCCGCCGTCTTTTTCGAGCCGATTAAATTTTTAAAAGCGGGGGGCGGGTATGAGTATCAACGTTTGCTCTTTGGGGGAGGCCATCGCGATCTCCATTCCGGCTTTGCCGACCTCCGCGTGGCCCTCGGCGAGCGGTTCGGCCTGCACGGTTTCTACAAAAGGACGCAAAGCGCCTTTGAGGGGGGAAGGCCCGGAGGCGCCTTCGTTTCCTACAGCGCCCACGTTGGTGGTGGCGGAATTTCTCTTGGTCTGATGGAAAATTACGCGGTCACTTTTGACGCCTCTACCGAACGGCGAAACAACGGTGAGGCGGTCAACTCTTATACCCTAGCCTTTGGAATTTCTCTTTAGCCGCCTGTTTAATTTCTGAAAAATCCGGTCCAATTCTTTCAATTTTCCCTTCCGGATTTTTTGGGGGGAAGCCGTTTGGGTGAGGGCCATCAACCATCCGAGCATGTTTCGATAGTCTTTAAGACTGACAAACTCCGGCGCATAGTTTTTGGGGCCTGTGTTGTGATAGTTGCCAAGGGGAAGGGCCAGACAGCCGGCCCGGTATTCTTTTTGTGTAAAAACGGTCGCCTCACAGCGCCCGCCGGGGAGGAGGGCCCGCTGATGAGGAATGTCTTGAGCGGCCGCCTGGAGCCAAAGATCAACGGCATGGGAAAAGGTGGAGGCCTTGTCCCCCACCCTCAAGACCGGTCCTCCGCCTATTTTGACCTTGCCGGCCTTGGCGGAGGAGGCCTCCAACACAATAATGGGGATCTCTTTACGAATCCACTTCCGTTTGGCCACGCCGAGGGCCCCCACAAAACCGACCTCTTCAGCGCGGGTAAAAAGAAAAATCACGTGAGCCTTATTCCGCCCGCGCACCAATCCTTGCAAAAAGTTTAACAGGAGCGCCACGTTGATCACGTCGTCGGCGGCCTTGGTGTAGATATTTGAGCCGCGAAACCGGACCGCCGGCAGGGCAAAAGTGCCGAAGGCGCCGCGGCGAACCGGTTGTTTCAACCTCAACACAAATCTTCTTTTCTTTTTGTCCAACCGCTTTGCGGCTTTTCCCTTCGCAACCACGCCGTCGTTCCAAACCATCACCCTGGCCTTCCCAAAATATTGGTCGGGGACGCCCCCCAGCAACCGCACGATCGGCCGGCGCCCGCCGCGCACGACCTCAAAACCCGGGTGGTCCATGTGGGCGGTCAGCGCGAAGGGGCTGTTCCCTTTTCCTTTTTTATAAACGATTTTCAGATTGCCGTAACGGTCTTGCCGCCAGCGAAGCCTCAGCTTTTTGGCGAAGCTTTTGACGAAGGCGGCCACCGCCTCCTCATGAAACGGGGCGGTGGGCAGGGATAAAACGCTTCGGATAAGACGCCGATCGGGTTTCACGCTTTGTATTTCAAAAAATCCTTCATGTGCTGTTCCAAAACCTGGCGGTGTTCGGGCAGAAACGGGGTGAGGCGGAATTCGTTGATCACCATCACGCTCATTTTTTTCCAGGCCTCCCAGCACTCCGAACAGATCTGCGAGACGATGGCCGCTTTGAGAGCTCCTTCGTAAGGAATAAAATCGGGGGGCGGGCCCTCGTTCCCGCAACGCGCGCACTGGATATTAGCCATGTTTTCTCCTTAGGGTCAGCCGGTCGCCCCGCCTGATATGAAATTTCGAGGCAAAGTCTCCCTGATTGATCGCAACCTCCACCCTCCCAAAATCGTCCTTCAAAATCAAGGCCTCACCCGCGGCCACCTCTCCAAACGTCCGACAAAAACTTAACACCAGGTGCCTGGCACCTGGTGTCACTTTTAGATCAATGGTATGGCCTTCTTGGGCTTGTTTGGAGAGTTCCTCGGCGTGGAGGTTTAGAAAAAGAGAGCCGTTTTCGTTGATATGAATCACTTGACATTCGATTTGATCGCCTGCCCAGCGGGCCTCCGGGTAGGGGGCGGGCGCCAATTGGTCCGGATTGAGCTTGGGACCCAGATCTTCCGGTTTAATTCCTTTGGCCAGATAGGCCGCGGCCGGGGCAAAGATATCGCGGCCGTGGAAAATGGGAGAGACCGGGTTGCGGCGATAGCGCTCATTGGCCAGTTCATAGGCGGCAGAAATCCCGCCCAAAAACTCGGAGGCGGGCCGCAACAAACCGCTATCGGGCCCGATCAAAAAATCCCCCCGCTTCGTTTGAATCGCGATCCCCTTTCTCAAAGTCCCCACGCCGGGGTCAACCACCCCGACGTGAAACCCGACCGGCAGTTTGGCCACGCCCTCCAGCATTTTCGCTCCTTCTTTAACGTTAAAAGGCTCGATCGCGTGGCAAAGATGCACGACTTTTGACTCCGGACAGATTTCGTAAATGACCGCCTCCATCGCGCCGCAACCGATATTGCCGGGGCCGAAGTCGCTCGAAAGTGTAATGAGTTTAGTAATCATGAGGATGATGTCCGCAACAAGGGGCCTTCCCTTCTTTCACCAAGGCCAAGGGAAAGACAATATCGCTCAAACAACACGGCACCCAAACCGCGACCAGGGTAATGAAAAAGGCAAGGAGCACGGAGGCCTTCCACAATGGAACATCAAACGAAATCAGATAAAGAAGGGAGGCCAGGGAGCTGACCAAAACATGCGAGAGATGAAAAAACTCGGTTCCCCTCTCCAACAGATTGACCAAAAAAATCCCACCCAAAACGCCTGCCGCCGCGGAGGGATAGATCAGCCACGGCTCTTCCACCGCACAGAGATGAAAAAGAATTTGGGTGTGAAACAAAACAGCCCCCAAATAGGGGACCACCACATCGCTCAACAGACAGATGGGGACGGAGCCAAAAAACCCGACCGCCGCCGCCTTAAGCCATCTTCGCTCGTATTTCCAAAAGATGGCGGTCGTCACCGCGGCGCTCAACATAAGTTGCTATGGGTGCAGGAGGTGAAAATGGATCAACGGCTGGGGATTCCATTGGATCCGGTCCAGCCAAAGCAAAATCCCTACGGACGCCGCCACCC
>JACQMB010000148.1 GCA_016203765.1 Deltaproteobacteria bacterium
CTAAGCAGGGTTGATTTGCCGGAGGCATTCGGCCCCAACACCGCCACCCCCTCACCCGCGGCGGCCGAAAAGCTCAGATCGCGCAAAGCCCAGGCCAGTCCGAAGCGGTGGGAGAGATTTTTAATTTCGATGGCCTTTTCCATTTTACCCTTGGAATTTTAAGGAAGGTAGCCTAAACTAACCATCATGAATCAGCAAGGAGTTTCCCCAAATCCGGCTCCCAATCAAGAGCGCACCTTCGGCATGCTCTGCCATCTGCTAGCCCTTTCCGGATTGATCGGGATTCCGTTTGGGCACATCTTGGGCCCGCTGATTGTCTGGCTGATTAAAAAGGAGGAGTATCCGCTGGTCAACCGAGAGGGGAAAAAGGCCCTCAACTTTCAAATCTCGATGACCCTCTACGGCCTCATTGCCGGCATTTTGTGTTTCATCCTGATCGGCTTTGTTCTGATCGCCGCCTTGGTTGTGGCCGAAATCATTTTGATCATCATCGCCTCGGTCAAGACGCACAACGGGGAAGATTTCCAATACCCCCTCACCATTCAATTTCTCAAATAGTCGTATAATTCGACAAAAAATTTTTCTCCCATTTTCCGGATTAAGAGTACAACGACAGATTGAATATCCCCATTCCCGCGCCCATCAGTAATTGACACCCTGCTAACAAAGAGGTATTTTGCGATCCCCATGTCAAAAAAGAGGAAGGGTTTTTTAATTTGTTTGGCGGTTTCATTGTTGTTTCTACCGGCCGTTGGCGGCCAGGCCTCTCCCAAATCTCAAGCGCTTATCCAGCAAGGGCATCAGCATTTAACAAAACAGCATTTTGAGCGGGCCTTAAAAAGTTTTGAGGCCGCGGCCAAACTCGACCCGCAAGACGGGCAGGCCCTTTTCTTTCAGGGCGTTGCCCTGAACCGCCTTGGACGGTTTCACGAGGCGGGCAAAAAACTCGATCAGTCCGAAAAATTAGGGACACACCCCGACTGGGCCTTTGAGAGGGGCTGGGCCCATCTGGGGCAGGCTGAATTTAGCGAGGCGGTCGGCCGGTTGAAAGCCTATGAAAAGAAAAACGCCGGCCGCGGCCAGACCTCGGAGTTTATCGGCCGGGCCTATTTTGGCCTGGGCGATGCAAAAAAGGCCCGGCGCTACTTCGACAAGGCCTTGAAGCAGAATCCCGGTTTAAAACAGACGGTTAATTTGTACCTCGCCGCCATGGAACGGTCTCCCCAGGCGAAAACCGACCAAAAGGCATCAAAACCGTGGGGCATTTTTTCCAATCTGGCCGGCACCTATAATACTAACGCCATCAATTTGGGCAATGGGGCCACCCTTCCCACCGATGTCGCCCGTCAGGATTCAACCTTCGCTTCGACATCAATCGGCGGCAACTATCGGCTTCGCCTTGGGGATAAAAACCAACTGGCCTTTGGACATCAGTTTTTGGGGAATGCCTATGAGGTTAGCACCAGGCTCAACATGATGGACAATTTCACCTCGATCCAGTTCCGCCGCTCCCTGAACCAGAAGCAGGTGTTGGGGATTACGGTTTCGAACGATTTTACGATTGTCCAGACCGCTAAATTTCGCAATCAAATCGGTTTCCGCCCTGTTTTCGGCTGGCAACTGGCGGATTGGCTGACCTCCGAGGGTTCCTACGCCTTCGGTTTTGGAGAATATTTCTTTCCATCCAACGCCAACCAAGACCGGGATGGCCATTCCCATGTTGTAGGCTTGAGCAACTATTTGGGTGTTCCGAACACGAAATTAAGGTTTTTGTTGGGCTATAATCACCTCTGGAACCGGGCTGACGGCGCCGATTTTGATTTTCAGGGCAACAATTTAAATTTTGCCGTCAGCCATCCCCTCTTTTGGGAAGTGACCGCGGAGCTTTTTTTCAGTCAGGGCTGGAATCGTTTTGATAATGTCAACAGTCTCACGGCCAACACCATGCGCAGTGACGACGTCTCCAATGTCTTTACACAGATCAATTTCCCCATACATGGGGGGGTGCGGGGGTTTTTACGGACCGGCTATATGCGAAACAAATCGAACATTAACACGTTTAATTCCCGGGCTCATCAGGGGAATGTGGGGATCTTAGTGGGGATTTAATATGGAGAAAAAATTTTTAATAAGTCTTTTGGGATTGGCCCTGGGCGTGTTTGCAAAAAATCTTTGGGCTTGCCCCGCCGGTCAGGTTTGTTCCGACGGAAGCGACACCTGCGAATCCAGCCTTTGCGTGGCTGACACGAGCGGCGGCGGTTCCTCCACCGCCCCGACCACGACCGAGGGGCAGTTGGGATTAACCCTCGAACCCGTTTTGCAATTGGAGGGGAAGCTGGTTCGGGCTTTCCATTTTGACGCCAGCCAAAAGGACTCTTCCAACGGAGGCTGGACTTTTTATGATCCCCGGCCAGAGTTTGCAGATGTCAACACCTTGACTCAAATCGCGCCAGGCGGGGTCTATTGGATTCAGGTCAATCAGGCAACAACCATTCAGTGGGATAGTCAGTCGGCCCCGATTCCCCTCTTTGAGGGGTGGAATATAGTCCCTCGGTAGGTTAAAACCACAGTCGTATAATCCACAGAAAAATTCTCCCTCCTTTTTTTTGGATGGTGTAAAATCAGAAACATGGCTGTGAAAATCATTTCAATTGTAGTTGCCGCGATCTTGGGATTCTTCTTAAACCTGTCGTTTGCCCTGGCTTGTCCTTCCGGCATGGTTTGTCCCGAAGGCAAAGAATGCAGTCAGCCCAGTGACTGTACTACGGGTCCTCCCACCGCACCGGGCGGCGGCGTTTCAACCACCCCGTCCACCGCCACCGGTGAAACCAGCTCGACGCCCACTACGACTCAGGAACAAATCGGTCAGACCGCCGATCCAAAGTCCGACCCCAATCTTGTTGGTGTGGAGATAAAACCTCTCACGGACCGGGACATAATGGATTTGACCTTCGGGCACGGGATGGTCCGGGCCTATTTGGATTTTGTGAATGCGATGGCAAACTTTGAACTGCGGGGGCCCCGCGGGGAAATGTCGGAGAGGAGGATGGAAAAGATAAGAGAACGAGCCAGGGAGCGGGCGGATAGGGAGGCGGGGGTTGACCAGGCCCTGGATGCGTGCAGAAAAACCAATGACAACTATGTCCGGGCCCATCAGGAGTGGAAACATCAGGTGAAGGTTCAAGACATGATCGGTATAGACGTGGGGAGATTGCGGACAGAGTTGGAAAAACTGGGGGACGGTCCTAACCAGTATGGCATCCCAAGAAGTCAAATTTACGGAAATGCCCATCGGGAGTGGATTCAATCCCTTCTCAAAAGCGCCGACATGGAAAATGCGGTAACGAATGCCCGCACGTTGAAGGAGGAGGCCTGGGGCAAATATCTGTCCGCGCAAGAGAAGGCTGGTGATCTTCAACAACAGTATATGGGGGAATGGGGCAAATGAGGAACGGTGTTAAAACAGCGCTGATCCTTTTTATGATCGTTGGTTCGATCAGCGTGTGGGGCAAAGATCATGAGACGGCGGCAGATCGGATCCTGAAAAGACAAACCGAAAGCCCCAATTTGCAAAACAGGATGAAGCGGTGGGAGAAAGAGGTGAATGTTTTGGAAGCGGTCAGGGATTACGAACGTAAAAAGACGGAATATCAAGAGACGCTGGAAAATCTTGTAAAAATCCGCGGTGAGAATGAGTCGTTGCTTGCAGAATTAAGGGCGGCCTTTGAGGCATGGAGCAAAAACACTTCCTCAACAAAGACGTGGCGGTATTTACAGGCGCTCGAAAGGAAAGTTGCACAAGGGAGCGAGCAACAAAACCGCCTGCACGATTTGGCCGAACAGCTTTGGAAGGAAAAACAAAAGAGTTTTTTTGCCGCCCTTCAGACCAAGAAAAACGCCTACGCCTTGGAGATGAAGCATCAAATGACGGAAGTGGCCAGACGCGCTACCAAAGATGTTCCGATCCCCAAACCCCAAGATTGACAGTTAGGGCCAGGCACCATATGTGATTCTCTCCTGTATGTTCTCCGTTGAAACCACCCCTGAAATGGTTGCTCAAACCTTCAAAAGGCTGGGGAAAAATTTGCCCGTGATTCGCAAACGTTCGGGAAAGCCTCTGCTTTTGGCCGAGAAAATTTTGTACGGGCATCTGGTCGATCCTTCCAAACAGGAGCTGACGCGGGGCAAAAGCATTCTTCAGCTCAATCCAGACCGGGTGGTGATGCAGGATGCCACGGCGCAGATGGCCCTGTTGCAATTCATGGTGGCGGGACGAAAAACGACGGCGGTCCCCACCACCGTCCACTGCGACCACCTGATCCGCGCCCAGATGGGGGCAAAAGAAGACACGCTGGCGGCCATCAAGGAAAACAACGAGGTCTACGCCTTTTTGGAAAGCTGTTCGAAAAAATACGGGATCGGTTTTTGGCGGCCCGGCTCCGGGATCATCCATCAGGTTTTTTTGGAACAGTACGCCTTTCCCGGCGGGATGGTGATCGGAACCGATTCGCACACCCCCAACGCTGGGGGTTTATGCATGGTTGCTGTTGGGGTTGGAGGCGCCGACGCCGTGGATGTGATGGCCGGGATGCCGTGGGAGGTTTTGGCGCCTAAATTTGTTGGCGTTCGATTGACAGGCAAACTCAACGGCTGGAGCGCCCCCAAAGACGTGATTTTAAAAGTTTGCGAAAAACTGACGGTCAAGGGCGGGACCAACAAAATCATTGAATATTTCGGCCCCGGCTGTGCCTCGATTTCCGCCACCGGCAAGGGGACGATTACCAACATGGGGGCCGAGCTGGGGGCGACCACATCGATCTTTCCCTATGACAATCGAGTCGGCGATTATCTCAACGCGACCGAGCGGAGAGAGATCGCGAATTGGGCCGAACAACATCGGGAGTTTTTGGAAGACGATCCGGAGATCGCCAAAAACCCCGAAAAATATTTTGATGAGGTCATCGAAATTAATCTCGACAAGCTGGAACCGCACGTGGTCGGGCCCCATTCCCCCGATGTCTCCCGTCCTATTTCCAAACTGGGCGAGGATGCGAAAAAAAACAACTACCCCGTTGAAATTCGGTACGCCTTGATCGGCTCCTGCACCAATTCCTCGTACGAAGATATCGAACGGGCCGCCGATGTGGCCAGGCAGGCGGCCCGGCACGGCGCCAAAACCAAAATTCCGCTGATGATAACCCCCGGCTCCGAACAGGTTTTTGAAACCACTCGCCGGGACGGCCAGCTCCAAGCCTTGGAATCGGTCGGCGGAAAAATTTTGGCGAATGCCTGCGGGCCTTGCATCGGACAGTGGCAAAGGAGTGATATTAAAAAAGGGGAGAGCAACACGATTTTGACTTCGTATAACCGAAATTTCCCCCGCCGCAACGACGGCAATCCGCAAACGCTGGCTTTTATCGGCTCTCCCGAACTGGTCGTCGCCGTCTCCTTTGGGGGCCGGCTCGATTTTGACCCGACGCGCGACGCGGTGGAGACCGGCGGAAAGAAATGGAAGTTTCAGCCCCCTGGCATCGCTGATGACATTCCCAAAAAAGGATTCATCCTTTCCAAAAAAGGATATGAACCGCCGGCCGAGGACCCGGGGCGGATCGAAGTCAAAGTCAATTCCAAAAGCGACCGCCTGCAGGTTTTAACGCCGTTTGAACCGTGGGACGGAAATGATTTTGAAAAACTTCCGTTGCTGATTAAAGCAAAAGGGAAATGCACAACGGATCACATCTCACCGGCCGGCCCCTGGCTTCAGTACCGCGGCCATCTGGACAATATCAGCAACAATCTTTTTGTCGGAGCGACCAACGCCTTTCAAAAAGAGGCGGGGAAGACCAAAAATATTTTGACGGGAGGGGTGGACGAAGTTCCCAAAGTCGCACGGGCTTATAAAAAAGAAGGGTTGCGCTGGGTGGCGGTGGGGGATGAAAATTATGGCGAGGGATCTTCGCGCGAGCACGCCGCCATGGAGCCGAGGCATTTGGGCTGTGCCGCGGTGATCGTCAAAAGTTTCGCCCGCATTCATGAAACCAATTTAAAAAAGCAGGGGGTCCTGCCGCTGACTTTTGCCAACGCCGCCGATTACGACAAGATTCAGGAAGAGGACCGGATCAGCGTAACTGGCCTGAATGTTCTAAAACCGGGGCGGCCGGTCGCCGTCCTTTTGTGTCACAAGAATGGTTCCCAGGAAAAAATTTTCTGCAATCACTCCCTGACGGTCGAGCAGGTCAAATGGTTCCAGGCCGGCGGGGCCCTAAATTTGATCCGCCGACGGCAAAACTAAACGGTCCTTGAAAATTTCCCTTCCCCCGGTTTTAGGTAGGCATCAAAAACCATTCCGATATTCCGCAGAAAAAGCCTTCCCAACGGCGTAACGCGCAGGCCGTTTGTTTCCAACTCGACCAGACCATCTTGGGCCAGTGTTTCAAGCGAGGGCCGCTCTTTTTCAAAAAGGGCGAAAAAGTTTTCTAACTGGACCTGCTGGTGGCAGAAGAGTTCTCGGATCACCATTTGCCGGAGCAAATCATCCGTCGAGAGTTTAAGCCCCGCGCGCGTCGCCAGTGTTTTTTCAAAATCGGTCTCCTCGTAGTCTTTTAACTTTTTCGCGTTCTGGGCAAAAGAGCCGTCCACCGAACTGATGGCGGTAACCCCCATCCCGATCAAATCGCAATCCGCCTGGGTGGTGTAACCTTGAAAGTTGCGATACATCGTTTTATCCCGTTGCGCGCGGGTCAATTCATCCCCGGCCTTGGCAAAGTGGTCGAGGCCGATAAACGTAAAGCCGGCATCTTGAAAGACCTCGATCGCGCCGCAGAACATTTCCAGTTTTGTCTCGCCGGAGGGGAGGTCCCGTTCGGAAATTTTGCGCTGATGGGCGTGCATCCAGGGGACAAAAGCAAAGTTAAAGAGGGCGATCCGGTCGGGGTTTAGTTCTAAAACCTGTTCCAGCGTTTTTTCAAAACTCTTTGGGGTTTGCCGAGGCAGGCCATAGACAAGATCGATGTTGACGCTTTGGAATTTTAATTCGCGGCAACCGTCTACCGCCTTTTTCGTTTCTTCAAACGACTGAATCCGTCCCGCCTCCCTTTGGACGTCGGGGTTAAAATCCTGCACGCCGAGGCTGGTGCGGTTGAATCCGAGGCCGCGCAATGTTTTTAGTTGTTCTGCGGAGGTCACGCGCGGATCGATCTCAATCGAGATTTCGGCATTGTCGGCAAAGGAAAAATGCCTGGCAATCGCCCCCCACAGTTTTTCGATCTGTTCACAGCTTAGATAAGTCGGCGTACCACCTCCCCAATGGAACTGGGAGACCCTTCGGGAAGAATCGACGAGGGAGGCCGCGCGGCCGATCTCCCCGGAGAGGGCTGTTAAATAAGGTTCGGCCACTTCGTGCCGGCGGGTGGCCACCACCGAACAGGCGCAAAAGGTGCATCGCTCGTCGCAAAAAGGGATGTGGAAATATAAAGAAAGCGGCCGGCCGGCCGCGTTGCTCTTTGCCAATTGCGCGGCGAAATCTTCCGGTCCGAAATTTTTGGACCAATTGGGCGCGGTGGGATAACTAGTATACCTCGGCCCCGGACGGGAATATTTTTCGATCAGTTGGGGACTGACGGTAACGGCTTGGCCGTCAATCGTGGCTTTGATCATAAAAATTTCCTTTTCAGTCAACGGGCTCGCATGCCAGGCCCGCCGTTTTTTTCACCTTGTCCCCACTGGTTTGCCAGGCCAGATAAACGGTGGCCGGGTATTCAAAAGAGAGGAGTTGACCTATTTTTTCCAGAAGGAGCCAGCGGGTCGCCGGGTCCAGATCCATCTCGGCGATGTTTTTCTCGAATCCGAGGGCCAATTTTGTCTGTCGGGTCATATCTATCTCCCTGTCAAGCATTTCGTCCTCGCATTGGAAGGGACCTAAATTGCAAAAAAACCAGGTGGAGACCCGGCGAAGAAAGCCGGGCCTTTCTTTCAAACTGTCCTGATCGGGATAGCCGGCGATGGTGAGCCGGGCCAGGGGTTCCAGATCCTCTCTCGGTTGAACAAGAGTCAGGGCCGAAAGTTCAAAGTGGGTGTGAATGCCGGACGTAAGCAAAGGAAGGACAAAGGTTCTCTGTTGTTCCATGTTTTCATCAAGCTCAAAGGTAAAAAAGACGGGGTAGCCGAACTGCCCTTCCGCATGGTCGTCGGGGGGAACGGCGACCGGATCGAAAAAGGAAAGAGGGGCGCATCCGTCCTCCACACCCACCGCGAATCGGGGAAAGGCGGAGACGGAAACATAAAAATAGTGATACCCCTTCTTTTCAAAGGGAAGGCCTTCGATGGAAAAAGCCGCCGTTCCCCGGAGCTCCGGCCCGCCGAAAGCGATGTAGCGGTCGGCGACGGGGGGGCGCACGCAATCTTCCGGCCCGAATTCATGGAGGATAATTTTGTCCTCGTAACCGTCCCGGTTGACGTCTTCCTTATAAACAATGGAGAGGGGATCGCAGATTTTGCGAAAACCCGTTCTGCCGATGGGAATTTCGCCGCCGGGATTCATAAAAAATAACTACCGCCCGGAAGGCTAATCACACCACTCCTTTCCAGTCAAACGATTCCTTTAGGCCGTAGGCGGTGCGGCCGGCTTGAGCACCCTTTACAATCTCGCGATGGAGGACCCAGCCTTTTAACGGAACTCTGGTTTGGACCAGGGTTTCGGTTGCTTTCGGTTCAAAAAGGCCTCCCCATTGCAGGCGGTCTTTCAAAAAGCGCAGGCCGAAGAAGGTTTGTTTGGGATCGGCCTTCCAGTCAATCCGTCCGCCTTGGCCGTCAGCCGCCAGCAGTAACGAATAACAAAACGGGACCTGGAGTTTTTTGAAAGTGGAAGTAATCAGTCTCCCTTGTTCGGAAACACCATGGCCAGTTTTTAAAACCTCCGAGCCGATCCGGCCGGAGACCAGCCGGAGGGTGTGATACTGAAATTTCACCATCCCCAGGGCAAGCGTTCGTTTGGCCAGAGGGTTTGGAACAAACTCCAGAGAAAAATCGACAGGCGTTTTTCCGGAAAGCCTCCAATGCGCCTTGGTTTCAAAAATCAAGTCCTTCATCTCTTCGGCGGCAAAGTGGTGGAGTTTTTGTTTCTTCACGTTATAAAAAGTGGCGTTTTCAAAACGGGTGCCGTAAAAAGGGAAGTGAATTTTGCGTTTGCCCAGCAGGACGATCCATTCTTCTCCCGAAAGCGTTTTGAGAATCAAAAACAGATGATGGTTGCCTGTTTTTACAATAAACATATCAGCCGAAGAAAAACCGGATCAGGCGCCGGGTTAATTTTTGAGCCCACGCGGTGTAGGGAAACCACCAAAACTCGCGGTGGCGGACAATGGGCAGACTGAACCGATGCCAAAAAATTGTTTGCGGACGGGTAAATTGCAACAGCCCTTCGCGGGAGTGACGCACGCCAAGGCCGGAGAGCTTCCAGCCCCCAAACGGGGCGTCCATGATCATAAAGTGGTCCATCACGTCGTTGACGGAGACGTTTCCGGATTCAACTTGTTTGGCGATCCGAAGGGCGCGGCGCCGGTCGCGCGAAAAAATCACCGCGCTCAAACCGCTGGTCGAATCGTTGGCCAGTTTTAACGCCTCCGCTTCGTTGCCAAAAGCCATGATGGGGAGGAGAGGCCCGAACGATTCTTCTTTCATCACCCGCATCGTGTGATTAACGTTGGTCAGAATGCCGGGCTCCATTATTTTTGCCCCCTTGGTTAGGGCCTCTTCCTTGAGTTCCTTGATATGTTGCGCGGTTTTTGGCGCCGTGAGGGGGCTTAAATTTTGCGGATTTAATTCCTGGGCGAGGCGGACCACCTCGTCTAAAAACGCCGGCGCAATCCTTTGATCCACATAGACACGCTCCACCGCGATGCAATGCTGGCCGGAGTGGGCGAAGCGACCCCAGACGCAGGCCCGCGCCGCGCGCGCGAGGTCGGCATCCTCCAAAACAATCATTGGGGCCTTCCCGCCTAATTCGAGGATACAGGGTTTTAAAAGCTCGCCGGCCTTGGCCGCGACTTTTCTGCCTACGGCTGTTGAACCCGTAAAAAAGATACAATCGACCTGTTCAATCAGTTGACCGCCAACTTCGCCGCCGCCTTGGATGATTTGCAAAAGCCCGGCCGGTAGTCCCGCTTCCGCCGCCAGTTTGGCGCCGACCTCGGCCGACTTCGGCGTATGCTCCGAAGGTTTGACAACCACCGCGTTGCCGGCCATCAGGGCGGGGATGGCGTCGCCGATGGTCAGAGAAAACGGGAGATTGGAAGGGCCGAGGATTCCCACCACGCCGTGGGGAACGTGCAAAACACGCACCCCCTTATTTTTAAACATCCAATGGGTCTGCGCCCGCCGCGGTTTTAAAAACTTTTTGGCCTTTTTGCGGTAATAATCGGCGGTCATCAACACCGTGGCGATTTCAATCCCCAAGGCTTCAATGGCCGGTTTCTTCGTGTCCTCCCTGATCGCGGCGATAATTTCGTCCTGTTTCTTTACAATGAGTTTTTGAAATTTTTTGAGCCAGCGGGCGCGTTCCGTTATGGAAACAGCCGCCCATTCTTTTTGCGCGGCGCGGGCATGATCGATTATCGGTTGGTTAAGAGTCCCCACAAGCCGGTTTGCCCCTTAATATGGCCGAACAAAATCCCTTTCAGCCATTTTCCGACCATAAGCAAAATAAAGGGATATGTTAAGAAAAGAAAAAGGCCAAAAAGATTCCAGAAGCCGTAGGGATTTTGGTAGGTGGGCGTGGGAATCAGTCCCGGTTTGACAATCCCCATGGTATCGAGCCAGGAGTACCACATGAAATGATTGCCGCCCGGCCCCCAGACATCCCAGTAGAGCCCGCCGGAGACGAGCCAGAACATCGCCAGAGTAAAAATGCCCCATCTCCAATAATGCCATTTTCTTTTGGCGGAGAGCCAGGCCAGCAAAACCCCAAGCGCGGGGAGAAAAATCGGGATGTCGAAAATAAAACTTAACAGCATAACAGGTTCTTTTTATACCATTCGAGGTTATACTCCAAGGCCCCATCCTTGATGATGCCGCGGTATTTGATGACGGCCTGCCCCGATTTTTCAATCAGGCGGTCGAGTTTTTCGTTCGACATTAAAAAGTGATAGCCGGGCCTAAAAAAGTTCAAAAACGGCCGCTCCACTGTCGGCTCCCGTTTTTGAAATTTCGCCAAGGTTTCGCACCAGAGACCGAGCAGGTAAATGATGGGAAGATAAAAATGAAGCCGGGGGGTAAAGTTGAGGGGGAGGTTGCGGGCGCGCATCCAGTGGGCGATGTGAATCATCAATTCCTCGAGCGTATGGTTCGAACGGTCGGCCACGTTGTAGATTTGGCCCGCCGCCTCCGGCTGACCAGCCAAAAAGTAGGCAACGCGGGCCAAATCTTCGACATGGATAAAACTGAACCGGTTCTTGCCCCGGCCCGGCACGGCGTGGAGCTGATTTTTGAACATCATCTGAATGACCTTGAGGGCGCCGTAGGTGCCGGCCGGGCCGCCATACTCGATCCCGCTTCCGTAGATGGCGGCCGGACGGATGACGGTGACCGGCAGGCGGTCTTGGTAGGTTAAGGCAAGTTCTTCGGCCAGCAGTTTTGATTTTTCGTAAAAACTTCTGGGATCGGCGAGGGCGGTTTCGTCCAGGTGCTCCGAGCCCTTGAAGGTGTGCCCCAAAACGGAGCCGGAACTCCAGACCACCACACTTTTTAGATTGGGAATTTTAAGGGCCCCCTCCAGGACATTGCGGGTCCCTTCCACATTGATCGAATAATAGGTCTGCCAGGGGCCGTGGTAGCGAAAGTAGGCGGCGACGTGAAAAAGAATATCGGGTTGAACTTCCGCGACATAATCGGTGATCGCTTTGGGGTCTCGAATATCCAGGTCCAGTTTGAGAGACGCCTTGGGATCGAGAAATTTTTGGTAGCGGTCGGAAAAGTCGGTGGCAAAGACCTCGTGGCCCAGGCGCACGCCGAGGTTGACCACCGAGGGGCCGACAAAACCGCAGGCGCCGGTAACAAGGATGCGTGCCATTCGCTTTAATCCCACAGCCGGGTGCTAAAATACCGCTCTCCAATGTCGTTGAGCAAGGTGACAATACAGCCCTTTTTTATTTTTTTGGCAACCTGATAGGCAACATGCAGGTAGGCGCCGGAGGACTGGCCGACGAACAGTCCTTTGAGGGCGAGTTTCCTGCAGATTTCGGCGGCCGGTTCAATGCCGACGGCGATTTTTTGGTCGACAAGGGTTTGGTCGAAAATTTCCGGGATGATGTTTCCTGGGCCAAGGGATTTGAGGCCTTCAATGCCGGGAAACTCCTCCGCATCGGCCAGCACAATTTGCACGTCTTTGCCGGCCTCTTTCAGGCGCCGGCCACAGCCGGTAATCGTGCCACCGGTTCCCACACCGCTGACAAAGTGGGTGATGGTCTCCGGCACCTGTTTCAAAATTTCTGCGGCAGTGGTTTCAAAATGGGCGTGCCAGTTGTTGGCATTTTTGTATTGGTCGGGGAGAAAATATTTTTTGGGATCGGCTTGATGGCGCTGATGGCAAACCCGGATAGCTTCATCGTAGCCCTTGACCGGATCGGTCTCGATGATCTTGGCGCCGTGGGCTTGGATGCGCTTTTTCCTCTCTACGCTGGCGTTTCCGGGGAGGACGATTTCCACCGGAAATCCCAGCATCGCCCCGATGGCCGCATAGGCAATCCCGGCATTGCCGGAGGAGGAATCGAGAATAGTTTTGCCTTTTGCAAGCTCTCCCGATTCGAGAGCCGCCAAAAGCATATGTCTCACCGGCCGGTCTTTCAAAGACCCGCCGGGGTTGGCAAATTCGCATTTGGCGAAAATCGAAACCCCCGGGCACTCTTTTTCAAACAGGTTTATCCGAATCAGCGGCGTATTCCCGATGGCGGCCAGGGCCGGATATTTTTCCAGCCATTTTTTGAGGTTGGGCATCAATCTAGAAAACCTTTCCATCAAAAAGTTCCCTTAGAAAATCCTCGACGGGATAAACTTCCACATCGTCAAAGTAATAGCGTTCTTTGCCGCAATAAACGCCAA
The DNA here is from genome assembly GCA_016203765.1 of Deltaproteobacteria bacterium. Lineage (GTDB taxonomy): Bacteria > UBA10199 > UBA10199 > SPLOWO2-01-44-7 > SPLOWO2-01-44-7 > JACQMB01. The sequence goes on from JACQMB010000148.1 coordinate 13,093, forward strand.
TCATTTTTTCAACTTTTATTTTGCCCGTCTCCGCAAGGGAGCGCATCGCCCCCTCCCATTTCCTCTGCCAGTGTTTGGCGTATTTGGCCTCAATGCAGATCACTCCGGCTTTGGAAGCGGAGGCCCTTTTTTTTGTCTCAATGACAAAATCGATTTCCGCGCCGCCCGCCGTTCGGTAGTAAAACAGAGGCCGATGTTTAGAAGATATCTGGTTGAAAACCCTAAGTTCGTGAAAAAGCAGGGTTTCCAAAGACCACCCCAGCCAGTCTGCCGCCGCGGGATTAAAAAGGAGCCCCGCCGCGCCCCTCGCCACACCGGCATCAAACCAGTAGAATTTGGGATGGGCCTGCTCTCTGACTTTTGCCTGCGGCCGGAAAGGGGGGAGGAAATGGCCAAGCAGTGTATCCTCCAGAATGGAAAAATAGACGTCCACCGTTGACCGGGGGACTTTTGCATCCCGGGAAATATTTTCTTTATTCAAAATCTGGCCGTTGACAATTCCGGCCACCTCCAAAAAACGGATGAAAGGCTCGGTATTGCGCACCAGTCCCTCTTCCTTGATTTCTTCCCGAATATAGGTGTGGACATAGGCTTGAAGGATTGCCGACGCCTCTTTGGGATGCAACACGACAAGCGGCAGGCTTCCCCATTGGAGCCGCTCTTCCAGATGAAATCGGTCGCGGATTTCGGGATAGGCGAATCCCTCCATGTGAAGGGTAACAGCCCGTCCGGCCAGAAGGTCGGCGCTGCCTCGCTTGAGTTTGCGGGCGGAGGAACCGCTCAAGGCGAAGCGGTAATCCCCTTTCCCCATCAGACGGTGGACTTCGTTCAAAAGGGTGGGGATTTTCTGGATCTCATCAATGCAAATCCATGCTTTTTTCAAATGGCCCTTTATTTTAGCCTCCAACAGGGAAGGGTCACGGCTTAATTCCAAAAATGTCCCTGTCTCCAGAAGATCGAAGCGGATTGCGCCCTCGAGATTTTGCTCCAGCCAGACGCTTTTCCCCACGGAACGGGGTCCGAAGAGGAAGAAGGAGAGTTTTGGCAGCGGAAGCAACCTTGGGAGGGTCCCCGGCATAGAGTGCAATTATATGTATATCTTGTAAAAATACAATACGAATTTACAGTTTATTGTAGAAATACAGCAAGCGCCCCCTGGCGGCACTACAAAAAATATGGCTGAAGCCATTGAAATTATTAGACTTCTTTTTCTCTCTCAATTTTTTTTGATTTTTTACGCAACTTTTTGTTAGAAGTGACGATAACTATAGTGCATGGTGAAGAGAATTCTACAAGGAGGTAGCTATGGCTGATTTGCCTACAATGTTTGCTGGCCTTACAAGGAGGGAGAACTCGGCCCTCGACCGAGGGTATACTGTTATGGATAGGGTGATTTTGAAAGCAGAAAAAAAAGGCACTCCTTTAACAGACGAATATCTTGAGAAAACCCTGGATAAACTGGCCGCGAAATGCTGGAACCCTAAATCTCGAGAGCCCATCCGACCCAGAACGGTCGCCGTTTACAACTGTGGGGCAGCTTGGGCCCTTCAACATGAAATTACAAGAAGGGAAAAGAAGTAAAGTTTTTACACCCGGCAAAATTGTTCGTAGTCAATAAACCCCGGAAATTTTTTCCCTTCGGCGCAGTAGGGGCATTGGGGATCGCGCTGGAGTTTTAGTTCGCGGAATTGGGCTTTCAAAGCATCATAACAAATCAGCCGGCCGACCAATGTCTCTCCTTTTCCCAAAATAATTTTGATCGTCTCGACCGCCTCCAGCATTCCGATCACGCCGGGCAAAACACCCAACACACCGGCGTCGGCGCAGGAGGGGGCCAATTCAGGAGGCGGCGGTTCGGGATACAAACAACGGTAGCAGGGCCCGCGCCCCGGCCAAAAAACGGTGGCCTGGCCTTCAAAACGATAAACACTCCCGTGGACATTCGGTTTTCTCAGTAAGACGCAAGCATCGTTGACCAAATAACGAGTTGGAAAATTGTCGCTCCCGTCGACAATCACATCATAGGGTTTAAAAATGGCCTCCACGTTTTGGCTTGAAAGCCGGACCGGATCCGTTTCAATTTGAATATGCGGGTTGAGGGCCAATAAGGTCTGTTTGGCCGATTCGACTTTCATTTTTCCAACGCGATCGTGGGTGTGCAAAATTTGCCGGTGCAAATTGGAGGCATCCACTTTGTCAAAATCGACGATGCCGATCGTCCCCACACCGGCCGCGGCCAGATAAAAAGCGGCCGGGCAACCCAAACCCCCCGCCCCTACCATCAACACTTTCGCCTTTTTCAGTTTCATCTGTCCCGCCTCACCCACTTCCGGGATGGTGACGTGACGGGCGTAATAAGTTTTTTCTTCACTCGACAAAGTTTCGGGAATTTCAAAGGGAAGCCCCGCCTCCTTCCAGGCCTTGAAGCCGCCGCTCATGGAGCAGACGTTGGTGTAACCGAGGTCGCGGAGCGTTTTGGCGGAGAGGAGTGAGCGCATTCCCCCCGCGCAATGGCAGACAACCGGCGTCGATTTGTCGGGAACGAGGGTTTCGATTTTGAATTCCAGAAAGCCGCGCGGGATGTGGATGGCGCCGGGGATGCGGGCCTCTTTCCATTCGTCCGGTTCGCGGACGTCAATGATCACCGTGGCGGAATTTTTCTCCTTTTTTGCCTTGGCTTCAACCGGGGATACCTCCGGCACCTTGCCTTTGAGCGAGTTTAAAATGTCTTGGCAGGTTGGCATCGGTTATTTTACTCCGCAAATCCTTCGGATTTGCTTCGCGGCCCGATTTGTCGGGCCTTGATGCCTCCCGCGATCGCGGGAAAAATCGAAATCACGTCGTTTTCCTTTACCTTTGTTTTAACGCCGTCGCCGTGACGGATGTCGGTCGCGCCGACAAAAACATTGATAAAGCGCCGGACGTTGCCCGTCTCATCCAGAATTTTGCCGCCGATCCCCTTGTATTCGGCGTCCAGATTTTTCAAAACCTCGGCGACCGTTGTGCCGGCGCAGGCCACCTCGTCTTTGCCCTTGGTGAAGGTTCGCAACGGTGTGGGGATTCGAACTTTAGCCATTTGTGACCTCCAATTTTTCCTCGGTCATTCTATCTCCATTTAATCGCCAGCACTTAATTTTTTCAACCTTTCCCTTATAGACGGAAACGATCAGATAGCAATACCCCTCCCAGGCCCGCTCCGTATCGGTTTGGGAGGCATCGGGTGGATGGTCGGGGTGGGAGTGATAAAAGCCAATGATTTCAAGACATTGGCGGCGGGCTGACTCATCGGCGGCCTTAAAGTCGGCCGGGTCGAGTTCATAACGATCGCTGGCCCGCTCCTGATTCAAATTTCTGGCCGGAAAGATTTGCTCAACCTTTTTGGTCTTTCCCAAAAGAAGACCGCAGACTTCGCTGGGATAGCCTCGTTTGCAGAAGGCAATAACTTCTTCAAATTTTTGGGCAGGGAGGGATAGCACTATTAAAATTCGTCTCTAGGGGTAAAGTTGGCGTCCAAAATTTCCCCCTCCCTCGATTCCTGGCGAAACAAGATTTTGCCGGGGTAGATATCCGCAATGCGCTGTTGGACCTCCTTGATTTGCGCCTTCGGGGTGGAGGTGCCCGCGCCCAATCCTAAATTATGAACTCCATCCAGCCATTCCAGCTTGATCATGTCGGCCGAATCGACATGGTAGGTTGTGTTGGGGAGAAATTTTTTGGCCAGTCTGGCCAGATTGGTTGTGTTGGAGGAGTTGAAGCCGCCGATAATAATCATCGCATCGACCCACTTGGCGAGCATCTCCACCGCTTCCTGCTGGTTTTTAACCGGCTTGCATCGGGTATCGACCGCCTTGAGATGGGGGTATTTGGTTTTGCGCATATAATTGACGAGGTGTTCGAATTTGTCGCGGGTGATCGTAGTCTGGCAGATCGCCACTACCTTTTCCAAATTAGCTGGAAGCTGATCAATCTCTTCTTCCGAATAAACCACATGGGTTTTTTGGCCATAGGTGCGGCTGGCGATAATTTCGGCGTGATCGGGATTGCCGACAATAACAACATGATACCCCTGGCCCTCAAAATATTCGATCTTGCTGTAAACCCACTTCAACAGAACCGGACAGGTGGCGTCATGAAACTTGATGCCACTTTCCTTTAATTTTTCCTTGAGTTCCTTGGGATAGCCGTGCGCGGTGATGATGACCTCTTTGAGCCCCTCCCCTTTTAACTTCTCCAGGCCGGTGTATCTTTCCAGGATGGGAATCCCCTGCGCCGCCAAATCGCTCACTGTTTTGTTGTTGTGAACCAGGGGGCCAAGAATCGGCTTGCGATTTTGCTCGGCGATATCAATCGCCCCCTGCACCCCAAAGCAGGTGCCGGCCGAATGGGCCAGGATGACTTCCAATGTTTGGGCTTCGCTCATGATTGCAAAAGGCAGTCGGCGAAATCCTTCAGCGAGACAATACCGATCACCTTGCGTCCCTCCACCACCGGCAGATGGCGGAATTTTTCCCTCTGCATGATTTGGAGGAGTTCCCAGGCGTTGTCGGTGGACTGCGCGACCATCACGTTGGGGGTCATCACTTCGCGGATTTTGGTTTGCGCAGGGCTTTTCTTTTTGGCGACCACGCGGCGGAGCAGGTCCCGTTCGGTGAAAATTCCGAGCAGATCCTTGATGGGGCTTAAAACAACGACCGCGCCGATATTATTTTTGTCCATCAGATCCGTCGCTTCCTGAACGGTGATCCCCGGTTCCACCGAGAGCAGTTCCTCGGTCATAATCTCCTTGGCGGCGATTTTTTTCAGGTCATGCGGCATACGATTTTTGTTTTTCCAAAAAGAATTTGAAAAACTGCTTGAGGCTGACCATCCCCACCAGTTTTTTGTCCTGAAAAATGGGGATATGGCGAAAATGGTGTTCGCACATCAGTTCCAGCAGTTTGATCGCCTCGTCCTTGTCTTGCGCCTGGACAACCTTGGTCGTGATGACCTCGGCCAGCGGCGTCTTTTTGGGGTCTTTTCCCTTGGCGACCACCCGGCGAACCAGGTCCCGCTCGGTGAAGATGCCGGCCAGCCCGCCCGATTTGTCCAACACCACCACACTGCCGCGGTTGAGTTTGTCCATTTGTACGACCGCATCCGCAACGGTTTGATTTTCGCGCAATGCAATCATCTCCTGGCGCATTAAATCCCTGGCCTTGACGTCAGAAATGGCGGGAAACATACATGCCTCCTTGTTTTTGGTCCGTGGTCCCTAGTCCCTGGTCCGTGGTCCAAGCATATTTCGCGGATTCAGCAATTTGTCCAGCTTTTTTTCGTCCAATAATTTCTTGGACTTAACGACCTCCCGAATGGTCTGGCCCGTTCGATGCGCCTCTTTGGCCGCGCGGGCGGCCTGGTCATAACCGATGACGGGGGCCAGCGCGGTGACCATCGCCAGGCTTTGTTCCACAATCTCTTCACAATGGCCTTTGTTGGCCTTGATTCCCTGGATGCATTTTTGGACAAAAACTTTCGCGCCATTGGCCAATAGTTCGATGGACTCCAGAAGATTGGAGGCGATCAAAGGCATCATCACATTTAACTCAAAGTTTCCTGATTGTACGCCGATCGTGACGGCGGCGTCATTGCCGATGACTTGCGCGGCAATTTGGGTAATCGCTTCGGGGATAACCGGGTTGATTTTGCCCGGCATGATCGAAGAGCCCGGTTGCAGGCTCGGAAGCTCAATTTCACCAAAACCGCAACGGGGACCGGAGCCCATCCAGCGCAGGTCATTGGCGATTTTCATCAAGCTGACGGCGATGGTCTTTAATGACCCGCTGGCAAACAGACAGGCATCCTTGGCGCTCTGGGCTTCGAAATGATTTTTGGCCTCGCGAAATTCGATTTTGGTTTCACGGGAGAGGTAGGCGCAGACTTTTTTGGCAAAGGCCGGATGGGTGTTGAGGCCCGTTCCCACCGCCGTTCCGCCGATGGCCAGTTCAGCCAGGCCCACGAGAGCTTGATGACAACGAAGCTGTGCTTTCGAAATTTGCTCGGCGTAGCCGCCAAATTCCTGCCCAAGCGTAATCGGTGTGGCATCCATCAGATGAGTCCTGCCGATCTTGATAATGTTTTTAAACTCGCCCGCTTTTTTATTTAAAGCCTGCTCAAGAATTTTTAAACCTGGTATCAAACGATTTTGAATTTCCAGCGCCGCCGCCACGTGGATGGCCGTGGGAATGACATCGTTGCTTGATTGGCCCCTGTTGACATGATCGTTGGGATGGACCGGTTTTTTGCTCCCAATTTTTCCGCCCAGTTTCAAATTGGCCAGGTTGGCGATCACCTCGTTGGCGTTCATGTTAGTGGAGGTGCCGGAACCGGTTTGAAAAATGTCGATGGGGAAATGTTGATCGTGTTTGCCCCTGGCAACTTCGGCGGCGCAATCAGCAATGGCCTTCGCCAATTTGGGATCCAATGTTCCCAGTTCTTGATTGGTTAGAGCCGCCGCCCATTTGATCAGCCCCAACGCCTGAATAAAGGGCCGGGTAAAACGCCGCCCACTAAACGGAAAATTCACCACCGCCCGTTGTGTGGAGGCGCCATAGAGCATTTCGGCGGGGATTTTGACTTCGCCCATCGAATCCGATTCGGTGCGGGATTTCATAAGGAAGCCCTTTTTAACGCGACATTAGAGGTGGTGCAATGGTAAAACTTTTACTCCCTCCCCTCCACCAGGGCATTGACCACATTGGGATCGGCCAGCGTGGTGGTGTCACCCAAATCCTGCGTCTTGCCTGCCGCGATGTTGCGCAGGATACGGCGCATGATTTTGCCCGATCTTGTTTTGGGAAGGGTGGGGGCAAACTGGATTTTGTCCGGCGTGGCCACCGGGCCGATCACTTTGCGGACGTGCTGGGTCAGCGTTTTTTTAAGCTCTTCGGAGGGCTGTTGGGAGACGTTCAGCGTGACATAGGCGTAAATTCCCTCGCCTTTGATTTCGTGGGGGAAACCGACCACCGCCGATTCGGCAACCGCGGGGTGGGAAACCAACGCCGATTCAACTTCCGCTGTTCCGATCCGGTGTCCCGCCACGTTGAGCACATCATCGAGGCGCCCTATAATCCAGTAGCAACCCTCTTCATCTCTGCGCGCCCCGTCGCCGGTGTAATAACAGCCATGAAATTTCGTAAAATAGGTCTCTTTGAATCGTTCATGATGGCCGTAGACGGTCCGCATCATGCCGGGCCACGGCTCGGTGATCACAAGATAACCCCCTTCGTTGGGGCCGCATTCGGTCCCGTCTTCTTTTAAAATTTTTGGTTTCACGCCGAAGAAGGGAAACGTCGCCGAGCCCGGTTTGGTTGCGGTCGCTCCCGGCAGAGGGGTGATCAAAATGCCGCCCGTTTCCGTTTGCCACCAAGTATCAACAATCGGACAACGACCGCCGCCGACCACATTGTGATACCACATCCACGCCTCGGGATTGATCGGCTCGCCGACCGTTCCCAGCAGGCGGAGTGATAAGAGATTGTGTTTTTTAACCCACGCGTCTCCTTCACGAATCAGGGCGCGAATGGCGGTCGGTGCCGTGTAAAAAATATTGACCTTGTGCCGTTCGCAAATATCCCAAAAACGGTCGGGGTTTGGATAATTCGGCACCCCTTCAAACATAAAAGTGGTGGCGGCATTGGCGAGCGGTCCGTAAACGGTATAGCTGTGCCCCGTGACCCAGCCGATATCGGCGGTGCACCAGAAGATATCCTCCGGTTTGTAATCAAAGATGTATTTGAAGGTGGCGGCGGTAAAGACCATGTAGCCGCCTATCGTATGTAACACCCCTTTTGGTTTGCCCGTTGAGCCGGAGGTGTATAAAATGAAGAGCGGGTCTTCGGCATCCATTTTTTCCGGTTCGCAGACCGGCATCTGGTTTTGGTCCAACTCATGCCACCAATGGTCGCGGTCTTTCACCCAATTAACTTTGTCGCCGGTGTGTTCAAAAACAACGCAGGTTCGAACGCGATGCCCCTGCTTGGCGGAAAGCGCAATGGCCTCATCCACCGTTTGCTTGAGCGGGATCTTTTTGGGACCGCGCAGTCCCCGGTCGGCGGTGATGATAAAACTGGAGTTGGCGTCGATCAGGCGGTCGGCAATCGACTCGGCCGAAAAGCCGCCGAAAATAACGGAGTGAATCGCGCCGATCCGGGCGCAGGCTAGCATCGCCACGGCAAGCTCCGGGATCATCGGCATGTAGATGGTAACCCGGTCTCCCTTTTTGACGCCTAGATTTTTTAAAACTCTGGCGAAAGAGCAAACCTTCATTAAAAGAGTGCGATAGGTAATGCGGCGAGTCTCATTCGGCTCATTCCCTTCCCAAATAATGGCGGTTCGATCGCCCAAACCGTTTTCGACATGCCGGTCCAGACAATTCACCGTAATGTTGGTTTTCGCACCTTCGAACCACTTGATTTCTATTCGGTTTTTAAAATCATAGGAGCGAACCTTGTTCCATTTTTTAAACCAGACGAAGTTTTGGGCCAGCTCGCCCCAAAAACCTTCCGGGTCTTTGATCGAACGCTCGTACATCTTTTGATATTCGTCGAAGGATTGGATGTGGGCTTTGGAACGGAAACTCTCCGAGGGGGAGAATTTGCGCTTTTCGCTTAAGACCGATTGGATCGATTGTGCCATGGCCGGGCTCCTTTCAACAAGTATCCGGTACCTTATGAAGGGGAGACTGTCAATGCGTCGTATAACTTCCCAGCTTTTCATAGGCAACTGGAAATGGGAATTGACGAAGTTTCAAAACTCCTTTATCATAGCGGGGCATGAAGAAATTGGGGCTATCTCTATTGGGGTTGTTTTTAGTCGTTGCGGCGGTTCGAGTGGTTCCTTGTTCAAAGGGGGCTTCACTTCACGCCTGTTGCGAAAAAGGCGTTCAAGCCAACATCGCCAATCCATTCACGACCTGCTGTGAGCAGGAGAGAAGTTCGACCGTCATCGCGGCGCTCAACAAAAATTTTTCAACGGATTTTCAAGCGGCAACGGCCTTGCTTGCGGCGAATGCCGTAACGCTCGACCTTCACCGAGTCTTTCAACCGGTCCGTTTTCATTGGCCGAATCATTCAAAAAATCCTCTTTATCTTCAGCACGCGGCTCTGCTTCTGTAATCCCTCCTAACCAAAAATAACAGTCGTCTGTCGTTTAGGAGGATTTATGTCCGGTTTTTGTAAAAAAATTTTTTCACTGGCCCTTGTTCTGGCCCTTTTGGCGCCGTTCCCGCCGGCAAACGCGAGGGGGCCGCTGACTATCGAAGCGGCGGTCCAAGAGGCCCTTCAGGCCAACCCCGCTTTAATGGCGGCCGGCAAGGAGGTGGAGGCGGCCAAGGCCAGGATTCATTCGGCCCGCTCCCTCAATGATCCGATGGTGGGCGTGGAATTTGAAGAGGTCCCCGTCACCACCTCCGATATCACGCAAGGGATGATGACCAATTATGTCCTGACCCAGGACCTCCCTTTTCCAACCAAGCTGGCCGCCAAATCCAAGGCCGCCAAGAAGAACTATCTGGCGGAACAAAACAGCTACGAGGCGGAAAAAATTGATCTGATGATGGCGGTGGAGCATTCCTATCATCATCTCTATTTGTTTGAGCACTCGCTTGGGATCAATCGGGAACTGCAAGGCGTTTTCCAAAGGCTCGCCGCCGCCGAGCAGGCTAAATATCAGACCGGCGGCAATACGTCACAGAATTTTTTAAAGGCGCGGGTGGAGGCCGAAAAACTTAAAAATGAGGAGGCCTTATTGGAGGCGGAAAGGGTCATGGCCTTGGCCCAGCTCAACCGCTTAAGAAATAAAAATCCCGGGGAGGAGGTTTCCCTGGCGGGGCTTCCCTCTTTGCACCCGGTCTCTTCCCACGACGCGCTGGAGGAGAAATTTTTTAAAAAGAATCCGGAAGTGAAGAGTGCAAAACTTCGCGCCGAGGCTTTTAAGGCCGACGCCTCCCTGGCAAAACAGGAGGCTTGGATTCCCGATCTGCAGGCCCGCTTCGCCTATAACCAGCGCTACAACCAGCAGGACGCCTGGACCGGCGGGGCGATGATCAACCTCCCCTTTGTGTGGGGAAAGAAGCGAAAAGAGGCCAGGGAGGCCAAGGCCATGGCCCAAGCCGCCCGGCACGCCTTGAGAGATGTCGAGAACGAACGGCTGGCCCGGCTGGAAGAATCCTACGCGAGGCTGGAAAGCGCCCGGCAGTCCCACGCCATTTTTAAGGAGAAAATTTTGCCCCAGGCCCAACTGGCCCTAAAATCGAGTGAGGCTGCCTATCAGACCGGCCAGGACGATTTTTTGAGCCTGATCGATGCCGCCAGGGAATTTAAGGAGGTAAAACTTTCTGCCTTGGAGGCCTTTGTCAACTATCACCGGGCCGTCACCGATTTAAAAGGGGCGGTCGGAGAGGAGATTTTATGAAAAAAATATTTTGGGTTGTTATTATTCTGGTCGGCTTGGGCGGCATTGCCTTCTGGCAACATGAGAAGATCCCTTTTTTGCGTGGGTTTTTTCATGGCTCGATGGAAGCGATCCAATATACTTGTCCAATGCATCCCCAGGTGGTGCAGGACAAGCCGGGAAACTGTCCGATCTGCGGGATGAAACTTGTCCCGGTCGAGGTGAAGCCGGAACAACATAAACACCCGGAAAGTTCTTTTCTTTTGGCGCCGGAGCGGAGGCAGGCGATTGGGGTGCGCGCGGCTCCCGTGGAACTGAAAGAACTTAAAAGAGAGGTTCGGCTTCCGGGGCGCGCGGCCTACGATCAGGAACTCTACATCACAGAGCAGGAATATGTGAGCGGCCTGGCCCTCGGCGTGGAATCGGATGTTTTAAAAACGATTGAAACCAAGATGATTCGTTTGGGAATTTCCGATGAGGAGCTGGCCTTGCTCAAAAAAAATAAAAAGGCGGATGATTCTTTGTTCCTCCCGGAGGCGGGGGCCCCTGTTTGGGTTTACGCGAATGTTTATGAGGCCGATTTGTCGTGGATAGGTAAAGGGATGAGGGCCGTCATTTCCCTTCCCAAGGAGGCCGGCACCGTTTTGGAAGGAAAGGTCATGCAGGTCTCGCCGGTGATCGATCCGATGACCCGGACAGCCTCGGCGCGCATTTTGGTTCCCCAGCCGAAAATCTCTTTGAAGCCCGAGATGTACGTCAACGTCATTTTGCAAAAGGATTTGGGAAAAGTCTTGGCCGTCCCCTCCGACGCGGTAATCGAGACGGGGACAAGGCAGATCGTCTTGGTTGATTTGGGGGAGGGATACGTTGAGCCGCGGGAGGTGAATCTGGGCGTCAGGGCCGCAACGCATTTTCCCGTGCTGGAAGGATTGAAGGAGGGGGAAGTGGTCATCACCTCTGCCCATTTCCTTTTGGATTCGGAGGCCGAACTGCAGAGGGCGTTGCAACGGTTTGGAGGGATGCCGTCTGGGCATCAGCATTAAAATGATCGAGCGAATTATCAAATATTGCGCGGAACACAAAGGCCTCGTGCTGTTTTTTGCGGGCCTTGGCCTCGTTTGGAGCTTTATCTCCATTAAAACACTAAACCTCGATGCCATCCCCGATCTCTCCGACACCCAAGTGATTATCTTTACGGAGTGGACCGGAAGATCGCCGGACCTGGTCGAGGATCAGATCACCTACCCCATCATCACCAAACTGATCGCGGCGCCCAAGGTCAAGGTGGCGAGGGGCGTTTCGATGTTTGGGGAATCCTTTGTCTATGTCCTTTTTGAAGAAAGGACCGACATTTATTGGGCGCGCTCCCGCGTGTTGGAGTATTTAAGCGGGCTCTCCGGAAATTTGCCGGCAGGCGTTTCACCGACCCTCGGTCCTGATGCCACCGGTGTCGGCTGGATTTTTGAATACGCGTTGGTGGATACCACCGGCAAACACGATCTGGCCGCCCTCCGTTCCTTTCAGGATTGGTATTTGAGGTTTTGGCTGGCCGAGGTGCCCGGCGTTGCGGAAGTCGCCGCGGTGGGCGGCTACGTCAAACAATATCAGGTGCAGATTGACCCCAACGCCCTGGCTTCTTACGGCGTCCCGCTAAAAGACGTCGTGACGGCGATTCAAAATTCCAACAACGACGTGGGCGGGCGTCTTTTGGAGATGGCCGGCCGGGAGTATGTGATTCGAGGGCGCGGTTATATCCGGTCGCTGGAGGATATTGAAAACGTGGTCGTCAAGACGGATGCCAAGGGGACGCCGGTGCTCATCAAGAACTTGGGCGCCGTGCAATGGGGAGGAGAGTTGAGACGGGGCGCGGCGGAGTTGGACGGTTTGGGGGTTGTGTTGGGGGGTATTGTGGTGATGCGGCACGGGGAATATCCGCTCAAGGTCATTCGCAACGTGAAGAAAAAACTGGCTGAGGTGCAGGCCTCCTTTCCGGAGGGGGTTGAATATCAAATCACCTACGATCGTTCCCAGCTCATTGTCCGTTCCATCCTAACGCTGGTCAAAAAGCTCCTTGAAGAACTGTTCATCGTCAGTCTCGTTATCATTGTTTTTCTCTGGCATTGGCGAAGCGCCCTGGTCCCGATTGTGGCCCTGCCGGTGGCGGTCTTCTTTGCGTTCATCCCGATGTGGCATTTTGGGGTCACCTCCAACATCATGTCGCTGGGCGGGATCGCGATTGCCATCGGGGCGATGGTCGACGCGGCGATCATCATGGTGGAGAACGCCCACAAAAAGATGGAGCAGGGGCTCGATATTATTGAGGGGGCGAGCGAGGTCGGACGGCCCATCTTTTTTTCCCTCCTCGTTATCGCCGTTTCCTTCATGCCCGTTTTTGTTTTGGAGGCGCAGGAGGGAAAGCTTTTCAAGCCGCTCGCCTTCACCAAAAACTTCGCGATGTTTTTCGCCGCGATTCTGGCGATCACCCTGGTCCCCTTGTTGATGCGGCTGTTTCTGAAGGGGGGAAAGGTCGTCAGCGAGGAGCATCACCCCTTTACGCCCTTTTTGAGAAAACACTACGAACGGGGCCTCGACCATGTTTTGAAACGTCCCAAAAGGACATTACAAGCCGCGCTGGCCGCCCTGGTCATCACCGTTCCCGTTTTTTGGAATTTGGGCGACGAGTTCATGCCGCCGCTCAACGAAGGTGATTTTCTTTTCATGCCGACGACTCCCCTGCCCGGCATGGCCATTGAAGAAGCCAAGCAGTGGCTACAAACCCAGGACAAGATCATCAAGCAGTTTGGCGAGGTGAAAAGCGTGTTTGGCAAGGTGGGGAGAGCCAATACCTCCACCGATCCGGCGCCGATCAACATGGTCGAGACGCTCGTTCAGCTGAAACCGATGAAGGAGTGGAAAACCGGGCGGAGTTACGAGGAGCTCGAAAGGGATTTGTATCAGGCCCTCTCCGTTCTTCCGGGGAGCACGCATCCTTTGCTCCCCCCCATCCGGGTTCGGATTGACATGTTGACGACCGGGATTCGAACGCCGGTTGGAATCAAAATCGCCGGGACCGACACGGAAGAGATCGACCGGGTTGGGGCTGAAATCGAAACCGTTTTGCAAAATATCAAGGGGACCCGGAGCATTGTGTATGAAAGGATCAACCAGGGTTACTATATCGACTTCGACATCAAGCGGGATCAAATCGCCAGGTATGGCCTGACGATCGAGGATGTCGAGCAGGTCATTCAATTCGCCATCGGCGGCGACAAAATCACCACGACCGTCGAGGGGAGAGAGCGTTATCCCGTCAATGTCCGCTATTTTTCGGAACTCCGCTCCGATATCGATTCTCTCAAACATGTTTTGGTTACCGCCCCTTCGGCCGCCACCCTCACCATGGAACAGATCGCCGAGATAAAAATTCTCCGCGGCCCTTCGATGGTGAGGGATGAAAACGGGATGTTGAGCGGCTGGGTTTTGGTTGATCTCAAGCCCGGTGCCGACATGACCGGTTATGTCAAGAAGGCAAGGGCGGCGATAGGGAAAGAGATGAAACTGCCGCCGGGGTACACGCTTACCTACACCGGCCAATACGAATATCTCGAGAGGGCCAAGGGAAAACTGAAATGGGCGGTGCCATTGGCGCTCCTCATCATTATTTTGCTTTTGTATTGGAACTCCCGCTCGTGGATTAAAACCGGGATCGTTTTGCTCGCGGTCCCATTTTCTTTGGTCGGGGCGTTCTGGATTATTTGGTTATTGGGTTACCAACTCAGCGTGGCGGTCTGGATCGGAATCATTGCGCTGGCCGGCGTGGACGCCGAGACGGGAGTGGTGATGCTGTTGTACCTTGACCTGGCCTATGAAGGGATGAAGCGGCAAGGGAGGATGAGTGACATGAAAGATTTGTTAGAGGCGATCCATCATGGCGCGGTCAAGAGGCTTCGTCCCAAACTGATGACCGCCGCCTGTTTGATTTTTGGCCTCCTGCCCATTATGTGGGCGGGCGCTCATGAATCCGGCGCCGATGTGATGAAACGAATTGCCGCGCCGATGGTGGGGGGAATTTTAACGTCTTTTGCGATGGAGTTGTTTTTGTATCCGGTTATTTTTATGTTATGGAAAGGAAAGGGGGTGAAATAATGGACTGGTCGCTTTTGGGATTTAAAGGATTGTTTGAGGTCGTCAATGTGCATCCGGTCTTTGTCCACTTTCCCATCGCCCTTTTTCCTGCGACGTTGTTGTTTTATTTTATTGGGATTGTTTGGCGAAAGGAAAATCTTCTTTTTGCCGGCCGCCTCTGTTTATTTTTGACCCTGATTGCGTCGGCCATCACCGTTTGGACGGGGGAACTGGCCGAAGATAGTTTTTCGCACAGCCACGAGCTTCATCAGATCATGCTGACGCACGAAAAGATCGGGATCGGCGTGTTAATCCTGGCGGGGGTTTTATTCTTTTGGAGTTTTTTTACGTGTGAAGGACGCCCCAAAAGGCCTTGGCTATTTTTGCTTGGATTAGTCCTGGCTACACTTATGGTGTTGCAAAACGGCGATCTGGGCGGCCGGATGGTCTTTGTAAAGGGGGCGGGGGTGAAGGCGGCAGTGCCGGCAGAAGCCCTCCCCCATGAACATCATCATCACTAACCGTCTTTTCTTCGGATGGGATTGACGCTCTCTCCTTTTTCCCGTAGGAACGGGATATGCCATTTTCAAAAGGTGTGGATAACCGTTTTGAACTGCACGAGGCCTATCTCAACGCCCAGCTAGTCCGCCTGCTCAAAACCATCGGTTTTGACCGGCATTACGTGCGGGCCGAAGGGCCCTATCTTTTTGATGAGGCCGGCGACAAATATCTCGACTGTTTGAGCGGCTATGGGGTCTTCACCATGGGGAGAAATCATCCCAAAATAAAGAAGGCCCTGGTCGAGGCGCTGGCGGCCGATCTCCCCAGCATGGTCCAGATGGATTGTTCTTTGTTGGCCGGACAGCTGGCTGAAAAGCTGGTTTCTTATCTGCCCTCCGATTTAAACAAGGTCTTTTTTTGCAATTCGGGAACCGAGGCGGTGGAGGCGGTGATCAAATTCGCCCGGGCCGCCACCGGGCGCCCCAAAATTATTTATTGCGACCATGCCTTTCACGGCCTGACCTGCGGGGCCCTTTCCCTGAACGGCGATGAAATTTTTCGGGATGGTTTTGGGCCTTTTTTGGGAGGATGTGAGGCGGTGTCATTTAATAATCTGGAGGCACTCGAAAGGGCGTTGCAGGGAAAAGACGCCGCCTGTTTTGTGGTGGAACCCATTCAGGGGAAGGGAGTGAATCTTCCGGATGAAAATTATTTTTCCGAAGTTCGCCGGCTTTGTGATCGCTATGGAACTCTCTTGTGCATGGATGAGGTCCAAACCGGGTTGGGCCGAACCGGAAAATTTTTGGCTGGTGATCATTGGGGGGTTGAGCCCGACCTGGTCACCCTGGCCAAGGCCTTGTCGGGCGGCTTTATCCCGGTGGGGGCGGTGGTCGCCAAAAAGTGGATTTTTGCCAAGGTCTTTGACCGGATGGATAAGGCCGTGGTCCACGGCTCGACTTTCGGCAAAAACAGCCTGGCGATGACTGCAGGGCTGGCGGCGCTTGAAGTGATGAAGGAGGAAAATTTGATTGCGCAGTCCGCCGAAAACGGACAAAAAATAAAAGAGGGTTTGGAACGGCGGATCGGCAAATACGAATGTGTCCGGGAAGTGCGGGGACTGGGCATGATGCTGGGGATTGAATTCGGTCCGCCGAAATCCTTCACGTTGAAAGCGGGCTGGAAACTTCTGGAAAAGGCCAACAAGGGGCTTTTCTGCCAGATGATTACCATTCCGTTGTTTAAAAAACACCGGATTCTCTGTCAGGTGGCCGGACATAATTCCTACGTGATCAAACTCCTGCCAGCCTTAAACCTTTCCCAAAACGACATCGCCTGGATTCTGGACTCCTTTGAGGAAACGGTCGCCGCCGCCCACCATTTTCCCGGTGCCATTTGGGAGTTGGGAACCTCCCTGGCCAGTCATGCGGTCTCGGCCAGAAAAGAATTAAGGGCCCATGACGGCTAGTACAAATCTGCCACAACTGGTTATCGGCGGGGGTGTGGTGGGGCTGCACGCGGCGATTGCCTTGGCTTCACAACCGGGCCACCCTGAAATTTTTCTCCTCGAAAAGGAAAAATTTCTGGGCGATCACACCAGCTCTCGTAACTCCGAGGTGATCCACGCCGGCTTTGCCTATCCGAAAGACTCCAACAAGGCGAAGTGGTGCGTGGAGGGAAATCGTCTCACTTATCAATGGCTGGATAGGCTGAAGGTCCCCTACAAAAGATGCGGGAAGTGGCTGGTCGCTTTTAACGAGCAAGAGGTGCCAGCGCTGACGGCCACGTTGGAGAATGGCGAAAAGTGCGGGGTGGGGGGGATGCGGCCGGCCTCGCTGGCCGAGCTAAGAAAAAAAGAGCCGGGTTGCGCTGATTTTGGCGGCGTGATTTTTTCGGAGACCTCCGGGATGATGGATGCCGCTTCTTATCTTCGGGCCTTGGAGAGATGTTTCGCGGCGCAGGAAAATTGCATGCTCATTTATCCTTGTGCCGTCACGGCCATCCATCCGGAGAAAAACACGATCGAAACCACGCGCGGCCCGATGGAATACTCACTGCTGGTCAATTGCGGGGGACTCTTCGCGGATGAAATTTATAAAATGGCCGGCGGGAAAAAGGATTATCGCATCAAGCCCTTCAAGGGGGAGTATATGATTTGGCGGAAGGGGCCGATCCAGGAGGTTATCTATCCGGTGCCGAGAAGGTTTTTGCCCGGCGGCGACAAAGACAAGCGTCTGGTCTCCAGCATGGGGGTCCATTTGCATCGGGGGGTTGGGGGCGATTTGTATGTGGGTCCAACCCAGGTCGAACTCGATTGGAGCCAAAAAACCGATTACAACATTGTAACCCCGCCGCAGGAATTTGCGCTGCAGGCCAGTCAATATACAAAGAAGGAAATTCCGGTCGGCGAACTGGAGCCGGCCTATGCCGGCAACCGGCCCAAACTTTATATCGATGGGAATCCTTATGGTGATTTTTTGATCCTCAGGGAAAAAAAACAGATCCACATCCTGGGAACCGATTCGCCGGGCCTGACGGCTGCCCCCGCTATCGCTCAAGAAGTTCTACGCCAGGTGTCGGCCCCCTAGCAAAAATCGGTCTCTTCGGGATCGCCGTAGGTGATATCGGAGGGTTTTTGGTCTTGGGCCTGAAGGGTGGTTAATGGGCCCAAACAGAGGTAACCTATTGAAATTGCTAACAAAAGTAATTTTAAAGCCTGTCCTGCCATCTTTCTCACCTCTCACTATAGTTATCGGCAGGAAGGACCCAAAAGTTGCGTGTTAGCGGGGAGAGGTCTTTTCGGTTAAAGAAATCCCCAGTTCTTTCAATTCGGCCAAAACCGGCTCATAGATTTCCCGGCAAACGGGGATTTGAACGCCCTTGAGCGAGATTTTTTCCTCCAAGATGAGGCGGGCGGCGGCGGCCGCCGGCAGGCCCACCGTGCGCGACATGGAGGTGTCGCCGTTGGGAATGCCAAAGTCGACCAGGGTGGAAGTGATCCGCTCTTTTTTATCCGGAAATTGAGCGATAAACTCATGATGCATCACCAGCATGTCCCTTTCGCCGGCGGCATACTTTAATTTTCTCTCCAAGGCGTCACTCAAGAGGTCAAGGGCCGTCCCCTTTTGCAACGGGATTTGGGCATCACTGTACAAGCCCAGCCACTCAAACCACTGCCGGGCGGAGGGACTGGCGGGGGCCGGCCGCCTCTTCATCCACCCACCGTATGTTTCCTTCGAAAAATCGGAAATTTCCGCATCGTCATACAGATTCAAATCGGCAATGCACTTCCACGTTTCACACCAGCCTTTGTTGCGCAAGGTGCCGCGGTACATCGTTTGAATTCCATCCAGGCCGTAGATATCGATGTAGCTTAGCGAGTCGCGGTTGGGATAGGCGTCAAACATTCCCGCGCCGTCGACGGCGACCTCCCAGGTGTGGGTAAAAAGGTCACGCGGAGCGATTTCAACAACCCGTCCCTCTTTCAAATACTTTGCCCCGTTGCGGGCCGCCAGCACCACGCCCCGCGGCGACCAGCTGAATTTATAGCCCCAAGGATTGTTGTTGGCCTCGGGCGCGGGAAGGCCGCCGCAATAGGAATAAAACGAAACCGTTTTGCCGCCCTGGTCGCGCACATGATCGATGATTTGCATCGCCGACATATGATCGATGCCGGGGTCCACCCCGATTTCGTTCAGCAGAATAACGCCGGCGGTCCTGGCCGTCGCATCCAGCTTGCGCATCGCTTCACTCACGTACGAAGTGGTGACCATCGGTTTCTTGTGTTCAACGCAAAGCTCGGCGACCTTGGGATGGTGGAGGTAAGGGAGAAGGCTGATTGTTAAATCGGTTTGCCGAACCAGGCGGGAGAGCGCGTCGCTGTCATCACTATTCCATTGCCGGGCCCTTCCGCCGGGATGATTGCCGATCAATTTTTTCGCCTTGGCAAGGGTCCGCGACGCCACCGTTACCGCAAACCCGTGCTCGAGGAGATACCGGACCAGCCCTCCGGCCACCAACCCGGCTCCCAGCACAAGGACTTTTTTCATAGCGCCTCTTTAAGATATTCAAAGTCCGGTGTCAACCGCCCTCCGTGGCAAATGACGGCATTCTTTAGCTCTGCGGGGAGGTCCAGTTTTTCAAAGGGGAGCGCGTAATCGGCCCTGGCGATGGCCGGGACCAGGGGTTTTAAGGCGGCGCTAAAATCGATCGAGGCCTCCCGGGCCACCTCACAGGGGAGATTATCCACGGCCAGAATGACCGGCCCGCTTCCCTTGAAACCGTCGACGGCCCTGTTTTTCTCCAGATCGTAAACATAAACCGGATTGCCGGGGTCGGTCGCCTTCACCGTCACTTCGATGGAGCCTTCCACATCGCAGGAGATGTCGCCGATGACTTTCAGGCGGGGTGCCTTCTTCAAACCGGCCTTGGTGACCAGGCGCGGATAATTTTTCTCCCACTAGAAGGCGTTGATAAGCAGATCGAGGCCGGGCAGATATTTTTCAAAAACCGAACGATAGTTTTGAGGGTTTTGATAATAATCCCGAAGATCAAACGGGGCGCCGTCGGCGCGCTCGAACAGGTCCGATTCTTTAAAAACGATTTTTTTGGCCTGGGACGCCGGCAAAAGGTCAAAAATTTCCTGCGCCCCTTGTGAAACCCTGCCGTAACCGGCAAAACCGCAGACCAGCGTCGTGCGCATTCGCCTCCCGGCTTGCAGGACGGCTTCGCGGATGGCTTCCAGCGAAGGGTAGGTGTGCGCCGGTTTTAACTGGCGAAAAGGATTGTTCACCCCTTTGCCGTCAAGCCGCCGGCCGTAGGCCCACAGACTGTCCATCATCCCCGCGATTCCCGCGTGGCGGCCAAAGGCAATCAGCCGCCGGCCATCCCCGTCCGCTATTTTTTCATAGTCGATCAAGGTACATGAAAGATCGAGAAGTTTTTTAAGCATCGGCATACCGGCCTTTTGCCCCTTGATCGTGTGGGAAAAAAAGATGTAGACGCCGTTCGATCGGAAAAAGGAAACCGGCATTTCCTTGACGGCGAAGACAATGGGGCATGCGGCCGCACTCTTCACGACTTTGGCCCCGGCGGCCGCATAGTCCGCATCGGAAAAAACGCGCCGGGCGGATGACTCAACCTGAAATTCGATTTTTTCCTTTCGGATCAGTCCTTGAATGTCGGAGGGGGTAAGGGGAACTCTCTTCTCCCAGATGTTTTTGTCTTCCTTGCGGATTCCAATCAACATGCCTTATAGCGCCCCTCCCCACTTCAGGCGGGGGAGGGGGAGCTACAAGTGCATTTCACTTCTAATGCTTTCTCGCAAGTCTTTTCCGCTTCACATAGTTCCACAGCTTTTTGGTCATTAGGCTGGGACCCAGGCGTTTGGATCCGAAGACTTTTTGAATGGGATCCTTACAGCCCTTGAAGCAGATGGCGTAGCCGCCAAAGGCTTTTCTTTTTGACATCGTTGCTCACCTCCTGTTCCTTGGGTGCTAATGAGTATTTTTTCACATTTTCCGAGAGAGCGCCAGATTTTTTCTTTCTCGGAGGTCATATAACGGCGGAAACAAAAACATTTGCAAAAGAGGTAAAGATACGGTTAAACAGCATTTAAAGGTAAAAATGCAGGCATTGGTAACAGGGGGAAGCGGTTTTATCGGGGCCAATCTGGTCCGGGCCCTCCTAAAAAAGGGGGTTGGGGTGCGGGTTTTGGTCCGCAAAACGAGCTCGCGAAAGGCCCTGACTGGACTCGACATCGAATTTTACGAGGGAGATCTGCGCGATTGCGCCTCGCTGGGGAGGGCCTTCCAAGGTTGTGATCTTTTATTTCACACGGCGGCCCACTATGACTTCTGGGCCCCCGACCGGAGGATTTTTTATGACGTCAACGTCGGGGGAACCGAAAATATTCTGAAGGCCGCCCGCCGCGCAGGCATCCCAAAAATTGTTTATACCAGCACGGTCGGAACCCTTCGTTGTCCGGAAAATCAGGGGAAACCATCGGATGAAACTTGTTGTGCGACCGAGGCCGAGATGGAAAATGATTACAAGCGCTCCAAGTTCTTGGCCGAGCAGTTGGTGTTGCGGTATGCAAGGGAAGGCCTGCCTGTTGTGATTGTAAACCCCTCGGCACCGATCGGCGCCTTCGATGTGCGGCCGACCCCCACCGGCAAAATCATCCTCGATTTTTTGCAGGGAAAGATCCCGGCTTATGTCGATACGGGATTGAATATCATTGATGTGGAGGATGTGGCCGAGGGCCACTGGTTGGCCGCCCAAAAAGGAAAAACGGGCGAGCGCTATATTTTGGGAAACAAAAACATTTCGCTTCGGGCTATCTACGAGGCCGTTGCAAAATTGAATTGCCGGGCGGCACCCCGCCTTTGCATTCCCTACGGCCTGGCTTGGGTTATGGCTCTGGGGAGCGAGGTGGCCTCCCGTTTTCAAAAGAAACGCCCTAAAATTTCGCTGGGGGCGGTCAAGATGGCCCGGCGGCACATGTATTTTGACGCCTCCAAGGCGGTTCGGGAGCTGGACCTTCCCCAAAGTCCCGTGGAAAAAGCCTTTGCCAAGGCTGTCGGCTGGTTCCAGTCGAATGGGTATTTACAACCAACCTAGTTCTTGCTAGGGTGCCGCCCCATGGCCGGTAACCGGGATTATTATCAAATCCTGCAAATTTCCCCCAAGGCCGATCCGGCGATCGTAAAGGCGGCCTACTACGCCCATCTGAAGACCTTGAAAAAGCATCCGGACCTGGGGGGCGATCATGAAGAGGCGAGCCTTATCAACGAGGCCTATGAGATTTTGGGTGATTCCGAACGCCGGCGTCAATACGATCAACAATTTTTGAAAGGTTTTGCCTCCGAAGCCTCCGCGCCTGAGCCAAATCCCTTTTCTCCTCAAGAGGAACTGCGCAAGCACCGGCGTTTTATCTTTCAAAATTCGTTTTCGTACCGTTCCCGCGCTTGGCGAAACGGAAAGTGGGTGGCCGCCCATTTCCGGGACATCTCTTTGTCGGGGGCCTGTTTTCGTTCCCGGGAAGTTTTTAAAAAAGGGGAAACGCTGGAGCTCGACGTCTCGGATCATCCGAATATCAAGATTCCAGCCGAGGTAAGATGGGTTCGCCCCATTCCCCACCGGTTCGGCCCCCCCGTTTACGAGGGGGGCGTGGAATTTAAACAAGCGGATGAAAAGGCCTTCCGCCGCTGGCTAAAGGATGAGGGTCTCTTCGAAGTGGCTTAATTTTTTGAAGGCCTGGAAGCGCTCCTGAATTTCTTTTTTGGTCAGTGTGCGCATCCTCTCCAATCCAAAATCCTCCACCTGAAAGCTGGCCATCGTCGAGCCGCAGACCACGGCGTGTTTCAGGTTCTCTTCGGTGAGGGGGGCGTTTTTTTTGGCCAAAAAACCGATAAAGCCGCCGGCAAAACTGTCCCCGGCGCCGGTCGGATCCTTTAAATCCTCCAGGGGATAACCGGGGGCTGAAAAAACAAAATCGTCGGCAAACAGCATCGCCCCGTATTCCCCCTGCTTCACCACCAAAATTTTTGGACCCCAGGAGCGGATTTTCTTGAAGGCCTTGGTCAGGTTGTATTCCCCGGTCAGCTGTCTGGCTTCCGATTCATTGACGAGGAGGCAATCGGCGTGCCGCAGCGTGTTTAACAGTTCTTTTCGTTTCCCCTGAATCCAAAAATTCATCGTGTCCATCGCCACCAATTTGGGTTTTTGAACCTGCTTCAAAACCTTGACCTGAAGCTCCGGGTCGATGTTGGCCAAAAAAATATGAGAGGCGGACCTGAAATTTTCGGGAAGGGCGGGGTTAAATTCGGCAAAGACATTCAGCTGGGTATCGAGTGTTTGAGCCTCATTCAAGTCGTAACCGTATTTTCCCTTCCAGAAAAAGGTCTTCCCCTCTTTTTGAATTTGCAGGCCCGCAAGATCGACCCCCCGCCTCTTCAAGAAATCGAGTTCTTTTTCGTCAAAATCGCCCCCCACCACGCCGACCAGCTGGACCGGGGCAAAAAAAGAAGCGGAGGCGCTAAAATGAGTGGCCGCCCCGCCGAGGATCCGCTCTTTTTTTCCAAAGGGGGTTTCCAGACCGTCATAGGCAACCGAACCGACCACCAGGATTGTCATGGCGGTTAGTGCGTAGGTCAGTTTTCACCCCCTGTCAATTTCAATTCCTCGTCGGATAAAGTTCAAAAACAATAATTCTATTTGCTCGGTTAAAATAGAAGATGTAAAATGGCCCTAAGAAAGGGGGGTGAAAAAATGAAGCTTTTAATCCGGTTGGTTGTGTGTCTCGTCCTGGCTTTAAGCTTAGGATTCATCGCGGCGGAGGCCAAAGAGAAGAAAGCGATAGAGAAGGATTATGCCTTGCCCGTTCTCTGTTCAGCGGAAAACGCCGAAGCGCCGATTCTTCTTGCCCAGACCTGTCCGGGCCAGCATACCTGCATCACGACCGGCTGTGGCGTGATGTCTGGCCAGGTTTATTGCTGTCCGCAGGGGTATCGCTATTTGAACCATTGTGATTGCCAGTGCTATAACAGCACCGATTTTGACTGCAATTCCTACACACGTTGTGATTAGGTCGGTTCTGAAGGGATGGACATATCGATGGAAGACCCGGTTGAACAAGCCAGGCTGATGGGTTCGGTTGTGCAAGCCGTGGTGTTGGTGGTTGTTATCTTGGGCGTCTATGTTTTTTTCGCCTGGCTCCTGGCCAAAATAGCCGAAAGAATCGGGATGCCTTTTAAATCCAGCTTGATCCTGGCCCTGATCCCCATCGCCAATCTCGTTCTGCTGGTGCAAATGGCCGCAAAACCGATGTGGTGGATTCTCCTGCTGGTTATTCCCTACATCAACCTTGTCTTTGTCGCTTTGGTTTGGGGGGCCATTGCCAAGCGGAGGGGTAAATCGGCCTGGTGGGGTTTGGGAATGCTGGTTCCTTTTGTGAATCTGGTTTTAATGCTGATTTTGGCCTTTGAAAAATCCGATCAAGGTTTACGCCCGACCAGTTCGTAAATCATCGTGGCTTCCTCTTTTCCCTTCACCCGGACTTCGGCCAGCTTCTTGGCCGACAGTTTTTCTTGGACCAGCCGGTAGTGGGTTTCACTGACGATAATGGGGACCTTGTATTCCTTGGTGAGGGTCTCCAGGCGGCTGGCCAGGTTGACCGCGTCGCCGATCACCGTGTAATTAAAGCGTTTGAGCGAGCCCATGTTCCCCACCGCCATCTCGCCGGTGTGAATCCCGATGCCGATTTTGAAATCATCCAGTCCGTATTTGGCGCACCAGGCCGCCTTGTTTTCGTTCAACTTTTGAATCATCTCCAGCGCGGTCAGCCCGGCCCGCAAGGCATGATCGTTTTGGGGCAGGGGTGCTCCGTAGATGGCCATGATGGCGTCTCCCATGAATTTGTCGAGGGTCCCCTCGTATTTGAAGACGATCTCCGTCATGGCCGTGAAGTAATCGTTCAACAGCCGGACCAGTTTTTCCGGGGGGAGTTTTTCCGACTTGGGGGTAAAATCACGGATGTCGGAGAAGAGCACCGTCAATACTTTCCGCTCGCCTCCCAATTTCAGCCGTTCGGGATGTTCCAGGGCTTCTTTGATAACCGCCGGACTCAAATAGTGTTGAAAGGTTTTGCGAATTTTGCGCCGCTCTTTTTCCTCGGTAAAAAAGCGATAGATCTTGACGGTGCCAAAAACCAGGAAACCGTTCAGAGTCGGCTTGACCACCGGCAGGACCCAGCCGCCCTTTAGAAAAAGCAAATAACCGGCCAGCCACAAAATCAGAAGCGAGGCGGCAAAGAACAACGCGCTCGGCAGGGCGCGCAGGCGGGGAAGGAGGAGGCCTAACAGAAGACCGATTAGAAGGACAAGTCCCAGAGAGGCCAGATGGGAGTCGGCGTCGAAGCGGACAAAATCGCCGCTCAAGATGTTTTCCAAAACAGTGGCTTGAATCTCCACGCCGGGCGCGGCGGCCGAAAAAGGAGTGACCCGCATGTCATAAATGCCGATGGCGGTGGCCCCCGCCAGGACGATTTTATTTTTCAGCCGGTTCGGTTCGATTTTATTTTGTAAAATATCGACGGCGCTGATGTGTTCAAATGTCCTGGGGGCCCCCGAGTAGTTGATCCAAAGCTCGCCGTTTTCCTGCAGGGGAATGCGTTGCTTGCCAAGGCTTAAACCCTTTAGCCTTCCCTCTTCATCGTAGATGGGGATGGGAGAAAAACCGGTGACCAGGCCGGCCATTTGCAAAGCCAAAGAAGGATAGGCCTCTCCCCGGTAGTATAAAACAAGCGGGGCGCTCCGAATCACCCCGTCCTCATCGGGAAAGACGTTAAAAAACCCCTGATGGGCCCGTCCGACGGCCTGGGCAATCAACGGCACGTTGGCCTGCACGCCAAAAACTTTTCTTCCGGAGGTCTCCATCTGTTTGGAGGAAAAACTCAAGGCCGAGGGATGGATGCTTTGCTCGTTTTCTTGAGCCTCTTTGGGATTTAAAACGGCTTCCGCCACCTCCTCCGGGGAGGGATAAAAGAAAAAACCGAGGACGGTCTTGCCGGCCGCTTTTTGCAAGGCTTGCGCAAACAGGGGATCCTCGGCACTGACCTCCGAAAAAGTAATGTCAAAACCGGCGGCCTTGGCTTCTAAATCGTTTAACTTTTCCACCAGGCGGCCCATCTGCGAGCGGGGCCAGGGCCAGCGCCCCATTTGGTTGAGGCTTTTTTCATCGATGACGGCCAAGGCGATCGGATGCCGGGGGGACTTGGGCCCGCGCAGGTGAAAGTATTGGTCAACCCATTTGGCCTCCAAGCCGGCAAAAAATTTTGGGAAGAGAAAAACAGCGCCAAGAAAGAGGAGGGTTAAAACAGACGCAATGGCAAAGAGTCTTTTCACGCGTTATTGGGGCAGAGTGATGGTTACCGTGGAACCGGTCGTTGCTTCATCCCCCCCGCCGGGAATGATCTCCGCATCCTTCATAACAGGGGAGGCATCCTCTTTGGCTCGGCCGGCCGTTTTGGAAAGTTCGGCCTCGTCGGCCGATTCTTTCGCGGCGCTTTCACCGGCCTGTTTGACCGACTCGGCGGCGGCACCCTTCCGAATATCAAAGAGGGTGTCGATCCGGTTTAAAATATCCGCGGGGATTGGTACGATATGGCTTGGGTCAGCCGCCCGGCCGGCGCTGATTTCGATCGCTTCCTTGGTAGAGAGGGTGACGGTCTGGCCCGGAAATTCCCGGTTGAAGGCCTGGACCTCCTGTTTTTCACAGTGAAAGCAATAGAGGATCGTTTTTTTTGCCTCGACCATCAATCCCAGATTGGTTCCCCGGATGCCCGCCACCGCGGTGGGCGTTTTGATCTCCACCAACTGGTCCTTCCCCACGAACCGGGTGACGATCGTGCGCAGTCTGCCAAAGATCGCCTCCAGAGCGATGCTTCGCTGTTTAGCCTTCGGATTAAAAAGAAATTGGGTGATGAGAACTTTGGAATTTTCCTTGACCGTCAGGAGGGTGTCGTCCACGAACAGGATTTTGACCCCGCCGCTCGCCCTGGTTTCGATTTGATCTTCCAAAAAGACGGCATATTGGAGGACGGCCCGCGCCGGTTGTCCCCCCTTGCGGGTGATCCAGGCATCCCCTTCCAGATCGATCACCTGGCCCACCGGTGCGGCGGCCCATAGGGGGGCCGCCAGGCAAAACCAGAGTAAAAACGCCGCTTTTTTCATTGACTTCATTGTCTTACAGTTGGGTGGAGAAAGTCAACCCTGCCACATGGCGGCGGTAGGTATAGCGGGCCAGGGTGGAGTCGCGGATAAAGAAGGAATAGGAAGCGGCGATCCGGAGGAAACGCAGAAGATCTTTGCTGAAGACCACGGTATGATAAAGGGATTTGTCCCGCCGGAGGACATTGAAGACCGAATCGGTGCGGTCAAAATTGCGCCGCACCACCACATCCCCGGCCATCAAAAATTTGATCCGCCACCAAATCGGAAAATGGATCGCATAGAGGGCATGGTGGGCGCTGAAGTCCCAGTCATTCCCGCCGGCAAGATTTTTTTCAAAACCGTAGCCGGCTTTGAAATAGACCTCCCGGTTGTGAGGGGCGAAAAAGTATTCTTCCAGCCGGGCGTAGGGCTGGGTGGCATCCCGGTTTTGGGCGGTATTGTTTAGCGATTGATAAAACCAGTCCCGTCGGACGCCGGCGGTCACGCTAAGCATCCAGTGATCCATATGCATCATGTCCAGGATACTCTCCATGGCACCGCTTTGCAGATATTTGGCCTTTCCCAAAGTGACGAAGTTGTAGTCGCCCGGGACCGTCCACCGGATATGGTCGTTGAGTTTGCGGGTCAGCCCCAGGCCGACCCGGTGACTGCCGTAGTTGAAACGGTTGGCGTCGATGTTGAGCGCGTTCCAATGAGCGCTTTGATAGCCGCTATAGCCGGCATAAAATTGAGTTTTTTCTTGGTTGACGAGAAAATAATTGAGATCGAGGGTCCCCACGGCCATGAAATCATCCCGGTCGGAAAAACCGTCCAGGTTTTGGTTATCCGGATCAAGGGTGACGTTGGAGTCATAGTAGGAAGAGGCCGAGCCCTTGAGGTTCCAGCGCTTTTTTTTGCGGGGCTCTTTGGTCTGGGCCACCGCCTGTTCGATTTCCGCCATCCATTTTTCGGCGAGGAGAGACAATTCGGAGCCGGAGTGTTCTTCAAACAGTTTTTTAAAAAACCGGGAGGCCTTCCGATAATTTTTCAGTTTGAGGTGGGTCGTTCCCAGATGGTAGAGATTTTGTTCGTTTTTGGAATCGATCCCGTGGATTTTTTTAAAAAATTTAAGGGCCTGCGGGTATTCCCCCCGGGCAAAATGAAACATCCCTTTGGCCTCCCAAAGAGAAACTTTTTCAGCCGAAAAGCCGGCGGCCGGTCCTAAGAGAAAGGCGGTCAGCAAAACGGGAACAAGGCGATTCACAAGCCGGTGATTTTTAGCAGATCATCTAGAAGATTCCAAGCATATCCTTGGCCTCATCCGAGGCCATGGTGCGGGGATCCCAAGGGGGAGACAAAGTAATTTCGACCGCGGAGGTCTGTACCCCTTCCATTTTGGCAACGGTTTCCTCCACCTGTCTTTGGAGTTCGGGGGCGTAAGGGCAGGCAGGACTGGTCAAACCCAGTTGAACATGGACATGATTTTTTTTCTCGTCCCTGTTCACGCCGTAGATCAGGCCCAGATTAACCACGTCGATGTGGAGTTCGGGGTCGAGAACATTTTTCAGATTATCAATGATTTGTGTTTCAGTCGGCAGTGCCATTTGGAACCTCCCAGGGTTTGCGCTGAATGGGTGTCAACCCCGTTTCCCGGACCCAGCTTAACACCCGTTCAACATTTTCCTCTATGTGTGTCCCCGCCTGTTGCGTGACTTGATCTTCAAGGGCGATGTCAAAATCATCGGCCCCGTATTTGAGGCTTAAAGCACCGGGCTCCCCCTGCGTCAAGAGGGAAGCGCGGAGGTGGAAAATGTTATCGAGATAAAGCCTGGAAATGGCCACGGTGCGGAGATAATCGTCGTTGGAGGTGACCGCTCCGCCGAGCGCCGTGTTTTGACTTTGATAAGTCCAAAGCAAAAAACTGGCAAAGCCCCCCGTTTTATCCTGCAGGCTCCGAATGGTTTTGAGATGCTCGACCCTCGCCTCATAAGGCTCGCCAAAGCCGATCACCATCGTGGCGGTGGTGCCGAAACCCATTTGCTGCGCCGTCTCCATGGTCTCCAGATATTGCCCGACCGAATATTTTTTGGGGGATAGTTTTTTTCGCCATTCGGGGGTCAGGATTTCGGCCCCGCCGCCGGGGATCCAGCGCAGGCCGGCCGCTTTTAACCGTCGCAGTGTCTCCGGAACCGGCACCTTGGAGTTGCGGGCGATAAACAGGACTTCCACGGCGGTGGGACCGTAAATTTCGATCTTGTCTTCGTAGCGGCCTCGCACCGCCTGAAAGAGTTTTTCGTAATGATCGAGTTTGAGGGCCGGATTAAATCCCCCCTCCATGGCGACGAGCGAACCTCCTTTTTCCAAAAGCCGGTCGATTTTTTCAAAAATTTGTTCGTGGGTCAGAGTGTAACCCTCCGAATGGCCGGGTCTTCGATAAAAGGCGCAATACTTGCAGTCGGCCACACAAAGGTTGGTATAGCTGACAATCCGCATGACCAGATAGGTGGCCTGTTTGTCCGGCAGAATTTGGCAACGCCGGGCGTGGGCCTTTTTTTGAAGCGCCTTGAGGGGCGCGCGATGAAAGAGGTTAACGGCCTCCGGCTCGGTGAGACGCTCCGGCGCCTTGGGGCACTCCTCCGAAGTTCTGGGTGACAAAGACTTGGCCATTGTTGGGGTCAACATAGATGCCGATCCCCGCGTGCGTCAAGTCAGGAGCCAAAATGTTGTTGCGATGACCCTCGCTATTCATCAAATCAACCTGGCAGGCGTCGCTGTTGAAAAGGGTGTACATCATTCCGCTTCGCCAAGTGTTCTCGGCGGTTTTGTAAAAGCGCCCGGCAGTGGCCGCCGTGATCCGCTCATGCGGAGTCCTTCCGTCGGAACCGATGTGGGGTTTGTAGGTGTCATTATTTATCCAATCGGGTTTGTGTCTTCCCAAGTCCTCGGAATGGCTCTTGGCCGCCTTCACCAAATCGCAGTCCGGTTTGAGCGGCTTTTGCCCAAAGCGGCCGCGGTCCTGATTCAACCGCTCAAAAATTTTCCGTTCATAATGGCTCATGCACCGAGCCTCGGGCGGGACGGCCTCCTCTCTTGCAAAAATCCGGGCCTCTTTGTCGACGAAAGTTGCCAGAGAGCGATGGGTGGTTCCATCGCCGGCCTCCAGAGGGCTGGATTCCAAAATGTCGTCGGCCACGTATTTTAGTTTGGCCGGCAAGCGTTTCTTAAGTTGGTCGATGTTGAGCCAATAACTGGAGACCAGCCGATCCGTGCAAGAGGCAACGGGGGTTTGCCTTTCAGCCGCCCGGTATCGGCAGGCCCGGGCGGCCTGCTCCCTGATTTTTCCGGCAACGGCCTCCACACACTCCGGCGGACGGCCGGAGCCCGCCTCCTTGCAGGCCTCGTTGATTTTTCTTTGAACGGCGGCGGCAATCTTCGGCATGGCGCTGTTTGTTAGCGGAAGCCGCCGGCAAAAGCAAGCCTTTCCATTTCAAACGGGTTATGATAATTTTTGCGGGTCAAGGAGGGAAAACATGAAAACGAAACTATGGTTAGCCGCCTGGCTGGCGGGGATTTCCGTATCTATCGCGGCGGCGGCCGGTTCCGGAAAAAAAGACTCTCCCGTGGGGTATTGGAAGACTATCAGCGACAAGACCGACAAACCGCGCAGTGTGGTTCAGGTCTACGAGTCGGGCGGGGTTGTTTACGGAAAGATCGTCAAGAGCCTGGTGCCGGGGGAGGGGCCGGGGGATCTCTGCGAGAAGTGTGAGGGTGAATTTCACAACCAGCCGGTCATTGGAATGCGGTTCATGTGGGGGCTTCAGGAAGACGAGGACGGCGTCTGGAAGGAGGGGAGGATTCTCGATCCCGACAGCGGCAAAACCTACAAATGCAAGATTACCCTCCTGCCGGAGGGCGATCAACTGAAGGTTCGCGGGTATATCGGCTTTTCCCTGTTAGGCAGGAATCAGGTCTGGCACCGCGTCCGCAGTCCAGCCGCGGCCGGTTCGAATTAAACCAGAAGTAGTGGCTGTATTCTGGTTGCTACTTTTCGGCTTATCTACCGGCATCCAATAACGGCGGAAGAAATCACCGGGGAGCACTCCGACGATTTTTGAAATTAAAAAGCAGTGATCAGTGTTGCAAACCCCACAAAATCCCATTGTTGGTAGCCGGCCACCGGTTCCTTGTTGAAAAAGGCGGTGAAGCCGAAGGCGAGTTTCAGGAGATCATTCAGCAAGATGACAAAAGCGCTATCTGTTTCAAAAGAGTAGCCCCTGAGACGTTCTAGATTGGTTTCATAGACAACCGTTTGATCAGAAGATAATGTTTGAGTGAACGGTTCACTCCATGTGAGGCTTGAAAAAAAACCGTTGGAGTTTGAAGCGCCGCCGGGCGTTTCTTCCGCGTGGCTTCGGGAATAACCGGCCTCCATTCTTGCCGACCGCTTTTGTTTTTCAAAAAGATGAAGCGCCATCCCTCCTTGCGCGCTGGCTGAAAGATTTTGTCCAAAAAGAGGCTGGTTGGAAATGCCGCCGCCGACAAAACTCGAAAAAAACGGCAACCAAAAATAACGGAGACGGTAAGCGCCGCCGATTTGGCGGGCATATTTTCCATTGGGGGTGGTATCGGTCGTGAGAAGGGAGGAAAAGGAAAGAGTCTGGCGAAATTTTTTGAGTGGATGTCTTAAAGAAGCGTCAAACCCGAAGGCGGCCCCATCGGCATTTCCCGAAATAACGCCCATTCCCGTTCCGAGCGTCGCAGTGATTTTAGGAATTGCCTTGATCTCCGGTTCTTTGATCGGTTTTGTCGGCGCTCTGCCGATTGCCGACTCCGCTATGAGAAAAGAAAAGGAAGAGGGTTACGCCGATTTTCCTCATACTAAGGAAGCGGGGCTATGCAAGTGTCGGAGGTGAGTCCGTCGACCGGATCGCAGGCTTCGTCTTCGCTTTCGCTGACATCGGAAACCTCGGCCTCAATGCCGACATCCCCCTCGCCTCCGGTCGTTTCTCCGGTTGTATCGATATCGGCGCTGACATCGGCAGGGGGTGGAACAGCCGTTGCGACCGGTTCGGTTGTTATATCGGCGTTTTCAACCAGTTCTTCCCCCGTGATGTCGGTGGCGCTTCCCACCTCTGCTTCAACCGTTGTCTCTTCGACCGCGACATCGGCATCTAGAATTTCTCTCTCTTCCAGTTCGCCGCTGGTATCGACAGTCACGTCGGTTTCAACTGTTCCTGATTTCAGATTCACATCGGCCTCGGCATCGAGAATGGGGCTCTCTGGCTCCTCGACTACGGTTTCTTCAAGCGGGGTTTCTCCCCCGGTGCTTTCCTCCGGCACGGTTTCTTCGGCCACTGTTTCCTCTTTTTCAGCTGTCATCGGCTCTTTTTCTTCCCTTATTTCTTCCCTCACTTCTTCCCGGACAACCTCCGGAGTTCTTTTTACATCCTCTTCAATCGATGTGACCCCTTCCCCCTCCAGATCCAATTTGAAAATTGTTTTATTTTCAGCCTCGCCGATGGTGTCCGGCGTGACCCGATTTTCTTCGTCTTTCCGGGGCAGCGGCGGGGAGACGGTTTTTTTGTGCGCCTCGCTTTGGCTGCCCGGTTTTGAAACGAGGCTCCCTTTTTTAATCTCGGCGCCTCTGATTTCGCGGTCTACCTCGATATCTCTCTTCTCCCCGGCGAAAACCGCAGCAGGGGAGTGGAGTAAAACCAGAAAAATCGCGCCTGCAATCCATTTTTTTATTTGTTCTTGCATTCCTTTCCTTCTCCTTCGCCTCCTAAAGCGAAAAAATAACCTTCCCTCCCGCGATGTGGCGGGTGCGATCAAAAAAATCGTTGTCGTTTTCTGAACCGATAAACCGGTAAAAAAGGCGGGAGGCAAAATTCGGCTTCCAATGCCGCGTCACTCCCGCGTAAAGATCCCAGACATGATCTTCCCTTGTTCGGGTATCCAATGCGGAGAGGGATTGAAAATTGGGATAGCTCCCCCAGCTGAATCCGCCCGACAGATCCAGATCGGTCTTTTTGACGAAGACGAGCGGCATATGCGCTCCGGCGCGCGTCAGCGCTCCCCATCGGTCGAAATTGTCTCCACGCGTTCTGTCGAAATTGCCTTCCCCTTTGATGAAGAAAAAGGTCTTGAAGTTCGATTTGTAAAAATATTGGGTGAGTCCCATGCCGCCGCGGATGCCGTCGCGGGAGGAGATGGCGGGATTGGCGCCGTCCGACGCATATTCCAAAATGCCGAAGCGCCCGTAGAAATGCGTTTGCGTTTTGGGGAAAAAGGAGGTGTCGGCGCTGGCGTAAAACCGGTTGACGATCGAGAAAAGATTCGTTTTCAGCAAATTGGCGCGAAAATCGTATCGTCCCCCCAAAAGAACCGAGCGCTTGCCGGCGAAAACGCGCCGTTTGGAATCAAAGGCGATTCCTTGAGAGGTGAAATCGGCGTCTCTGGCCCCTTCGGTGTGAAGGTAGGCTTCGCCGATATATAAAATATCGGCGCGAAAATTTCTCTTTAACCATAAAGGATATCCGGCATTGAGTTCCACCATGAAACGAGCGGCATCGGCCTTGTTTCTTGACGATAAATTGCCGTTGTTGGGGACCAGCAAAGGATTGCTGTCATAGGCAACCCCTCCTTTTCCGATAACATACGCTTTCTTTTTTACGGGCTTACCGGCCGTGCGGATATTTTCGCGCAAGCGGTTTAATTGGGCCTCCGCCCAATGACGGTATTCTGCGGAAGAGGCCTTCCGGGAAACGAAGCGAAGTTCTCTCCGGGCCTTTTCATATTCCTCCAGCTTGATGTAGGCCAGGCCCAGAAAGAGCCGCGCGGGGATATCGCCCGGATAGGCCGCGAGGATTTGCCGGTAAAGTTGAATCGCTCTTGTCACTTGGTGCAATTTTTCCAAAGTCAGGGCGCGGTAGCGCAAGAGAAGCGGATCGTTCGGGTATTTTTTCAAAAGGGCGTCGCATTCCTTCAGTGCCTTCTCATATTTTTTGTTTCGAAATGTTTTGACAAAGGAACTGACAAGAAATTCTTTGGTGGAAATCTCCCTTGCAAAAGAGGCGGCGCCGATGAAAAAAACCGTCGCAAAAAGCAAAACCACCCAAAATGATTTTCGCAAATTTCGACTCCTTTTGGAGGCGGGAAATAAAAGAAAACGGAAAGGGTGTCAAATCCATTTATAATTTTATGCGACACGCTTCCCGCCTCAGGGCCGAAAAATCTTTCGAATCATGGCTGCCCGGGCAGAAAGCCTGATTCATCGAGAAACAGGAGGCGGGCACCAAGTCTTCGGGCTTTTTTTGAACCGAGGCCACTCGGCCCTTTTCCAGCGCTCGATCGCCTCCCCATCCCGCTCCCGGACCCGCGTCGCCAGAGGTGATTGGGATGATAGGAAACACTGAACCGCTTCCGGATCACCTCGTGGTCTTATGGAACCCGCATATCACAAAACACCCAACATTGTTCGCCTCTTTTTTGTTGTTTGGCGGAGAGGGAGGGATTTTCCCTCGGGCTTTTGCCCTCGGGACTTCCTCGCGCACCCACCTCGCTCGTACTCGGTGGGTTCCCGCGCTCGGTCGGAACAAGGAACCCAATCCAAAACTTCCTCTCCGGCTGACCCCTGCGGGGCCATCCGGAGAGGGAGGGATTTGAACCCTCGATACACCTTTTGGGCGTATACTGGTTTAGCAAACCA
>JACQMB010000154.1 GCA_016203765.1 Deltaproteobacteria bacterium
GGTCCACGGCCTGCCCTGAGCCTTGTCGAAGGGTCCATGGTCCACGGTCCCAATCACCCTGGCTTCAAAGGGGGGCGGAGTCCCTCCTTCCAGCTTCGCCGTGATCGACCAATACTCCTGGGATTTGAAGGCGTCTATTTCTTCTTCTCGCTCGCAGATAATCCGAACGGCGATCGACTGGACCCGGCCGGCCGAAAGACCCCGGCGCACCTTATCCCACAAGAGGGGACTGATTTGATAACCAACCAACCGGTCGAGAATGCGCCGGGCCTGCTGGGCCTCATAGAGACTGGGGTTAAGTTTGCAGGGATGGGCGATGGCATGGGTGACCGCCTGCTTGGTGATCTCGTTGAACATGGCGCGATGGATTTTTGGACCACCGTCCGTTTTCTTTTTCTTTTTACCTTTGATTTCCTCCGCCACGTGCCAGGCAATCGCTTCTCCTTCCCGGTCCGGGTCCGGGGCCAGGTAGACGGTCTCCGCTTTTTGGGCCGCCTCCACAATTTCCTTGATGACCTTCGACTTTCCCCGGATGATTTCGTAGGTCGGTTTAAAATCATTCTCGATGTCGACTCCCAGCTTGCTCTTGGGGAGGTCCTTGATATGCCCCACCGAGGCCATGATTTGAAAACCGCTACCCAGATATTTCTTGAGGGTCCGCGCCTTGGCGGGGGACTCAACAATGACTAGAGACTTTGCCATAGAGGTCCCGGAAGTTTGCGCACCTTTCC
Organism: Deltaproteobacteria bacterium; assembly: GCA_016203765.1. Classification (GTDB taxonomy): domain Bacteria; phylum UBA10199; class UBA10199; order SPLOWO2-01-44-7; family SPLOWO2-01-44-7; genus JACQMB01. Next base: position 732 of record JACQMB010000154.1, read on the forward strand.
CAAACTTTCAAGTTTTGTCAATGCAGTCAAAATTTCCGGAACGGGCTTTTTTGTTTTTTGCAGGAGATGATCGAGCGTGCAAGGAACTTGCAGATGCGACAGCATATCACCATCAAACGTTTTGAGTTCCGGGTCCCCAATCCCCAGTCCGTGGTCCGTAGTCCGTAGTCCGTAGTCCCCTATCGGCGTTGCCCCATCGTTCAACAAACGCCAATTCCCTTCATAGCGGGGATCTTCCCTACTCGGCGGCACCACCACAAAGACCTCGCGTCCCTGTTCGAGGGCGTATCGGGCCGTAATCAACGAGCCGCTCTTTCCGGCGGCTTCAATAATCACCACGGCCTGAGCCATGCCGCTGATAATCCGGTTCCGCTGGGGAAAATGATAATGCTCCGCCCGGGTCCCGAGGGGAAATTCAGACAAAAGCCCTCCCCCTTTTTTTTCCATATGCGAAGCCAGCGGCGCGTGGCGGACCGGGTAGAGTCGGTCGAGGCTGGAACCCAAAACACCCCAGGTCGGGCCGCCGGCATCCAAGGCCGCTTGATGGGCGGCCGCGTCAATCCCGTAGGCCAGGCCGCTGATAATCCCACAACCCTGTTTTACGAACGAAGTGACGACATCTTTGGCCTGTTCTTTCCCCCAGCGGCTCGCCTTCCTCGTCCCCACTACGGCAATCCAGGGACGATCGTTCAACGTCTCCACATCTCCCTGAGCTTGTAACACCAGGGGGGGATCATAGATTTCTTTCAAGAGTTTGGGGTAATTCTTCTCCTGCCAGCCGAGCAATCGAATATTTTGGCGTTGCAATGCCGCCCACTCTATTTGACCCTGCTCAAGTTCCTTTTTGGAAAACGATAAAAATTCAGAATGGAGCGCGTCTAACCCCCGCCTTGGGCGGGCAAAATAGCGCTGTTGCAAAATCAACCACTCCCACGGTTTAAACTGCCGCATAAAATTTATGTTTTAAAGGAAGAAGAAGAGGCCGGCTCCTCCTTCTTGCCCTTGTCGACCCGCTTTTTGAGTTCTTTGCCAACCTTAAAGAAGGGAAGTTTTTTAGGTTTAACCTGAATGGCTTCCCCGGTTCTGGGATTGCGCCCCTGATAAGCGGCGTAGTTTTTTACCATAAAACTGCCGAGTCCCCTGATTTCCACGCGATCTCCGCGAACCAGGGCTTGGGACATGGCATCAAAGATCAGATGGACCACCTCTTCCGCCTTTTTCCTTGTTAAATTAACCCTTTGGGCAACCTTTTGGATCAGCTCCGATTTGTTCATAACACCCCCCAGCTCGCCCCGCCCACGGCGGGGTGTACAACCCAACGAATTCATTAGTAAATTTACATCATTGCGGGGAGAGGGTCAAGAAATAAGTTTTTTCAAGTAGTTATGTGGACTTTTTTATGGCCAGCAGGTTTTTGTCTTTCTCATCTGGATAGCCCCAGGCCTTCTCAAAGATGGTTTTGGGCACCTTTAAGGATGGGGCCGGTGGCAGACCGGGGTCGTGGATCAAAATATTTTGACGGTCTGTCGCTAAGGGCAAAACAAAATGACCCGAATATCCTGGATGATTGTAGAGGCAATTTGCGTTAATATTACATATAATTAGATATTCATCTTTCAATGATTGCTCAATATCTTGCAAACCAGGTATGCGATAATCAACGGTTCCTCCCTTCTCAATAAATTGTTTCGCCAGGGCCTGTTCTCGGAACAGATCGCTATGTAACGCCTGGGCACCGGCCACCTCCCGGCCGCATTTTTCGATCAAATAGTCCTTGCCCCGCGCGGCAAAATCTCGATAACTGAATTTTTCGACCAGTTTGACTGCAAAACCGTTTTCCGTCAGCCAGATCAGGGAGGCCGTCGGCCAGGTCCATTTATCTTTGAGTTTGCCGGTCAGGAGGTCTAACGCATCAAAGGACCATTCTTTCCCCGTAAAATAGGTCAAAACCATCTTTAAAGCGGCTTGATAACAATGGGTCCCATCTGATAGGTTGGCAAAAAAGGGGACATTTTTCATTGAAGCAAATTTATCACATGCTGAGTCCATGGTCCATGGTCCCCTTCGACAAGCTCAGGGCGCGGCATGGTCCACGGTCCAGACTTGTATGTTGTCTATTCGTTTATGCCTTTGTTCTTCTAGGGGGTACCGTTGTCTCCGCCACCCACACCCTGCTTCGCATCCATATCGAAAGCGAACCACGCACCCTCGATCCGGCCCAAGCCACCGGTCTAAGGGAGCATCTGATCCTTCAGGGTATTTTTGAGGGGCTGACCCGTTATCATCCCGAAACCTTGGAACCCCTTCCCGGCGTGGCCGAAAAATGGGAGATTTCCGAAGATGGGCGGATTTATCAATTTTTCCTTCGTCAGGACGCCAAGTGGAATGACGGCAAATCGGTGACCGCGCAGGATTTTTGGAATGCCTGGGAACACCTTTTAAATCCCAAAACCAAATCGCCTTATGCCTTTTCCCTTTTTTATTTGAGGGGGGGGAAAGAGTACGCCCAAGGACGACTCCAGGACCCAAAAAAAATCGGAATGGAGGTCAAAAATCCGCGCCATTTTGTGGTCACGCTGGAAAAACCGGTCCCCTATTTTTTGTACCTGACCTCTTTTGCCTCGCTGGTTCCCCGGCGCACCGATGTCGCGGGGTCTTCGATGCTGGCCAATGGGGCTTTTCAGCTTTCCCGGCAGAAACAGGAGCAGGGGGTTTTGCTTGTCCCCAACCCCCACTATTGGGACAAGTCGGCGATCAAGCTTCATGGCGTTTTATTCCGTCCCTTTGGCGATTTCGACACCGCCTTGAAATTTTACGGCCGAACGGGGATCGACATCATGGCGGAATTACCGCCCACCAAAGTCCCGCTTTTGAAATTCCGCTCCGATTTCCGCTCCGCACCCGTCTTGCGAACCGAATATTTCATGGTGCAAACCAAAAAACCCCCCTTCAACATCCGGGAGGTGCGGCAGGCCTTAGCCGCCGCCATTGACCGCAAAAAAATTGTCGAGGAGGTGTTGAAACGGGGCGATCTCCCCTACGGCTATTTTGTCCCCCCCGGCATGCCGGGTTATGCGCACCCGGAATACACCCAGACCTTTGATCCCTGGAAGGCCAAACACCTGTTGGACAAGGCCGGCTTCAATGCCCATAAAAAATTTCCCGCCATTACCCTTCACTATAATAAGGCGACCGACCGCCAAATGGTGGCCCAGGCGGTGGCCGCCATGTGGGAAAAATATTTAGGCATTAAAGTTCAATTGCTGGAAGAGGAATGGGATGATTATCTCAAAAGGAGGCAGGCCAGGGATTTTGATGTTTCGTGGGGAGGATGGTATGGCGACTATCTTGATCCCAACAGTTTTTTGGAACTTTTTGTCGGCGGCAGTCCGCAAAACCATGCCGCTTTCACGCATGCGACTTATGACGCCCTGATTGCGGAGGGACAAAATACGCAGGACAGAAAAAAACGGGCCGAACTCTATCAGAAAGCCGAAACCCTTTTACTCCACGAAGCCGCCGTCATTCCCGTGCTGACCCGGGCCAAGACCTATCTCATCCAGCCGTATGTCAAGGGATACCATCCCAATCTGCTCGATATCCATCCGTTGCGAGATGTCTATTCGCTGAGACCTTAGGGCGTGTCGTCAGTATTTATGTTCGCTCGATAGATTGTCTTTGTTGGCTTCCGCACTCTGGTCTCGAATACCGGCCTCCAGGATGCGATTTCGAAAGCTCCGCGCCCGCTCGCCCTATGACTTCGGGAAAAATGCTTTGGTTTCATCGAAGTTGGTGTTTTTCCTCTGTCAACCCCCAACTTCGGAAACCAATAGCATTTTTCCCTCGTCATACGGGCTTCGCTCCTGCGCAAGTCGCTTTCGAAATCGATCCTTCCGGCCGGATTCGAAACCTACTTGCTCATGGCAGGCGAAAACAAACCCCTCTCGCTCATATTCTTTGCCACTTATAAGCGAGAGGGGTTTGCCGTTGAAAGATCGGGAACGGGAGGGGCGAGAAGTACCCGCGCGCAGGGGTGTTGCGGGATTTAGCGGGAGATTTCGGGATGGATTCTTGATGATCCAGGCTTGTCGCAACGGAGCGTTGCCCCCTAGCGGGATCCCGCAACACCCGAGCGCGGGGGAATCTTCGAGCCCCTCCTGTCCCAGAACTTGCCAAAGACAATCTATCGAGTGAATTTAAAAATTCAGCAAATGGACGCCACGCCCTATTCTTCCCAATTTGGCGCGCCGCCGGGCGGCAGGGTAATCACGGGGGGATGGTCTTCGCGGGGGGCGGGGGCGGCTTGGGCCTCCTGCGGCGGAGATGCCTGGGATGGAACTTCAATCAGGGGAGGCCGGCCGGCCTCTTCTTCCTGTTTCTTTCGCTTCTTTTCCTCTTCGGCTTGCTGTTTGGCCTCTTCCATGGCCTTCTTCTCCAGCATCTTGGCCGCCTTTTCATCTTTGGGGATGACAATCGTCAAGGGTTCCTCCTCGGGTTCGGCGGTAATAACCGATTCACCCGCCGCGGCCTCTTTTTTCCCGCTCTCCAGGGGGGCCAAGGCGCCGGGGCCGGGGCGTCCCGCCAGGATGTCGGCGATATCGGCGTTGTGTCCGTGAATCACAGTCTCGATGTCTGATTTCTCCTTCGGTTTGAAATTCCTGGTCATAAACTCAGAGGTCTGCCCCACCTTTCGCTGGAGGACCTTGCTGAAATCGGAGCTGTCCCGGATAATGTGCGGCGTGATAAAAAGCATCAGATTGCTTTTGCTCTTCTGGTCATCGGTCTGCCTAAACAAAAACCCAAGGATCGGAATGTCCCCCAGCACCGGGA
>JACQMB010000157.1 GCA_016203765.1 Deltaproteobacteria bacterium
CCCGGCAAATCCGGGGAATAGGCCGAATGATTATTTCCGGCTTTTTCAATAACGACAAGAAAGCGATTCATTTTTTTTCACCCTCCAGACTCAATCAGTTTTAAGATATCACGAATTTTCATCAGAAGCCAGCAGGCCTTAACATTATCTATGGGGGGATACAATATTTAATTCAAATTAAGCATTGCACCCCCCGGTTCGCTCCCCACCACGCAACAAATTTGAATTTCTGCCGATAACTATGGTAGGGGCAAAATGACTATGGGCTATTCATGGATTAGAGACGTTTTAATGCGGGATCCGAACTGGCAGGGGGGGATTGACCTCAACCAGGACGGGGAGATCCGGCCGGAAGAGACGATCCAGGATTACAATCAGAATGGCCCGGTGGGAGATCCGGGCGATTGGGAGCTTTTTGCCGCGAACAACGCCCAGGCCCTGCGAAAGCGGGTTGCCTTTTTTGGGTGGTCGGCCCCGTTCAAAAGAGACAATTCGATTCATGAGCTTTTGGCGATCGAGTCTGAAATGGTTAGCCCGGAGGATGTAAAACAAGCCTACTCGTTCGCGCAAACGGTCCTCAAAATTGTCCGGGAGAGATTAAACGACGGCCAACACCGGGCCAATCAGGAAAAAATCCAACTCGTTTATCAGGTCATGCAGGATTTGGGGGTCCGTTTCATTCGGCAGGAGGATGCCCTGTTCACAACCAATGTCAAAAGAAAACAGCTCGATTGCGACACCTCCTCGTTTATGGCTCTGGCGGTGGCCCACGAGCTGGGCTGGCCCCTTTCTCTTGTCCTGGCTCCGGGGCATGTCTTTGTCCGATGGGAAGGAGAGGGAGAGAGATTTAATGTGGATGAGGGATATATCCTTCCCGATTCCTATTACGTCAATATTCTGAACATCTCCAAAAAGAGTCGTGAGGCGGGGGTCTATCTTGCTTCCCAATCACGTCGTCAGACCATGGCCCTGTTTTTCCATAATCGCGGTACTGCCAAGGGAGAGCTTGGCCGCTATGCGGAGGAGATTGCGGATTACGACCAAGCCCTCGCCCTCAATCCAAAATATGCCACAGCCTACTACAATCGCGGTGTTGCCAAGGGAGATATTGGCCGCTTTGCGGAGGCGATTGCGGATTACGACCGGGCCCTCGCCCTCGATCCAAAATATGCCACAGCCTACTACAATCGCGGTGTTGCCAAGGAAGAGCTTGGCTACTGGGCGGAGGCGAAAGCCGATTTTGAAACCGCACGGAATTTGGACCCAAATTTGTGAGAAGCGCAAGTGAATTTAGCCGTCGTCAACGGATTCTATATCCCAATCTTGGGACCGCTCATCCGCTATTTTAGCTTCAAGTTTTCGAGGTGAGCCGCGATTTTTTCAGGCCGTAGGCGGCGTAAAAGACCAGACCGACCAGAAGCCAGATTCCAAACCGGACCCAGGTGATCTGCGGCAGGCCCGTCATGAGATAAAGACAGGAGAAAATTCCCAAGATCGGCACCCAGGGAAAGAGGGGGACGCGAAAGGGACGGTGCAGATGTGGCTCCCGGATTCTCAATACCAAAATCCCGCCGCAAACCAGAATGAAGGCGAACAAGGTTCCGATGTTGGTCAGGTCGACCATCTCGTCAATCCTTGCGAAGGCGGCAAACATGGCCACCACCAGGCCGGTCAAAATCGTAGCGACGTGCGGCGTGCGGTGTTTGGGGTGGACCTTGGCGAACCAGGGAGGCAGAAGCCCGTCGCGCGCCATCGAAAAAAAGATGCGGGGCTGGCCCAGTTGAAAAACCAGCAGGACCGCCGTCATGGAGATGATCGCCCCCACGGCCACCAGTCCAGCGAAACGGTCGCGCCCAATGCTATGCAAGGCGAGGCTTAACGGGTCCGGCACGTTGAGCTGTGAAAAGGGGAGGATGCCGGTCAAGACCGCGGCCACCACCACATAGATCACCGTGCAAATGACCAGAGAGCCGATAATGCCGATCGGCATATCCTTGGCCGGATTGCGGCACTCCTCGGCAACGGTGGAGACCGCGTCGAATCCGATGTAGGCGAAGAAGATCACCGCGGCGCCGGCCTGAACGCCGGCCCAGCCGTTGGGCATGAAGGGATGCCAATTTTCTGGACGAATGTAAAAAAAGCCGGCAAAGACAAACAGACCGAGGGTGAACAGTTTGATCAAAACCATCAGCACGTTGAAACGGGCGCTCTCTTTAATGCCGGTCACCAAAATCCAGGTGAGCAAAAGAACGATCAGCGCCGCCGGCAGATTGCAGACAATGGGAATCGAACCGATGTGGGGGGCCTGTGCCAAAATCTCCGGCGAGGCCAGTGCGGTGCGAAGGTCGGTTGCCAAATAGACGGGGATTTGCAGGCCAAGACCGGCCAGCAGTTGATTGAAATAGCCGGCCCAGGAGATCGCCACCGCCACGTTGCCGACGCCATACTCAATAATGAGATCCCAGCCGATAATCCAGGCGACCAGTTCCCCCATCGTGGCGTAGGCGTAGGTGTAGGCCGAACCGGAAATGGGGACGAGGGCGGCAAACTCCGCGTAACAGAGGGCGGCAAAGCCGCAGGCCGCGGCGGTCAATAAAAAGGAGAGAATGATTCCCGGCCCGGCGCCCGGTCTTAGCGCGTCGCCGGCGGCCGCCGTTCCGATCGAGGCGAAAATTCCGGCCCCGATGATGGCGCCAATCCCGAGGGCGATGATCTGCCACGGCCCCAAAACCTTTTTGAGGCGGGTGGCGGGATTTTCGATATCGCTGATGCAGGCGCTGATACTTTTTCTTTTGAAGAGTTGAGTCGGCAGATTCATTCTTACCCCTCCTCATGGCATAGCCCTCGGAATCGGACAAGGATCAAATCGTCCGATGGGGGGCTTTAAGGTCTTGGTGGAAAACTCGGGTTGTCATCCTGCTCTGCTCTTGCTGACGGCTGAACAGGAAACACCCGGCACTTTGAGTGAGGCGTTATTCCCCTCCGATCAGGAACGGGGCATTTTTATGGGCAGGTAAAAGGAAAAGTAGTTGTTTTTCCTTGAAAGATGGATACTATGAAAAGATGAAACCCGAAGCAATCCTGTCCCGGTATCCCGAAGTGGAACTGGCTTTTCAATATGGTTCCAGCGTCCGAAAAGACCGAAAGAGGGTTCAAGACGTCGACATCGCCGTTTTTTTAAAGACGGGGGTTGCTGCCGAGGAACGTTTGGATATTCAATTGGCCCTCGCCGATGCCCTTCGTCATTATTATCAAAAGGAAGTGGACATCGCTATCCTCAATACCGCCAGCCCCTTTTTGGCCTATCAGATTATCAAGCATGGCCGGCTTCTTTATGACCCTCGCAACAAATCTCACGATTTTGTGGTTCAAACCTTGACCCGTTATTTTGATTACTTGCCTCTGCATCGTTTTTTTGTCGATAAACTCTACAAGGATTTGGGAGTGCGGCAAAAACATGGTCGGCTTCAGAAACATCGTGGTTCATCTTTATGAGCAGACCGACGTGGAAACCGTCTACGGCATATACAAAAAACATCTTTCCGACTTCGATCTTTTTTCCAAAGAGATTTTAAATTATTTAAAGCAAGCTTGACGGCGAAGGGAAAAATCACACAGGACGATGGCCATCATTGCCTCCACCAGCGGCACCGCCCTGGGCACGGGGCAGGGGTCGAAACGCCCCTCGGTTTTGAGAGTGACCGGCTCTTTGGTTTGCAGGTTGATTGTTTGTTGCGGTTGCGCGATGGATGAAACCGGCTTAAAAGCAACGCGGACGATTAAAGGCATGCCGGTGGAAAGGCCGCCCAAAACGCCGCCGGCGTGGTTGGTGGTTGTCACGATTTTTCCACCGCGCACTTTGTAGGGATCATTGTGTTCACTCCCCAACATTCGGGCCGAGGCAAAGCCCTCCCCAAACTCCACCCCTTTGACGGCCGGCAGGGAAAAGAGGGCGCGTGCCAATTCAGCATCCAATTTGCCAAAGACCGGTTCGCCCAAACCGACCGGCAAACCGTCCGCAACACCCTCAATAATTCCGCCGACACTGTCGCCTGTTTCCACCGCCTCGGCGATCCGCCGCTCCCAATTTTCTTGAACGCCTCCGATTTCAACAATTTTTGCCGAAACTCTCACACCGATTTTTTCCAAAATCTGTTTGGCAATGCTTCCGGCAATTACCCAGCCGGCGGTGACGCGGGCCGAAAACCGCCCGCCGCCGCGATAGTCTTCCAGGCCGTCGTATTTCACATAAGCCGGGTAGTCGGCGTGTCCGGGCCTTGGGGTAAAACGCCGCTCCTCATAGGCGGAGGAATCAATATCCCGGTTGCGGATGAAAAAACAAAGAGGCGCGCTGGTGGTTTTGCCGTTCAAAACGCCGGAAAGAATTTCAAAGTCGTCGGATTCGTTGCGCGGGCTGGTGGCCGGGCCCTGGCCGGGCCGCCTTCGGGCCAGATCGGCGGCAATTTTTTCACGGTCGATTTTTAAACCGGCCGGACAACCGTCAATGACCACGCCGATCCCCGGCCCGTGCGATTCGCCAAAGGAGGTGACCTGAAAAATTTTGCCAAGGGTGTTGCTCATAAGGATTGGAGGGTGTCCCAAAACCCCGGCCACGATTTGGCCACGCATTCGGGGTGGGCGAATTTCATCTCCACCCCCAGGGCCTTTCCCAATACTGCCGCCGCCATGATAATCCGGTGGTCCCTTGAGTCAACAAAATTACCACCGGTGGTAATTTTTTCCATGGCCGCCAGCCGGTCCGATTCTTTAAACCGTAGCCTCTCAATCCCTGTCAATCGGCTTTTTCCTTCAGCCAGGGTATTCAAAACCGCAACGAGCGGATAGAGATCTGGGGTTTGGTCCAAATTCCAGTTCACCGCGCGCAACCGGGAAGGGTTTGCTGTCAGTTTGTCGCCTTCCCAAAAAATTTCTGCTCCCATTTCCTTTAAAATAGAGAAAATGGCTCGATCCCCCTGCAGGCTTTCTCGATTCAACCCCTCCAGCACCACCCCATTTTTCAAAACCCCGGCGGCCAGCAAAACGGCGGCCGCGGACCAGTCACCTTCGATTGAGAAATCGGCCGGCCGGTAGGATTGCGGCCGCACCCGAAATTTGGAAAAGTTCTCGAAAACATCCACTGCCACACCGAAGGCCTTTTGCACCGACAAGGTCAATTCCACATAGGGTCTGGAAATCGGCGGCGCCGGCAACTCGATCCAGGTCTCCCTTTTGGCCAGCGGGGAGGCCAGCAATTGCCCCGACAAAAACTGGGAGGTGGAAGGGGAGTCGAGCGGCCTTCGCAACAAAGAAGGTTTGCCGGTAATGGTGCATGGAATTTTTAAAGCCTGTGTGATCGCCGTCAAAAATCGCCAGGTTGTTCCCGATTCATTACAGTCCAAGGGATGAAGCGGCTTTTGCCACTGTCCGCCGCGCACCCGCCAGCCCTCATTTTCCTTCCGGATGGAAACACCCAGAGATTTCAAAGCATTGACGGTGGCCTCGGTGTCTCCACAAGCGAGAGGATCGTAGAGGATGCTTTCACCCGCTGCCAGGCCGGCGCAAACCAACGCCCGATGGGTAATACTTTTGGAGGGTGGAACTCTCACGGCCATGGAAGAATGTGGGCGCGCTAGGGATCGAACCTAGGACCGATCCCGATCCCGCAAATGATTTTTGACAAGGTCAAAAATCACGCGGACGTCGGGACCGGTTATGAACCGACTGCTCTACCGCTCCCGATGCGGCATGTTTTTTCCGGTGGGCCCTCCAGGATTCGAACCTGGGACCAACCGGTTATGAGCCGGCGGCTCTAACCGCTGAGCTAAGGGCCCACCGGAAAAAACATTTGCCGCATCGAGGATCCTCGACGCCGCAAATGATTTTTGACAAGGTCAAAAATCATGCGGACGTCGGGATGAGCTACGCGCCCCCGTTTATTGCATCGATTTACCGAATCTCAAACGGATTTGAAAGCACAAAATCGGGCATTTGCTCGTGGGGCTTCGAGCAAAATTCGGCCCTGATTTGAAGAGGCTTATCCTTGGGCAATCCCTTTGGGAGGCTTAGCGAAAAATCCCGCGCCGCTTTGCGGTTTTGAATGAGAAGGCACTTCTCTTTTGTTTTCAGCTTCCCGATCCCCAGATCCGGACGAATCCCAAAAGGAAACTCGGTCATCCGGACGAACCGGAACTTTAACTCCTCGCCCGGCCGGTAAATATCATATTCGGTGGTCAGATAGACCTGCTTGTTGTGCGCCGAAATATCGGTAAAAACCTTGGAGGTCTTTTGATCCCACCAGCGCTTCGGCCCCGTGTCGACATGGACCATCCGGCCGGCATAGTATCCGGCTCCGCAGCAATCCAAACTTCGTACGAACTCCCACAGTTTTTTCGGATCCGCACCGCTTAACACAACATCGGCCGCCATCCCTTCCATGTGCAGGCTGGCCTGACCCGCCAACTTTCCCTGACGTCTTAGCCGTTCATTATATTCCGGCGAGCGATAACCCGAATGAACGGTTATTTCTCCTTTTCCCCGTGTTAATTGATCTTGCAAATAATCGAGGAGGGCTACCAGCCGGGGCGAGAGCCCCTCCAGGTTTTTTTCGCCCCCCTGAACGGCCAGTTGGCCGTCGCCCTGATAAAAATAGCGGGGCGATTGGGCCGCGGCCGCAACACTCCAGAGGAGGAATGAGAAAATAAAAAAATTGCGCATCATCTTGACTTCCCTCCATAAACTACATACAAATAAAAGGTTTGCAAGCCCATGTCCCTTGACAAGAAACAATATTTGGAGCCCCTGCGGGAGTTGAGCCGCCTCGACAACCGCCTCCAGCAGGTCCGGCGGGAGCTGGCCGCCATCCCCGAACAGATGGAGGCCTCCGGGGGCGATTACCTGGCTCTGCAGAGCGCCCTTCAGGGAAAAGAGACCAGGCTTGGCGAGGCCGAAAAAGAGAAAAAGAAGCTGGAAGGGGAGGTCAAGGAGCTGGGCGAAGAGGTCCAAACCCGGGAAAAACGCCTTTATGCCATCAAAACCCAAAAAGAATACCAGGCCACCCTCAAGGAGATAGCCAAAATCAAACAGGAGAACAAACAGCGGGAGGACCGCATCCTGGCCCTCATGGAGGAGGCCGAAAATATTTCCAAAGAAACCACGCAACTAAAATCGGAAATAGCCGATAAGGAAGGTGGGTACAGAAAAATCGAGGGGGAGCTGAAAACGAAGGAGGAGGCCTTGACCAAGGAGAAAACGGAACTGGAAGGGCGGCGCCCCCAAATCTTGGAGGCCTTGCCGCCGGCGATGTTAAAACAATATGATCAGGCCAAACAGCGTTTCGGCAACCCGATCGCCGGCGTAAAGAAGGGGATCTGTCTGGGGTGCAACATGAACATCCCGCCGCAGGTTTATAATGAGATGCTGAAGCATGCCGACTTGCGGCACTGCCCCAATTGTCATCGCTTGATTTACGTGGAATTGGAAACTACAATACAGGAGAATCGAATATGAAAATCAAAACCATGCCCAAGGAAACGCTGGCGGAACTTCTTTTATTCCTGGCTGAAAACGAGGAATTTGCGGCGGTGGAGCATCAGCTGTTGGAAGGAATGAGCGTGGCCCAGGTGCGCGCCGCCCTGCGGGAACTGGCGGTGGGGTTGAGGCAGGAGGCGGCCGAGGAGGGAGACAACCACTACAACCCCCAAAAAGATTCCAAACTCTCCAGCGAGGCCAAGGAAATCATCTCCTATCTTTCACCGGGGGAAGAGCGGGCCCTGCTCCAGGCCTTCGGTTTGATCGATCGGGCCAAACCAATTCTCAAGCAGTGAAGTCGTTTGTCCTTTATACCGACGGGGCGGCGCGGGGCAATCCCGGTCCGGCCGGTGCGGGGTGGGTGGTTTGCGATGCGCAAGGCCAGGCCCTGATCGAAGACAAAAAATATCTGGGGGAGCTGACCAACAACCAGGCCGAATATCAGGCATTATTGCTCGGTCTGGAGGGGGCGCAACAATTAGGCCGCGCGGGTGAAATCACGCTGAAGATCCGCGCCGACTCCGAACTGCTGGTCAAACAAATCCAGGGTGAATATAAAGTCAAAAATGAGGGGCTAAAACCCTTGTTTCGCCAGGCCGTCTTGACCCTTTCCAAATTGGGTGGTTATACTATTGAGTACGTGCCGCGGGAAAAGAATGAAGAGGCCGACCGGCTCGCCAATGAAGCGATTGACGAGTATTTTTCGTGAATTCTTTGAAAATGTGAGGCCGAGGGGCCGCTCTCCGCTTTGGCGGAGGGAGGAAAGTCCGGGCTCCGCAGGACACCGTGGTGGGTAACGCCCACCCTCCGCCTCAGGCGGAGAGGACTAGTGCTACGTCTCTGCCTTTTGGCAGAGCGGGTAAACTCCACGGGGAGCAAGGCCAAGTAAATCCCCCCTGCCGGTCCGGCAATATGGGGATGGGTAGGCCGCTAGAACCTTGCGGCAACGCAAGGTCCAGAGAAATGGCCCTTTCAAAACAGAACCCGGCTTACGAGCCTCACATTTTCAAAGGATTTTTTAAAAACTGACCACGGTCTGGGCATAGAGGAAGTGGACATCTTGGGCGGCGCCGGTATCCGAGATAAAATCTCCCGCCTTGAAGAAGGAATAGCCGAAGAGAAATTTCGCGAATTGATTCCAGGCATAGGTTAAAAGCCAATCAATTTCCTGGCCGACAAAATGGCCGGCATTGGCAAAGTTAGGCCGCACATTGGCCCCGCTGGCCAAAAACAAACCGTTGGCCGGTTCCATCAAAAAGAAGGCGTGATAATCGAGGGTCGTCTGTATTTTTTGGGTGGGATCCAGCTTCAACGAGAAACGCGGGTTGTGCATATTCCGCCACCCGGCCAAATCCATATAGCCATACTTATCATGATTGGTCGGGAAGAGATTGTTGAAAGTCTTTACCCTGCCGGTTGTCGGGGTGTCATCGCCGGAGGCCGCGTTATATTCCAGACCGACCCTAGGCCGCCACGCCGTCAAAAAGGTGTAGCCGGCATCGGCATGGACCGCGAAGGCAAGGATGGAACTTCCTCCCGACTCTCCCAGTTGAACGGCCCCTTCGGTATCAAAATCCCAATGGTCCCCTAAAGTTCCAGTCAAACGGTTGCCGACGGTGTAGAGGGTCAAAGCCCCCCCGCCCAGACCTCCATCATTGTCCCTTAACACAAAAAAGGAGGGTTCGTAATCGACGGCCTCAACAATATCCCAGTGGCCGTACGATCCGCCGAAATACTGATTCCCTCCCGCGCGCTGAATCCAGGAAAAAAACCCATCGAGCCAGAATTTTTCCCATGCCCCCTTCAACTTGACGGCGTCGAAAGAGCGTCCGACATTCGACCAGCCGAAGGTGCCGACCAGGCGCTCCTTTCCAAAGGCGAGTTCCTGCCGCCCCAGGCGCAAAGAGAGAAGGCCGCCGGCCAAATCCAAAAAGTCGACATAGCCCTGGTGCAAATCGAGATCATCGACGTTGGTGGTATTGGCCACGCTCGATTCCTCCTGGGCAAAGGTTCGCGAAAATTGCGGCTGGATGAAAAGACGGACTTGGTCCGCCGGTTTGGCCTCGCCGTGCACACGGACCCGCATCAGGACAAAGGAGTCGTCCGCGGTTGCCTGACGGCTCGGAACAAAGGAGGCCGCGTCGAGCAGGGTTTCACTGCGGAGCCTGAACTCACCGCCGATTTGAAGGGGTGTTGCTTTTTTTTCCTCCGCTTGAGCGAAGGCCGGAGCCGACAACAAAACAAGCGTGAGCAAAAAGTTTAGAGCGCGCACGCTACGGGTTCCTCCTCCGCGCGCGGCAGAGAAACGGGGAGCCGGAGCGGCTGGATTTTAAAAAGGTCATTTTCGAAATCAAGCCAGAGTTGCAGAAATTTGGCAAGGCTATGATAAAAAGGGGCGGTCGTATTTTGCATCACTTTTTCGGCCAGACCGGAGCCCCAGCGCCCCAGATGATCGCGCAGAAAGGATTTTTGAGCCTCGTGCGTGATTTCGGCCTCTTTGAGCATGTTATTTTCCGCGGCATAGGCTTCTTTTAAGGCCATGTAACTTAAGAAGGCCAATTCCATCTTGATGCTGTCGGGAGGACCCTCATGGGCCAAAAAATTCAACTCAAAGGCCCGGTAAAATGCGGTGACATCGCCCAGAATGGGACCCCGTTCAGTTAAATGGTAACTCCCCTCGGAGGGGGGACATAATACCTTGGTGGTGAAAAGGAGATGATACTCTTCTTCCAAATCTTGGGCCTTGGCCCGTTTGACCTCCCGAAGCATTTTTTTGAATATTTTTCCGAGGGATTGAACCTCCAGAAGGTCTTGCAGGATTGCCTGCAGTTCCCGGAGGTTTTTCTCCAGGGGGACTTCGAATCCCAAAGCCAACACACGGTAAACATCACAGCGCAACAGGGCCTTCTTCATTTTTCCTCCAAAATCAGGGAAACCCACGGGGCGTAATTTTTTTTGGCCCCCGCGTTTTTATCCCCCCCTTCCCACAGGGCGAAGGCGATCGACGTTTTGCCCTTGTCCTGTAACGGGCGCGCCAGGACGACCTGCCATTTTCCATCCGTATGAATGCCCCAGCCGGAGGCGTTTTGCTCCGCCTGCGTCGTCAGGGTGCCGAAGCCCTCGGCCATCAGCCTTTCCACCGGCGTTTGGCGTTTGGGCTGGGACAGAGGGTTTTTGGCATCGATCGCCGCCTGGATTCCGAAACGGTAGGTTTCATTATAAGTATTGGGGTAGAGATCCTTCACCTGTTGATAGTGGTCTTCGATATCTTTTTGCCAGATCGCCTTCCAATGGAGGATGGCGACGGGAAAACCCTTGTTCCCCATAAAGGGAGAGGTTTTTTCGGCCTCTTTGACCGGAAATTGAATCGCGCAGGCGTCGCTGGCATGGTCGAGAGAGACGGCCTGGTCTTTTGTCTTGTCTTGCCATTCCAGGCGCACCGCCAACCACTTTTTGTTGTGCAAGGTCTTGACTTTCAACTGCGCCACGCTGGTTTGAAAAAGGGAAGGTTGCGTGATGTTTTGGGGCAGAAGGTTAACCGTTGTTTCGGGGATCGACTGCCACACCGCGGCATTCGGATCCGGCCGACTGAAAAAAGCTCCGTCCACGGCTTGATAGGGGGCATGGATCTCCTGGGCCGCCCCCGCCGCCGGCCAGAGCCAAAGACTAAGCAGTGTTATGGCGATAGACGTTAAGTTTCGCATCGAACATCTCCCTTTCGAAAAAGGGCTCTCGGAAGGGAACCCGAACGACCTCGTTTCCCTTTTCATCAAAGCCGATCGCCGCCTCGTTGGTATGCTCAAACTTCGTAATAATTTTCGGCGTGTTGCCAAAGAGGAGGAAAGCGGCCAGAAGTTTGGGATCGCTTCGGACCGTCTGGTAGGTTTGGATGGCTTCCTCGACCCCCGCCCCAAACATTTGCAGTAAAAATTCCCTTGGGACGTGAACGGGAGGGATATAATAGACATTGGGTTCCGTCCCCGACTGGGGATAGAGGGGGAGGGCCGCCTTTTTAATTCGAACGATATAATCGAGGGGGTTGTTCGGATCTTCCTTCCCCGGCTCCGAGAGCCAGCCCTGCAGGCGGATCTTGCCGATGCAGGTTTGCACGCATCGAGGCTGTTCCCCTTTTTCCAGCAGGGGATAGCAGGCGATGCATTTTTCGGAAGTCCGCGTGACCATGTTGAAGAAAACTTTTTTGTAGGGACAGGCCTTCACACATTCCTTGTAGCCGCGGCAGCGGGTCTGGTCGACCAGGACCACCCCGTCTTCCTCTCTTTTATAGATGGCTTTGCGCGGGCAGGCGGCGAGACACGCCGGATAGGTGCAATGGTTGCAAATGCGTGCCATGTAAAACATCCAGGCGTTGTGCATTCCGGAAAAGAAGGCCCCCTTTTCGATCAGCCCAAAAATTTCATCCTCGCCGATATTGGGGTGGGCGTAATCTTCGTAGGCCGGAAGGTGGCCCTTCACTCTTTGGCCGGCGGGGGGATTTTCAAAAACGGTCTCTCCTTGATAGGTCTGGCCCTCCCAGTCCTGTCTCCCCATCGTCTTTAACAGTTTCACGTCCCACGCCTTGGGATAAAAACCGTACGGCTTGGTCTCCACGTTGTTCCAAAACATCTGCTCCTGGCCCTGGCCGGAGGTCCAGGTGGTCTTGCAGGCCACGGTGCAGGTTTGGCAGGCGATGCACTTGTTGGTGTCGAAGACATAGGCCACCTGTTTTTTTGGCCGCTTCTCTTCGTAGGGGTATTCCATCTCCCGGTTAATCTGCCAGTTTTTGACCTTCGGCATTGTTTACCCCTTCTTTTTGATAAAACTTCCCTTCAAATATTCCTTCATCTCTTCGCTTTCATACGTTGGACGAAGCTGATCTTGGGCCGGTTTCCACAATCCGCGCCCATCTATCCCGCCAGCCTCCGCTTTGGTTATTTTTACGAAGGATTCCCGCGGCGCCCCGGTCGGGCAATGGACGTCGGGGGCAAAACCCTTGTCGATTTTTTGTCCGATCAAATCTTTGCGAACCAGCGAGTCGGTCATCCAGGTCGGTTTGATCCAGCCGCGGGTCGCGCTCTGGTGGGAGCCGGTTCGAAACAGGGCCTGGTAGCCGGTGTCCGGATTTTTGGCCAGGCCATCCTTGTTTTGTTCGGCCCCGCGCACACTGCCGAAAGTGGCCCCGTACATGTTATGCCACATCCGTGTTACCCCCCGCGGGGTGCCGGGATAATAACGGGCGCGGCACAACAACCGGGCGGTTTTATATTCCGGGTCGGATGATTTCCAGCCGTGATAGGGGCGGTCGTGCGGATCGGCGTCCACGTGAACGTAGTCGCCGTCTTCCACCCCCAATTCCTTCGCGTCGAGCGGGTTGATATCGATGTAGGCCTCGGTGACAAAAGGCATCCGTTTATCCTGCCGGTGCATGTCGCCGAAGGGTCCGAACCAGACCGCCACGATGTCGGTGTCGACCGGCGTGGTGTGGGCCCCGTGCCGGTATTTGGGGGTGTGAAAGATAAACCGGTAACCCGGGTCCTGGGCGAGCGGGTGTTTGGTTTCCCTCACCTCGCTCCAGCTTTTGATCACATGCCGGGCCTGTCTTGCGTCTCCCGACTGATCAGAGCGGGCCACCCCATAATCCTCCGGCGTCCTGGGGCGGAGGGCCGGATGCGGCTTGGCAACAATGACGTTTGGTTCGTAAAAAGTGGCGTCGATCGGTTCGCGATGGACGGGAATATTTTCGCCCGAGTCGATGAATTCTTTTTCGCCCCGATAAAACTCCAGCCGGCCCGTTTTGGTGTAATATGGTTTCTCCTCGTTGGCCTGTTCCCAGCCCCCCACCTTCGGCGTGGTTCTTGTCATCAACAGGGCCGGAATCCCTTGTTGCGCCTTCTTTTCCAGATCGAGAAAATCGTAGCCCTTGGTGGCGTTGCTGAAGTCCAAAATTCTTTGGGCGTAAACATCGACCCGGTCTTTTTCGACGAAATGCCAGTAGTCGCGAAAGCGCTTGTCGCCGGTGACCTTCGCAAAGGCCCGGCCAATGCCGGCGGCCACTTCAATATCGGTTTGGGTGTCGTAGATCCGCTTCAGCGGCGTGCGCGGGTAAATATAAAGGAAGGGATTGGTGACCGAGATGGTCATGTCGGGCTGTTTCAATTCGGCCCAGCTGTCGACGGCATAGACCATGTCGGCGTATTCACAGGAGGCGGTCCACCACCATTCGCCGACACCGATAAACTCGACCCGCGGCAGGATGTTGACGATCGTTTCGTAATGTCCCTTGGCGTTTCCGATCAGCGAGTTGCTGTTGGAGACCAAAATCGATTTGGTCGGCGTCGGCATGTGCGATTTTCCGGTCAGAATTTCCTTCCCCATCCTTAAAATCTTGTCGCCGTGATTGAAGTAGTGGACCGATTCCCCGGTAAAATAGCCCTTCGGCTTGGCCGGTTGGTTTGCGTCCAGCGTGATATGGAAGGGGTCTTCAACGGCGAATTGCCCGATCCCGCTAAAGTAGGCGGCCCGGTAGTTTCCGGCGTAGCTTCCGATATTGGCGCCGACCTTTCCGATGTTCTCGGTCAGGGCGGCGAGGAGAAAAGTTACCCGGTCCTTTAGGTCGCTGTTGAAAAACTGATTGGGGCCCATGCCGAGGGCAAAGAGAGTCTTGCCCCGGTTTTGGGAAATCTCCCTGGCTACCGCGCGAATCCCCTCCACCGGAGCCCAGGTCAAATCGGCAACGGTTGCCGGGTCAAAATTCTCGTAAATATATTCCTGGAGCAGATCGAAAACCGGCCGGACCTGAACCGTTTCGCCGCCGGCCAATTGAACCGTATAGCTTCCTTCCAGGGCGGCGCGGATCTCCTGCGTCTGATAGCGTTGGCCGTATTCGTCGCGGGAGAGGGCCGAGGGCCTGTTTTCCTTTTCGTCCCAGACGACAAAATCGCCCCACGCCTCGCGCATCGCCTCCGAGAGAAGCGGCTCTTTTTGTAGGGGAGGGGAGGGCGGTTTTTCGTTCCCGTTTAAAACCCGAACGTAATTATTAAGTTTTTTATTTTGATAATCCTTCCAGACATCTTTGGCCTGAAGCGTCTCCAGGGTATCCATGCGGACCAGCACCGGAAGATCGGTGTAGGCC
>JACQMB010000028.1 GCA_016203765.1 Deltaproteobacteria bacterium
GTCAGTTTGGACAGTGTGGCGCAGGCCACGCTGGGGACCAGAAAAAGCGGTCACGGGCTGGATGCCATCCGCTACTGGAACCGGAAGGAATTGGATAAACTAAAAAAATACTGTCTGGATGACGTGCGGATCACCAAGGAAATTTTCGAATTTGGCGCCAAGGCCGGAGAAATTTTTTTCACCGACAAATTCGGCCGCGGCAAAAGGCCGGCCAAGGTGAAGTGGGAATTGGCCGCCGAGGAGGAAAAACAACAGCAAATAAACCTGTTTTGAATATATGATAACTGTTGCTCACAGCTCCGATGCCGATGACGCCTTTATGTTTTACGCGTTGGCGCGCGGCAAAATCGACACGGAAGGGGTTCAGTTTGAACACACCCTTCAAGACATTCAAAAGTGCAATGAGGACGCGCTCAAAAGAAAATTTGACGTGACCGCCATCTCCTTTGCCGCCTACCCGCAGGCGGTCGAAAACTATCTGTTGATGACGTCGGGAGCCAGCATGGGGGAAAAAAATTACGGCCCCTTATTGGCGGCGAAACGGCCGATTCCGCTGGAGGAAGTTGCGAATCAATCCATCGCCATTCCCGGAAGGCAAACCACCGCCGCTCTGCTTTTAAAGAGGGCCTTTCCGGAAGCCAAAAATTTAAAAGTCTATCCCTTCAATCAAATCATGGAGGCTGTTTTACAAAACGAGGCGGAGATCGGTTTAATCATCCACGAAGGCCAACTGACCTATGCCAAAACAGGCCTCGTCGAAATTTTCAACTTCGGCCGCTGGTGGTGGGAGAGGGAAAAACTTCCGCTCCCCTTGGGCGGAAATGTGATTGCAAAGGATTTGGAGCCGGTCCTTCAAAAAAAGGTCAACCGGCTTTTGAAGCAATCGATCCAATATGCCCTTGACCACAGGGAAGAGGCCCTCGACTACGCCTTGCGGTTTGCGCGGGGTCTCGATCCAGAGGTTGCCGACCGCTTTGTGGGGATGTATGTGAATGAACGGACCCTCGACTACGGTCCCGACGGCAAGATGGCGATTGAAAAATTGCTGGGAATAAAACCGGAGTTTGTTACATGAAATATGAATGTATCATCGTGGGGGGCGGGCCGGCGGCGTTGGCGGCGGCCTTAAGGCTGAATAAGGCGGGCCGCCAGGTCGTGATGGTGGCCAAGGGAAATCCGGCTTCGGCGGCAGAGCCCTGGCTTCAGAGTTTAAAGGAGCAAACCCAAAACATTCAAACCATTCCGGAGGAAGTGGTCCAGGCCACCCTGGGGGCCACCGAAAAAAAGGTCGCCACAAAATCGGAACAAGTCTTGGAGGCGTCGGCGTTGATTTTGGCCTCCGGATGTTTTGACCGGCAAGGCTTTATTGAAGGGGAGGAAAAATTCGTCGGCCGCGGCGTTTTTTACAACGCCTATCAGGACGGCCCTTCGCTTGCGGGGAAAACACTGATCGTGGAGGGGAAAACCGAACAGGCCCTTCGGGAGGTTCTCTACCTGAGCCGCCATGCCGGCAAGATCTATTTCATTGTTCCGGCCATGAGGCTGGAGGGAGATTCCAGACTGACGGAGTGTTTACAAAAAGAACCAAAGATTGAAACGCTGTTAAGCGCCAGCCTGAAAAAAATCGAGGGGAACGAAACACCCCAAACGGCCGTTGTTTTGAGCGCCGGGGCTGAAAAGGTCATCGAGGCGGACGGGGTTTTTTTATACGCCCGCCGGAGCCGGCCCCAATATGATTATTTAAGGGGAACGGTCGAAATTTCCGAAGAGGGATGCGTGTTGGTCGACGAAACCTTTATGACCTCGATCCCCGGCGTCTTTGCCTGCGGCGACATGATCGCCGGCCAGCCCCAACTCCCCTTTGTCTCCGCCGCCCAAGGAATGGTCGCCGCCATGTCCGCCGACCGCTGGCTCAACCTCAACGAATAACTTCCAGCAGTTCCACCACCGGTTCGTATTTGCCAAAGGGTGGAAAGATGTAAACGCCCTGCACGCCAGGCATGTCACGGGCTTCGCGCAGGGCTTCTTTGGCCACGGTCAGGCCGACATCACGCTGGGCCTCTTTGGATACGGCTTGGCGCAGGCGATCCATCACCGAATCGGGGACTTGCATCCCCGGCACTTCATTATGCAAAAATTCGGCGTTTTTCAGGCTGGCCAGAGGCAAGACGCCGATAAAGAAGGGGATTTTTAAAAAGCCGCGGCACTTGGTCAGAAAAGTGTCGAGCAATTTCGATTCATAAACCGGCTGGGAAAAAATAAACTCGGCCCCCGCTTCGATTTTTTTCCGAAGGCGCTCCGCTTCCAAATCCATGTCGATCGCCCCCGGATTACAGCCGCAGCCGATCACCAGCGAAGTCGCCTCGCCAATGGGGCGGTTGGAAAAATCAAGCCCGCGGTTTAAATTTTTAATAAAGTGAATCAGGCCGATCGCGTCCACATCGAAAACCGGCGTGGCGTCGGGGTATTCCCCCATCTTGGGGGGATCGCCGGTAATCACCAGAATATTTTTCAGGCCGATGGCGTTGCATCCGATCAGATCCATTTGCATCCCCAGCAAATTCCGGTCGCGACAGCAATAGTGTATGACCGTTTCCATTCCAATCTGGTCGCGGATCAGGACCGACATCGCCATCGGCGACATGCGGGCCATCGCCCGCGGGCCGTCGGCGATGTTGATCACATCGACCCCATGCCCTTTTAGAAACTTGGCGCCGGCCACCGCTCTGGAGGCGTCCAGACCTTTGGGGGGGTCAATTTCAACACTGACCATGAATTTTTTGCCGAGGTTGGCGCCGAATTGGGAGCGTTTTTCCAGCGGGAGAGGTTCACAACCGGCGATCTTTTCTTCCTCTTTGACTTGGGCATGGATTGTTTCAATTTTTTTGCCGGGCCGAAGCGTTTTTAAATAGCGCTTCATCTCCTTGATCATCGCCGGCGTGGTGCCGCAACAGCCCCCGATCAAAAGGGCGCCGGCCTGGCCCAGGCGCCTTGCGTATTCGGCCATGTATTCGGGCGTGGCCATATAAATAAGGCGGTTTTGTTTGGTCTGCGGGAGGCCGGCGTTGGGAAAGGCCGACAGCGGCTTTGTGGCCACCGGGTGCATCAGCTTGATCGCCTCCAAAACGCCGACCGGCCCGGCACAGCAATTGACCCCGATTACATCGACATCCCAGTTGTTCAATTTTTGGCAGACATCGGCCGGCTGTAAACCCTTAAAACCCTCTTCCCCTTCGTATTGAAGGGTGACTTGGGCGATGAGCGGGATTTTTTTGGAAACGCGGCGCGCCGTTTCAACCGCCATCTTTAGCTCTTCCAGATTGTAGAAAGTTTCAAGGATGAGACAATCAACCTCCCCTTCAAGCAACCCCTCGATCTGTTCGGCAAAGAGCTCCTTAATTTCCGTTTTACCGAGTGAGCGGGCCGCCTTGGCGGCCCAGGAGAGGGGGCCGACCGATCCGGCCACGTAGGCCTGACCCTTGGCGGCGTCTTTGGCGATGCTCGCGCCGGCCCGGTTGATCTCCTTAACCTTCTTTTCAAAACCGTAGGCGGCCAGGGCCAAACGATTGGCGGTAAAGGTGTTGGTCTCCAAGAGCTGGGCGCCGGCGTTGAGATAATCGCTGTGGATGTCGCGAATCAGTTTGGGGCTGGAAAGATTGAGCTCGTCGTAACTGCGGTTGATGAAGATCCCGCGGGCGTAAATCTCGGTCCCCATCGCCCCGTCGCCCAGGATGCCATCCTCGGTAAGGGCCTCTAAAAATGGTTTGAGCATCCTCTACGCTCTAGCGAATCACCCCCCTTGAAGCAAGAAGTTTGTTGTGTTAGGGAATGCCGCGTATGCACAAAATCCCAATGACCCCCGAGGGGAAGAAAAAAATGGAGGCGAGGCTCAAGCACCTCAAGGCGGTGGAGCGGCCGAAAATTATCATGGCGATTGAAGAGGCGAGGGGCCACGGCGATCTCTCGGAGAATGCCGAATACCATGCCGCCAAAGAGGCCCAGGCCCATTTGAGCCGGGAACTGCGCGAGATAGAAGACAAGCTGGCCCGGGCCCAGGTGATCGACCCCAGTCAATTCAATCATTCCAAAGTGACTTTTGGCGCCTCCGTAACATTAGAAGATGCCGAGACCGGCGAAGAAAAGACTTATCAGATCGTCGGCCCTGACGAGTCGGATGTAAAAGCTGGAAAAATCTCGGTGGTCTCCCCCATCGCCAAAGCCCTGATCGGCAAGGAAAAAGGAGATGTCGTCACCGTCTCCACCCCCAAGGGTCCCAAGGAATTAGCAATCCTCTCCGTTCGGTTCAATTAAGGGAGTGGTGGAAAACTCAATTGATTGTCATTGACACAGCGAGTTTTCCACCACTCCCATCATGCATAAGGGGGCGAACGACTCGCCTAAAATGCCACTCAAAACTCTCCGGATCGATCAGATGTTCGATCCACCGGGTGTCCCAAAAGCTGGTTTGTGGGGGTGTTTTGTCGAGCATGACGGCCTCCTCTTTTAAAGTTTTTTGAAGGGCTTTTTCGGAAAACGAGCTAAGCATATAATATCATACACAAATATATCCATTGCCAAAAGTGAAAAAAAGTGAAAAATCGACGCAACTTTTTCCAAGTTCTGCCGATAACTATAGAGAGGGGAGTCAAGGAGGATTATCATGCGTGTACCGATTATCACATGTGGAGCCGCCGCTCTGGAGGCGTTGTTTTTAAGTGGGTATAACAAAAAGGCGGAACAGACTCCAAAGAAGGATGAGCCCACTCCAAAGCAGGATGAGCCCTTCCCCAATGATTGGATCTCCATTCCGGCCGGTTCTTTTAAAAGAGGGGATGAAAACGGCGAGAAAGATGAGAAGCCGGTCAAGGATATCTACGTTTCCGCCTTTGAACTGCAAAAACATGAAGTCACATACGGGGAATATCGAGGCGTTCTGGCCAAACAAAAAGGAAAACCATTTGAGGCGGTTGTGCAATGCGGGGATGAACCGGCGGTAACTATCTCTAAATCGTCACGAAAAGGATTTTTTTTCGCATATGACGGGATCAAAAATGCCTGTAAAGATGATAAGAGTTTTACGATTTCTTCTGTAAAAAATTTTCCCGAAGAGCAGACCGACAACAACCAATTCAACGGAGATAATCAGCCGGCCCTTGTCAATTGGTTTGGGGCTCAAAGCTATTGTGAAGCGATCGGCGGCAGACTCCCTACGGAGGCCGAGTGGGAGAGGGCGGCCAAGGGAAAGAGCGGCAACGATAAATATCCGACCAGCCATCCCGACACCCTGGTAAAAGACGGCGAATATTTGGCCAATTACAGTTGGAAGGGTTCGGCAAATGTTTGTTCCTACCCGGAGAGCAGCTATGGATTTTGTGACCTGGCTGGAAACGTATGGGAGTGGGTAGCCGACTGGTACCAAGCCGAGGCCTACACAAGTTCCGAGACAAAAGATCCCAAAGGCCCTGTTAATGCCTCCAATAAAGGTTTGCGCGGTGAGTCCTGGTACTTCGGCTATGCCGGGCACTTGCGCGCCGCGTTTCGCGGCCGCGACTTGCCCGATGTTCGCTACTACGACGTCGGGTTTCGTTGCGCCCGCCAGGGCTCCTAAAAAGACGAGGCGAGCGTTATCAGTGGGGTTTTTTATTTTAATCAACCCAATTCCCATCTAACACTAGTAAATAAATTACTTCCAAGCCTTCTTGAAACCAAAAGTCCGCTAGAGAAAATCAACAGCCTCCTCAAACCGTCAAATTTTTGACAGGTGGGTGTCAAAATTGCCGACACCTCGGCGTGCCGGGGGCCAATGAGGTATCCGCTACCATGCTAACTTGCTAAAATCACACAACAATTTATTTTTGTCGCCTTGGTCGAAATTGGCACGCCTCTTGCTATAAAAGGGTAGTGGAGGGTTGTTATGGGGTTTCTCAAGGCCGTCACCTTTATCACCTTGTGGATTCTGCTTAGTTTTTTTTGGGTCAGTTTCGGTCAGGGGCAGGCCAAAATTTGTTCGGACTATGGCCAGATGGAGACGTGGTTGAAACCCCACCCGGTTTTAAAAAGCTGGTTTTATTTTTATACCGACCGGCAAAACTGCGCAACCGATGAGGAAACTTTTTTCAAAACCCTGGCCGCCAGCGAGCCCCTCTCCATCAAATTGAATCAGGCCGAGGTGACCTTCGAGCAATTCTATGTTCCCCTCTATCATATCTTGTCGATTGTCGATTGGAACGAAATCGGCAGGGAGGAGTTTCAAAAAATCCAGAGTGATTTGAACGTGATCAACCATTCCCTGCAAAGGGTCCTGGACAGGATGAATCTGGCTGACCAGGACTATTTACGGGCGGTGGTTCTTTCGGATCTCCCCAGTGAATTTGTACAGGAGGCCGCTCCGCAAGAGGCCCTCGGTTCCGGCCTTCTTTCCCGAAGACTCAATCGCGAAACCGGTCCCCGGCGATTGCCAATCGACACCCACGATATCGTCCCCGCCCCCTACGAACGCGCCTACGCGATTGAAAAATAATCCGTCACGATTCAAGAGTTGACCCCCTTTTATAGGTTTAGTATGCAGGCGGCCGATGAATTGGCGCGCCCTGTTCAAACTGCTGGGCCTTTTTTCCTGTGTCATCGCCTTGCTGATCGGCATCTCCGCGGGCCTCTCTTTTTTGTTTCGGGAAAGCGAGGCCGCGTGGCTGGGACTTTCGGCGCTGATTCCCCTGGCCGGCGGCCTTGGCCTGATGCAGTTTTCCTGGCGCGAAGAGGTCACCACCCTTTCCCACCGGGAGGCCACGTTGTTGATTGCGCTCACCTGGATCGTTGCCATCGTGTGGGGGGCCTTCCCTTTTTATTTGACCGGGGCCTTCGGCGACACTTCGGCCCTTTCTTTTTTGAACTCCCTGTTTGAATCAACCTCCGGTTTTACGGCGACGGCCGCCAGCGTTTTGGTGCCGATGACCCCGTTGGAAAAATTATCGCACGGTCTTTTGTTTTGGCGGGCCTTGAGCCAATGGCTGGGGGGGCTGAGCGTGGTCCTGATGGCACTGCTCTTTTTGCCCTTCATCCGTGCCGGCGGGATGGAGCTCTTTCAGACCGGAACGATCGCGAGGGAACGCCTGCGCACCCAGGCGGGCGAAACCTCGCGGACCGTTTTGTTTGTCTATCTTGGGTTTACGGTCTTCTGCGCGGCCTTTTTGATGATAGGGGGGATGAATCCCTTTGATGCCCTCTGCCACGCCTTTGCCGCCGTCTCTTCGGGCGGCTTTTCGACCCAGACGGGAAACGTGGCGGCCTATAACAGCCAGTTGGTCGAAATCGTTTTGATCGTTTTCATGATTTTGGGAACGACCAGTTTTGCCCTGCATGTTTCTTTTGTGCGGAAGGAGTGGGGAGCCTATTTTCGCTCCACCGAACTGAAGATGTATCTGGTTGTCTTGTTCTCGGCCGTTGTGGTGGTCGGGTGGAACCTGAAATTAAGCGGCATGGAGTTGCAATGGCGCGAGGTGATTTTCAATACGGTCTCCTTGGGTTCCACCACCGGTTTTTGGAACGCCGATGTGAGCTTGTGGCCCTCGTTCGCCAAGGGGATTTTGTTGTTGCTCATGTTTGTGGGGGGGACGGTCGGCTCCACCTCCGGGGCGATCAAGGGTTTTCGGACCATGCTCCTGATCAAATATGCCTATCGTCAGGTCTTTCGGATGATCCACCCGGCCGGATTTACACCGGTCAAGCTGGAAGGCAAAGTCGTGGAACGTGAGGTCTTGGAAGGGGTGGCCGCCTTCTTTTTTCTCTATATTTTGATTTTTACCTTTGCCTCACTGGTCTTGCAGATGCTGGGCTACGACATGCTGGTGGCCGCCTCGGCCGTGGCCTCCTGTCTGGGCGGCGTGGGTCCCGGTTTTAACGAACTAGGGGCTACCGGCGGCTATTACAGCGTTCCGGTCGCGGGCAAGTTGACTTTGATGGGGTGTATGCTATTGGGTCGAGTCGAGATTTTTCCGATTTTAGTCGTCCTTTCCAGAGAATTCTGGAGAAAATAGGAGGCACAAATGGCGCATCAATTACCTGAGTTGGGTTACCCCTACGACGCCCTGGAACCGCACATTGACGCGCGGACCATGGAGATTCACCACACCAAGCATCACAACGCTTATGTCACCAAACTGAATGACGCCCTGAAGGACCAGCCCAAACTGGCCGACCGGCCAGTGATTGATCTAATCCGCAAGCTGAAAGAGGTCCCCGAAAAAATCCGCGCGGCGGTGCAAAACAACGGCGGCGGTCATGCCAACCATACCTTCTTTTGGGAAATCATGACGCCGGGCGGACGGGGAGAACCGAAAGGAAAGCTGGCCGACGCGATCAAGGCCGCTTTTTCCAATTTTGACAACTTCAAGAAGGAATTTGCCAACGCCGCGGCCACCCGCTTCGGCTCCGGCTGGGCCTGGCTCTGTCTCAATGGTGGCAAGCTCTGTGTCTGTTCCTCCCCCAACCAGGACTCCCCCTGGATGGAGGGGAACACTCCCATCCTGGGTTGTGATGTTTGGGAACACGCCTATTATCTAAAATACCAAAACCGCCGTCCCGACTACGTGACCGCTTGGTGGAACTGCGTGAACTGGAACAAGGTGGCGGAGAAATTTGAAACGGCCAAGAAGTAAAATTGAAGAAAAGATTTTGAAGTTAGAGCCCCTCTCCAAAGCAGAGGGGCTTTTGCTTTATAAAGAGTTTCCCTTAGAGGTCGTACGCCGGCTGGCGGATGCTCGGCGCCGGGCCCTTCACGGCGACCAAGTCTTCTACAACCAAAATATCCATCTGGAACCGACCAACAAGTGCGTTTATTCGTGCAAATTTTGCGCCTTTTATCGAAAGCCGAAGGCTACCGAAGCCGAGGGGGCGTGGGATTATTCATTGGAGGATGTGGAGGCGATTTTGGATCGTTATGAAGGAATGACGCTGACCGAAATTCATATCACCGGCGGGGTTCACCCCACCCACGATCTTGAGTGGTGGTGTGAACTGATCCGGCGGGTAAAAAAGTGGCGCCCGTCGATTCATGTGAAAGCCTACACCGCCGTTGAAATTGCCTGGATGGCGAACCAATCGAAACTTTCTTTTCGGGAAACACTGTTGCGCCTGAAACAAGCCGGCCTCGACTCCCTTCCGGCCGGAGGGGCAGAAATTTTTGCCCCGGAGATTCGCAAAAAAATCGCCGGCGGGAAGGCCCCGGCCAATTGCTGGCTGGAAATCCATGAAACGGCGCACCGGCTGGGAATACAATCGAACGCCTCGATGCTCTACGGCCATGTGGAAACGCTGGAACAGCGCCTCGATCACATGATCGCCCTGCGCGATCTTCAAGAAAAAACCGGCGGCTTCAACGCCTTCATCCCCTTAAAATACCGCCACGAAAATAATCACCTTTCCCATCTTCCGGAGTTGAGCGAAGCACAAGACCTGCGCAACTACGCGGTGGCCCGCCTGATGATCCACAACATCAAGCATATCAAGACTTATTGGGCGATGCTGGGGTTGGAGACGGCGCGGAAAAGTTTGCGCTATGGCGCCGACGATTTGGATGGGACGATCTATGACACGACCAAAATTTATTCGATGGCGGGATCGATTTCCAAACCCTCCCTGACCCCGCAGGAATTAAGAGTGATGATTGAAAAAAACGGTTTTGTCCCCGTTGAACGCGATTCCCTCTATCAGGTTCTTCACGCCGCGTGAGGCTTGTTCTCTCTTTTCTTTTAAACGGAGCTTGGCCAGTAAAATCTTTTCTTTGGGGATCCGGCGGAGGTTTTTGGCCAGCCGCGCCTTGGCCAAAATCCAGATCATCCACTTGGTCGGGTCCCAATGAAAGAAACGGAAACCGTTCCGGTAATCGGCTTGAAAGGCATGGTGAAAATTATGAAAGCCCTCCCCAAAAGTCAAAAAAGCCATCAGCCAGCTGTCTTTGGAAGTGTCTTGATCGGAATAGGGTTGCCTGCCGATAAAATGGCAGAAGGAATTGATCAAAAAAGTGGCATGGTGGTTGAAAACCGTCCTGGCAACCCCCGCCAGCAGAAGGCCGCCCCACGGGTCGCCCCACAGGGAGGCAATCCCCGCCGGCAGGGCGAATCCGGCCAGGAGAGCGATCGGATAATAATAACGGTCTTGAAAACGAATGAGGGGGTCTTTCATCAGATCGGGGATATTGTTGATGACATGGCCGGACGGCTTTTTAAAAAAGACCCAACCCATGTGGGCCCATAAAAATCCCTTGTTGATATTGTAGGGGTCGGGCTCCTGATCGACATGCAGGTGGTGTTCCCGGTGATCGGAACACCAGTGCTTGGCCGAGTTTTCAAAAGAGGCGGCGCCGAAAATCAGAAAGAAGAGACGCAGCAGCCAGCGGGCCTCGTAACTGCGATGGGTAAAAAGGCGGTGGTAGCCGGCCGTAATGCTAAGCCCCGTGATCATCGACATGCCAAGAGCCAGAATCCAGGTTGCCCCATGGAGCCGGCCGGTCCAAATCAGATAAGGAACACCGGTTAGGGCAATGATCGGCGTTGCAATCAAAAAAATCGTGTTGGTCCAGTTGATTTGTTTCACCGGAGCAAGGAACTTAACAAAGTTTGATAAACTTGTCTCCTGGAAACTTTGTGGATTTTGGCCGGACTCAGCCAGTCGCCGGCGTTTTCCAGCAATTCCAGCGTTTTGAAACCCAAACGGACGGGGAGTCGGACCACCGCCTTGAGGCGGCAGGCATACCAGGGGTAAAAATCGCAGTAGGGGCGGTAGGCGTTGAGGCATTCCCTGGCGCGCCCGGTCAGCACTCGGCGATTCCTCAACAATCCTTGAGGAATATAGCGGCGTCCTTTTTCCAAATCCCGCGGCAGATCCCGAAGGATATTGACCAGCTGAAGTCCCTTCCCTATTTTTTCGCCCAAATCTTCCACGTCGGGGCCCCAATTTTCGGCAAATCCAAAATGTTGCTTGACCATCCGCGTCCAAAACCGCCCCACACAACCGGCAACGTAGTAGGTGTATTGCTCCAGCGCCTGTTCGGTTTTCAACCCTTCCGTCAAACCCAAATCCATCTGCATCCCCTGGGTTAGTTCCAAAACCAGCTCTTGAATCAGGCTCCAGTCGGCGGGGGGGAGTTTGGCCAGCGCTTCCATGAGGGCCGGCAGATTTTCGATCAGTTTTTTTTCAGCCGGTGATCCGCCTGCGGGTTGTTTGACCGCATCCGCAATATCCTTGGCAAACCCATCGCCTTGCGTTGCAAACAACTCACGGTAGGCATCAAGAATTTTAAGGCGATCTTGTCTTGGAATCAGATCGGTATCGGCGATCGTATCGGCCGCCTTGCAGGCCAGGAAGGCCAAACTGATCGGTTCGCGAATCGGCCGCGGCAAAAGAATCAGACTCAAATAAAACGACCGCGAGACCCCTTGGAGAATTTTTTTTAGATGGGGAGAAGACATTTGAATATTTCCCGCCCGGCAATTTTTAATTTTTCCGCTCGAGAAAGCCGGACTTTTTCCTTGAAAATACTTATCGGATCCTTGGCGATTTTGTCGAGGAGGGTTTCATAGATGCGTCCCATGCTGAAGGCGGCCGCCAGCCGGCGGCGGGCCTTTCCCGTTTTGGGAAAACCCTCCCAAGCCTGGCGGTAGAAACCGCGCGCCCGTTCCATTTCGAAATAGAGCATATCAAACAAGTTAAGATTGCTGGGGTCGGGGTGGGCCAGGTCGCGCAGACCGATTTGAAAGCGGGTCAAATCCTCCTGCGGAAGGTAGACCCGATCCCTTCGCAGGTCGGTCGCGATGTCTCTTAAAATGTTGGTCAACTGCAACGCTTTTCCAAGGGCAATGCCGGCCTGTTGCGTGGCGGAAGTCAGCTCCACGCCAAAAAGGTGAAGGGAAACCAGCCCCACGCACGAAGCCACCCGGTAACAATAGGTCTCCAATTCGGCAAAGGTATCATAACTTTTGTTCGTTAAATCCATCTCACAGCCGGCGACGATTTCTTCCAGGTATTTTGGGGGAACGCTGTATATTTTAACTACACCGCCCAAGGCTTTGCCGACCGGATGTTGAGGATCACCTTGATAAATTTGGGCAACCTCTTCTTTCCAAAAATCAATTTGCTGCCGGGCCTTCTGCGGATCGTCGGCCAAATCGGCCGCGTCATCGACCTTCCGGCAGAAGGCGTAAAAGGCCTCCAGGGCCCGGCGTCTTTTGGGCCCGAAAAGATAAAAGGAAAAGACAAAATTGGAACCGCTTTGCCGGCAGACTCGGTGGCAATACTTTTGGGGCGTCATTTAGTCGCGCTTGATGGAAAACCGACCGGAACCGGAATAGAGAATGGCCAATGCCAAGCCGATCAAGGCCACATTGTATTCATAGCCCTGATTGCTCAGGAACAATCCGTTTTTCCAGTGAACCGTGGCGACGGCCACAACCATCACGCCGATAATAAACAGAGCCCCCCACCGGGAGAAAATTCCCAGCAGGACCATCAGGCCCCCGAAAAATTCGGTGCATCCGGCCAACAGGGCCCAAAAAATAGCGGGCTTCAACCCCAAGCTTTCCAAGGAGCCGGCAAAACCGATAAGCCCAGGCCCTCCCCACAGCCCAAAAAGTTTTTGCCCGCCGTGGGCAATAAAAATCCAGCCCAGGGCCAGGCGGACGGGAATCAGGCTGTAGTCTTTGAAGTTTGAAAATATTTTCTGAAGCATGTCACCCCCCTTGCAAGACGTGGCGTTTTGTCTCTTTTACACCCCGTTCGACCCACGCGTCCACAGGTAAATTTGCCTCCAGCCTCTCCAACTCTTCCGCGCGCGATTGAGTCTTGGGGTGTCTGGGAACCATAAAACTGCAACAGTCTTCATGCGGCCGAATGGAGGTTTCGTAGGTTCCAAAGGCTTGCGCCTCTTTCACAATTTCAACCTTATCCATTCCGATCAGTGGCCTAAAAATGGGGAGCGTGGCCGCCTGTTCAATGCTGGCCAAGTTGGAAAGGGTCTGGCTCGCCACCTGCGAGAGCGACTCGCCGGTTACCAGCCCCATCGAGCCGTATTCACGGGCCAGGACTTCCGCAATCCGAAGCATCATCCGGCGGTAGAGCAAAACCCGGTAGCCCTCCGGCGCTTTGGCCACAATCTCCCTTTGGATTTCACCGAATGGCACAGCCAGCAAAAGGCCGCCGCCCTGAAAACTCCCCAAATACTCGGCCAGATCCAGGGTTTTATCGAGCGATTGTTCGGAGGCAAAGGGGGCCGAGTGAAAATGGACAAATAAAACCCGACAGCCCCGTTTCATCATCCGCAGGCAGGCGACCGGCGAGTCGATCCCGCCCGATAGGAGGCCGGCCACCGAGCCGGCCACCCCCACCGGCAGGCCGCCGGGTCCGGCGATTTTTTCAAAGCCGAAAAAGAACCGGTCATGAAACATTTCAATGTGAATGGTCGTTTGCGGATTTTCCAGGTCGACGCGTGAGCCCGTTTTTTCCTGAACCAGCCGTCCGATGGCCTCATTGACCTCTTGGGAACCCAAAGCTAATTGCGGCTCACATTTTTTGGCTCGCACCGCAAAGGAATCGAATTTGTAATCACCCAGGGCCGTAAGCACGCCGGCCTTGAGTTTGTCGAGGCCGGCCTCCACGCGCTCACATGGAATAAAGTTTACCACGCCAAAGATTTTTTTAAGCAGCGGTTGGACGGCCTCCCGCCGATGGGGCTCCGCAAACTCAATCCAGACGCGCCCTGCCAGCTTGTGAGCTTTTAAAGGGGCATAATCCTTGAGCTGGCGCTCGATGTTTTTTATCAACGCCTGTTCAAACCAATTCCGGTTGTTTTTTTTCAGCGCGATTTCGCCGTAGTGGCAAAGGATGTGTTGCATCGTAAATTCTTTAGTTGACTACTATTTTTGAAATTGCAAGGAGTCTTCTTGAAGCCGGGCGAGAAAAAAGGCTGAAATATCGTTTGACACCGCAATATATTGTGGTTTAACATTAAGTTATACACAATATATTGTGGATAAAAAGGGGATAA
>JACQMB010000029.1 GCA_016203765.1 Deltaproteobacteria bacterium
ATAGCCCATCTCCTCCAGGTCTTTGAGGACATTCCGGATGGTGGCCGGCGAGAGACGCTGCCTTAAATCCTTTGAAATCTGCCGCGAGCCGACCGCCTGGGCGCTGGCGATATAATCGGCCACCACCTGCCCCAGGATTTCCTTGTAACGCGCGCTTAACGGCATTTCAGTGATCATAACGAGGCGGTAGAGTTAACAAGGAGGGTAAAGATTGTCAACCGCCCGCCCCTAAGCCAGGAGGTCAAGTCTTTACATACCTACCACACACAGTGCAAAAAAGATTGATTTGATTACGGGGCGGCGTTATAGAAGAACATGAAAGCAATAAGAAAAATGGAATCGTGCCAGTGCCTATATTATTGGAAACCCGGAAGGCCTTATTATGACCAATATGGATTGATTAATTCATCTCCCGTAAGCGAGTTGCACTGTGAGCAGGGCAACAACGTAGCCGAGGCAGAGAAAAATCTAGATCGTAAACCGCAGTCAATTTGTGATGGTGTAGTTGAAAGACCGTGCATAAGATTGGGTTCAGTCGATACACACCCAACGCCAAATATGCTCAAACGGCTTTTTCGCTACATCTTCAACTGAAAAATTATATTCGTAACCGTTACGCTTCAATAGGCAAGCCAAGTTTTTGCCCTTAAAAAAGAATTTAAACACCGCTTCATAAGTGAGAAAACACTCTCCACTTGCCAGCGTTGTCCATAAATCCTTCTGAAAAATCGGCGTTTCATTTGTCTACGATAAAAAGTCGACGGCCATTTCTTATTCCATGCATCCTTTCGCTTGGAGCCTATCCTAAAACTGTCGTGAGCGGCTCATTGGACTCCGTTCCGCCTCCGGCGGGACTTCGCGGCCCCGGTTAGCGGGGCCTTGACAGGGCAAGGCGGGCCGGCAAGGCCAGGCTTTGGCGTGCCGCGCAGCATCCGCCTGAGGCGGATGCGGAGTAGAATAGCACGCGAGGATTTTGTGGTGGCCCAACGCAGCCGACAAAGCCAAGCTTTGCTTGGCTGCGTAGCAAAATCGAAGATTTTGCGGAGTATTCATAACGCCGCGCAGCAGGTTTTAGGATAGGCTCTTAGCCTGAATAACGGTGGAACGAACATACTGCCCCTAAGGGACATTGGTGAGGTTGCCCTGGGAATCGACGAAAATGGCGCTCAGGTTTTTGTTGCGGGCGAGAAATTTTTTACCCTCTTCCATTCCCATTTTTAAAACGGCGGCGGCCAGGCCTTCGGAGTCGGCCCCGCTGGCGGAAAAGATGGTGACCGAATTGAGACCGGCCCCGGCGGAGATCTCTTTGCCAACCTGGCCGGTCGCCCCCGCCGCCTTTTCCTGTTTGGCCTGATAATAAAGAACCCGCTTGGCGATCTTTTCAGAGGGGACCACCACCGGGATGCGCCACGGGGCGCTGGCATCGTTGCCGCGGGTGACATAGACATTGCCGATTTTAACCAGACAGTTGCCCCATCCGGCCGCACTCAGGTCATTGGCAATCAGGTCGGCCAAAAACCCGTTAAGAATCGGTTCCAGATTAAGCTGTACGTTATCGGCCTTGATTTTGAGGGTATTGCTCCGCAGGTTCGCTTGGATTCTTTTGTAATTTCCAACCCCGGTGATATCGACCAACCCGTTCGTTTTTGAACCCAATTCCAATCCGGCCGCCACCGCGCTGGCCAGCTCCGGGCTGACCATATGTTTGCCTTGTCCCTTTTGTTGGTTGATGGCGGTCAGTTCGCTTTCCATTTTGGCAGTGGCCGCGCGGGCGTGATCGATGGCGGCATAGAGGGCCTCCTGCACCATTGCCTTGGCCTGCGGCTGGCCGACCAGATAGATGCGAGCCTTGTGCCCGGTTCCAATGTCGTCTTCGATGTAAAATTGGGTGGATTGGGCGTGAAGAGGACCAGTGACCATGGACAGTGGACAGTGGACCAACAGCAAGACGAAGAGGACTTTCTTAAATCCCCAAGTCCACGGTCCACGGTCCCTTTCGACAAGCTCAGGGCGCGGCACGGTCCACGGTCCCAATTTCTTTTCTCATCCTCCGGTATCTGATAAAACCGTCCCTGATATTCAATCAAGACGGCCCGATCTATTTTGAAGTCTTCCAGAAATTTTTTGGCACTGGCCAGTCCCATGGCATAAGCGGCGGCGGCCAGGCCTTGCGCCTGAGAGGCCGATTTTTTGGTAAAGACGGTGACCGATTTGATGTCACTGGGAGGA
>JACQMB010000018.1 GCA_016203765.1 Deltaproteobacteria bacterium
CAAAGGAAAAGACCGGGCCCGTTCTTTGATCCGCCGCCACCGCCTGGCCGAGCGTCTTTTTGCGGTGGTTTTTAATTTGTCGGAAGAGGCGGTCCACGCCCAGGCCTGCCGGATGGAGCACGAAAAGGTCTTGACCCCCGAGGCGGTGGAGGGGATATGTTCCTTCCTGGGTCATCCCCCCACCTGTCCGCACGGCAGGCCCATTCCGCCGGGGGATTGCTGTCGGCTCTTTGTCAATGAGGTGAGACCGCTGGTTGCCCCTTTGAGCCAAGGGTCGGTCGGCGAAAATTATCGGATTGTTTTCATGGCACCAAAATATCATGAACTTTTGGAACGCCTGGCCGGCCTCGGTGTTTCGCCCGGGGCCGAGCTTCATCTCACCCAAAAGCACCCCTCCTTTGTGATGAAGGTGGGCGAAACCGAGGTGGCCCTCGACCAAGAGATCACCGAGGGAATCTACGTGGTTTGCAACGAGAGATAATGTTGTCATTGCGAGCCCCGCGTCGCGGGGCGAAGCAACCCAGTTATGGAAAATTTGATCAAAGGCTTGCTGTTGGAGATCGGTGAAAACCCGGAACGCGAGGGCCTGCTCAAAACACCTGCGCGCGTCAGGGAGATGTATCAATATCTGACCCGAGGCTACCGGGAGGACCCCAAGGCCCTCATCAACTCCGCCATCTACGAACAGCAATATGATGAAATGATTTTGGTGAAGGACATTGAAATCTACAGTTTGTGCGAACATCATATGCTCCCCTTTTTCGGCAAGGCCCACGTGGCCTACATCCCCGACGGGAGAATTATTGGGTTAAGCAAGGTGGCCCGCCTGGTCGACATGTTCGCCCGCCGCCTGCAGGTGCAGGAGCGCCTCACCGTGGAGATCGCCAAGGTCATTCAGGAACATCTCAAGCCGAAGGGAGTGGCGGTGGTGATCGAGGCCAAGCATTTGTGCATGCTGATGCGCGGGGTGGAAAAGCAAAACTCGGTGGCGGTCACGTCTGAAATGCTGGGCTGTTTTCGCTCCGACTCCCGCACCCGCGAGGAGTTCATGGATTTGATTCGGCGTGCCTGATGTCATTCTGAACCCCGAAGGGGTGAAGAATCCAGAAGGCTTAATCTCTATCTCTTTTTTCCAAAAAAAATTGACGGCTGAAACCCGCCCACGCCAGTGCCGGCCGTCCACCTAACTTGAGAATTCTCTGCGGCTTGTTGCGGGGGGCCATTCACTTATGCACATTTTAGTAGTGGAATATTTTTCTTGCAATCCTTGGGGGGGGGTAGAATGGAGCGCATATGCCTTTAATGTTGCGGTTTTATGGGTATTTGGGTTTGTTTCTGGTTTTTGGTTTAGTTTTTTTGCCTGCATCGACCCTTGCCAGTGGCGGCCGCCTTCCGGATCAATCGTCAAACAAATCGAAATCAAAGAAGCTGAAGTCAGATGTGGATATAAGGGTTACGGGGTCGCTTGTTGCTACTACGTGCGGCAATGGGTGGTTGGAAGAGGGAGAGCAATGTGATGATAGAAATCAGGCGAGTGGTGATGGATGTAATTCGAATTGCACATCGGAGTGCTCGCTGGTGGTGTGCGGTCCTCCAGAATGTGGGAATGGGATCCACGAACCTGGTGAGGAATGCGACGATGGCAACTTAAGTAATGGAGACGATTGCGACAACGGTTGTCGCGCCCGATGCACTGGATGGAGAAAAACGATAGACAGCGGATATGGTTATGCCACGGATGTGGAAGTCGATCGTGAAAACAATGTTTATGTTTTAGGTGCTTTTGTTGAAGGGAGCACTGATTGGTGGAACCGAATTTGGGTTGCCAAATTTGGGCCGGGTGGAAACCGGCTTTGGACTTTTAGGGGGGAGGGAAATGCTCCAAGGATAGATATCATTGAGATAGAATCGCGCGGCGGAGGTTTGGCATTGGATGAAAGCCGCGGCGTTCTTTATATAGCCGGCACAGCGGATCATGAATTATATTTAAACAAACTTGATATGCAAACCGGTCTTCCGGTGTGGTCTTCGCCCGTCGTCTTTCGCGGCCTTACGTGGCGCGACGCCTATCCACAGGGGCGCAACATCATTGTTGAAACGGATCACAATGTGCTCGTTATAGCAGGAATCGAGCACCATTTATGGTACGACAGCGGTGGCTCGCATTACTTTTATGGAGACTGGATCGGAAGGTTTGATGAGGATGACGGAAACTTGCTGGCATCCTGGGATTCTTCTTTAATCTTGCTAGAACCTGGGATCGCGGATGGGGAGGGGGAGTTTGTTGCCCCGGTAGATTCCGTACTCTCCGGGGGCGATTTGTATCTTACAGGCGGAGAATATGGCCTTAATAAATTTTCGGTTTCGCTTGGTGGAACCATTGTGCCTGCCTGGGATTTTACAACGCGGGTGTTGACCATATACCGTGACTGGTCCATTCTTCACGGGCGGTCTCACGCCATTCTTTACAATGACGGTTCATTGTGGCTGGGCGGTTCCAAAGGTACCAGAAGAGGGGACCACTTTTTTGATGTGCCCTATGTGGGGCGTTTTAGCCCTGAAGATGGGGCCCTTCTAGGTGACATTTTTATAGGTGAAGGGATTGGAGCTGGTCATGTTTCAGACATGTTCAAAAGCGGCCCCTTTTTGTACCTAACAGGCGCCTACTCTATGACCCGTGCTGATGGAACGCCTATTGCCCGTGATGATGGAACGCCTATTGCCGGACGAAGTGCCATTTGGGTTGCCAAAGTTAATTCCGAATCAGGGGCACTTGTTTGGGAGGAAAAAATAAACAGCGTTGAAGGAGAAGGGTTCGCTGGAGAAGGGTTCGCTTTAGACCGGGATACCCGGGGCAACCTTTATGTCGTTGGGCGTTTTGATGGGTTGGATAGTGCGCCTTCCATATGGATCGGCCAATTTTGCGGTGTAGCCCCAAGTTTCCTTATTATGAAACCTTCTAAGCCGAAAATTGACCCGGCGGCCCACGAGAAAAGAAAGTTTATTCGCCCGTGATTTTACCGAACGAAGAGCTTATGGATTTAATCCGGAGGGGTTAGCCATAAATCACGCACGGAAATGACCTTTACCTTTTTGGTTAATGGAAAGGAATCTTTGGGTCTTGCCATAATTCCAAGTTCATCCACGTTCTTTTCGCCCAGAATCGAGCCGACTTTTTCCAGGGGGGCGGCTTCCTTGGCGGAGGGGGACTCGGTAAACTTTGCCTCCAAAAGGGCAAAACGCCCCCCCTTGTGGATTAAAAAGTCCGCTTCCAATCCGTATTGATCCCGCCAAAACCAAAGTTCCCACTTTCCCTTTCGAAAGACCTGATTTTTGCGCAATTCCGAGAAGATAAATGTTTCCCAAAGCGCTCCTAGGAGGGGACTTCTTTTCAGGCTTGCTTGGAGGGAGTCTAGATTGATTCCCCTAGTTCTGTCAGTGTGGCGAACCGAAGGGCGCGTTGCCCCGCCTGGCGCTGGTAGCCGCAAGGCGAATGCGACAGGCGGGGTTTATTTTATCGGCAGAGCAGTTTTATTTGCCCAAAACGGATTCTCCCCACGGTTCCCTTTTGATGCCGCGTTCTTTTAGGATGGAGCAGGCGATTTTTTGTATCTGGAGTAAAATTTTGAATTTCTCCTCTACAGGGAGGCGAGCCAGCTCCTGGCGGCGTTTTCGCTTGGCCTGAAAGATTTTTTCAACTCGTTTTTTATTTTTCTGATTCAATAATCGCCTCCCACCTTTTGTTCAACTTATGTCTGGTTAAAATTTTCATAAACTTCTTTTTGTTATATTCCGCTCTGCCTTCCAATAATATTCCGATTTTTGCCCTATCTTTTGGACGATTGGTTTCCAACATGATGGCCAGGAGGTGTTCCATGCCCATCACTTTGACCGGAATTCCTTGAAAATGTTTTACCACTGCCTCCTTTACTCCTTCTTCCACTAGAGGCGTGGAATCGGCTGGAAGAAACTGAACGGGTATTCCTTCGATCATCATGTGTTCGTCTTTTGGCGCATATCCCCTTTTTTGAAGGGCTTGATAAACTGGTGTTAAATCGATCAATCCCATCGTATTTGGCAAATAGGCAAAAACATCCACGTCATAGGTTAGGATGGGTTCGGCGCAGTGGAAGAGAAGGGCCATGGCTCCCCCCAAAGTGGGGCTCCTAATAACACCTTCTTCCTCCAGCGCATTCAGTACTTTTAACATTCTCTCCATATGGTAATTTTAATCCGTCGCTCGCTTCTTGATCAAGTCTTGATATAAGAAAGAGGGTTTTTCCCCCTCCTTGGGCGGATGATATTCGTTGGAGTGTTTGACCATCAACCGGTCGGCTTCGAAATGGCCGTCGTCAAGAAGCTTTCCCTCCACCACCACGCCCATCTCCTCCTGAAACATCTGCGGGGGGGTCGTTTCGCTGGAGACGAAAACGTCTTTTTGACCGTCGGTCAGAAGAAAGTGAACCGCCCTCCGGCCGGCATCCCAAACGACCGAATCTTTCTTGACCTCCCCCCCCAGACGCAACGGCTGATCCACCGCCGCTTCCCCTTTGGCCAGGAGTTCCGAGGGGGTCAAAAAGTAAAC
The DNA here is from genome assembly GCA_016203765.1 of Deltaproteobacteria bacterium. Classification (GTDB taxonomy): domain Bacteria; phylum UBA10199; class UBA10199; order SPLOWO2-01-44-7; family SPLOWO2-01-44-7; genus JACQMB01. The sequence continues at coordinate 4,586 of JACQMB010000018.1, forward strand.
GAGATTTTTTTCCAATTGGCCGAAGATCAAAAAACCAAGGGCTCCCAACACAACGGCAATGGAGACGATCAGGCCGATCCTATTCATATTTTTTCATCCGAAAATATAAAGAGGCCCCGTAACCCAGCAGGATAGCCCACGTTAAAATATAACCGGCCGCTAGGAAATTTTCTCCAGCTCCCATTTTTCTCTCCTCTGTTGAAGTTGAAAACGGTAATAAATAAAACTCAAAGCAATCAAAAGAAAAGCAATGGCATTCAGGCGCAGGCTCAAGGCCATTTCGGGGGCCACGGTTTCGGGCGAGGATTGAACCTGGTGCAGAGTGCGCCACCACTTCACGCTCATGTAGACGATCGGGACGTTTAAAAAAATCAGGATACCGAGCGGGGCGCTCAAGCGGGCGCGCCGGTCGTTGTCATCCACAAAACCGCGCAAGGCGAGATAGCCGACATACAAAAAAAACAGGATGGCGGTGGTGGTGAGGCGGGGATCCCAGGTCCACCAGACCCCCCAGGTGGGCCGCCCCCAGATGGAGCCGAGGCACAAGGTCAGCGCGGTCAACACACAGCCGACCTCCGCGGCCGCGGCGGCCAGATGATCCCAAAACATTTTTTTCCGAATCAGAAAAAGAATGCTCGCCGCAAAAACGACAAAAAAGGAGATAAAAGAATTCCACGCCGCCGGGACGTGGACATACATTAGTTTTTGGACCTCCCCCATCAAGGCGTCGGGCGGCGTGTGAAACAACCCCCAATATTGGGCGAAGGCGAAAAAACCAGCGACAATAATGATCCAAAGGAATTTCATTTTAACCCTCGATGACCGCCGGCCAAACCATCCAGCAGGCGGCCAAAAAGACCAAATCAAAAATGCCGATCACTTTCAACCAGACAAAAATATTTCCCATCAGGTCTCCCATCAGGGCATGTTGGGTCGCCAGGATGCTGGCCAACAGCAATGGGATCAACATCGGAAAGAGCAACAGAGGGAGTAAAACCTGCCGGGCCTTCAAGGCGCCGGTCAATCCCGAATAAAAAGTCCCCAGGGCGGCCAGCCCCAAACTTCCCGACAAGAGGGTTGCGATCAGTCCTCCCGGCTTTTGCGG
>JACQMB010000031.1 GCA_016203765.1 Deltaproteobacteria bacterium
CCCTTCCACACCAAGGCCTTCAGGGCACTTTGGACGGTAGAGGCCGCGCCCAGATTATGGCGGGTCATCACCTCCTGGGAAAAAATTTCCACTTCATCGGCCAGGGCGCGCAACACAGCCCGTTGACTTAAAGTTGATCCATCCAACCAGGTCCGGTAGAGTTCGTTCTGGGCGCGGAGCAATTGATGGATAGCCTCGTTTACCTCTTCTTCACGGACCTCTTTTTCGGACCGCTCCCAAACATGCCAGGCGAGCATTTGAACATAATGGGGAAGTCCCCGGGCCTGCCGCACTATTTTTTGGGCCATCGATTTGGTTATTTTCTTGCCGCTTTGGGCGAAGCGGCCTTCCACGTAACCCTCCAGCTCTTTGTCGGGGATATTACCCAGGGGATAAACGGTTGCCGAGCGATAAAAAGCCCTCTTCGGGTCGTTAAACATGTCGATGATGAGATGGGTTTTACTCCCCATGAAAATATAACAGACATCCTTGTGATGCTGAATAAAGGAACGGAGGGTTTTCTCAAAGGAGGGGCCATTTAGATTTGTCACCTCCTGAAACTCGTCAAAGACAACGACAACCCTTTTCCTGTATTTTTCGGCAATCTTTTGGGGAAGGTCCATGACTTCCGACAAACAGCGCTCGATGCCGGAAGATGTTTTTGCGAATTCCACACTCACGGAGACCTCCCCCGTGGGTGAAAAATCGATCTTGGGAATGAGCGAACGGAAGAAATCGCGGATTTTCTCAACACGATCCAATTTTAAGATCAGATTTCCCAGGGTTTGGGCATAGATCTCCACAAACTGCGCCTGGGAAGTGACCCGCTCCATATCGAGAAAACAAGAAACGAACTTCCTATCCTTGGCCAGTTGAGCCAAGGCCTGCCGAACCAGCGAGGTCTTGCCCAGACGCCGCTGGGAATAGATAAAGAGGTTTTGACCCGAGGCGGTGTGGCGGCGAATATCTTCCAATTCATTGATTCTATTACAGAAATGGTCATCGGTGACTGATTGGCCATACACAAACGGATTGCGCAATTGCCCTTTCACAAGTGAGATTATACAAATTTACGTTATGTAAGCAAGTATAATGAAATAAAGTATAATTTGTCCTTTTGCCGACTTTGAGTTTGGTGTATCAGGGTTGCCGTATTTTATGGATAAGCACGCCATCGCGGCGTTTTTGGAGAGGATCGGGGAGGTTTTGGAGATCAGGGGGGAGAATCCGTTCAAGATTCGCGCCTACTACAACGCCGCCCGGACGATCGGCGGCCTGACCCAGGAGATCGGCGACCTTATCAAAAAGAAACAGCTCATCGAACTCCCCGGCATCGGCAAAAACCTGGCTGCCCATATCGAGGAACTCCACAAAACCGGCAAGGTCAAAGAGTATGTCAAAATCCTGAAATCGGTTCCGGAGGGGATCCTGGAGATGCTCGACATCCCCGGCCTGGGCCCCAAAAAGGTCAAGGCGGTATGGGAGAAACTCGACCTGACCAGCATCGGCGATCTGGAGCTGGCCTGCCAGCACGGCAACGTGGCTACTCTGGAAGGCTTCGGCCAAAAAACCCAGGAAAAAATTCTTGAGGGGATCGCGCAACTCAAGAAACATGCGGGGCAATTTTTGTACGCGGAGGCCGAGCGGCCGGCCGAAGCCGTTTTTCAAAAAATCGCGAAACACAAGAACGTCCAACGGACCGCCCTGGCCGGAAGCCTTAGGCGCCGCAAGGAAACGGTCAAAGACATCGACATCGTCGCGGCGACCGATGCCCCGAAAAAAGTGATGGATTTTTTCGTAAAACTTCCGGAGGTCGAAAAAATTCTTCAGCACGGCGAGACCAAGTCGGCAGTCGTTTTAAAAGCGGGACCGCAAGCCGATCTCCGCTGTGTCTCGGACAAAGAATTCCCCTACGCCCTTCATCATTTCACCGGGTCCAAGGAACATAATGTCGCCATGCGCTCGCTGGCCCTCAAAAAAGGGATGAAGATGAATGAATACGGGCTGTTCAAGGGGAAAAATCTGATTTCCTGCAAAGACGAGGCCGAAATTTTCGGCCGTTTGGGGTTGAATTATATCGAGCCGGAATTGCGTGAGAACATGGGTGAGATTGAAACAGCGGCAAAAGGAAAATTGCCAAAATTGGTCGAGGAAAAAGATATCCGCGGCGTGGTGCACTGCCATTCGACTTGGTCGGATGGAACCGCCTCCATCGAACAGATGGCTTTGGGCGCCAAGGCGTTGGGGTTTGAGTTTTTCGGGATTGCCGATCATTCGGCGGCGGCCAAATACGCCGGGGGGCTGACGCCGGAACGGATCAAAAAACAATTCAAGGAGATCGACGACCTCAACAAAAAGCTGAAAGGGATTTATATTTTCAAGGGGATGGAAGCCGATGTCCTGTCGGATGGAACGATGGATATGGGCGAAAAAGTTTTGGCCGGATTTGATTACGTGGTGGCGAGCGTCCATTCCAAATTCAATATGACCGAAAAGGAGATGACCGCGAGGGTAATTAAGGCGGTCCAAAACAAATATGTGCGTATCCTGGGGCACATGACGGGACGCTTGCTCTTGCAGAGGGAGGGCTATCCGCTCAATGTGAAAGAGGTGATCGATGCCTGCGCCGACTACGGCACGGCGATCGAAATCAATTCCAACCCGATGCGGCTTGACATCGACTGGCGCAATATCCCGTATGCCCGCCAAAAGGGGGTGATGATGGTCATCAATCCCGACGCCCACAGCGTGGAGGGGATTTCGCATTTTCGCTACGGCGTCGGCATCGCCCGCAAAGGCTGGCTGACGGCCAAGGAGGTGCTGAATACACGGAGCATGGCGGAGGTGCAAAAATGGCTGAAGCGTTAGCCGGACGGGCGGCAAAAATAATCGGGATTTTGCGCAAGACCTACGGCAAGGCCGAATGCGCCCTGCATCACAAAAATCCTTTTCAACTGGCGGTCTCCACTATTTTGTCGGCCCAATGCACCGATAAGCGGGTGAACATGGTCACCCCGTCCCTGTTCAAAAAATATCCAACGCCGAAACACTTTGCCAAGGCTCCGCAATCGGCCATCGAAACAATGGTCCGGTCCACCGGGTTTTACAAAAACAAGGCGAAGGCGATCAAGGGGCTAAGTCAAAAATTAATTTCGGAACACGGCGGCAAGGTTCCCAAGACGCTGGAAGCACTGGTCAAACTCCCCGGCATCGGGCGCAAGACGGCGAACGTGATTCTGGGCGTGGCCTTTGATATCCCGGGGATTGTGGTCGACACCCACGTCACCCGGCTGACCAACCGGATGGGGCTGACCAAACAAAAAGACCCGGTCAAAATCGAATTCGAAATGATGAAAATTTTTCCCCGCAAAGATTGGAACGACTTCGGCCTGATCTTCATCCAACACGGCCGCGCGATCTGTCCGGCCCGCAAACCCAAGTGCGAGGTCTGTCCGGTCAACGCCTTCTGTCCCAAGGTCGGTTTATAAAGACTCGCTCGATAGTTTGTCGTTGGCAAGCTCTGGAACAGGGGGGCTCGAAGATTCCCCCGCGCTCGGGTGTTGCGGGATCCCGCTAGGGGGCAACTCCACCTCATGATATGCCAGGAGGATTTATGATATATTACCGAAATCTCCCGCTAAATCCCGCAACACCCCTGCGCGCGGGTACTTCTCGCCCCTCCCGTTCCCGATCTTTCAACGGCAACCCCCTCTCGCTTACAAGTGGCAAAGAGTATGAGCGAGAGGGGTTTGTCTTTGCTGGCGTTAGCGAGCGGCTCGAGCAGGACTTCGCGGAGTCCCGCCCATCCGGTTGGGGGATCCAATCAATGGGCGGGACGAGCGGAAAGGCCGTGCTGGGGAACTCCCCAGCACGGACCTGTGTCCTGCGAGAGACGCGCGCGGAAGCCAGCAAAGACAATCTATCGAGCGAATATACTTTTTTTAGATTCCTTCTATGC
>JACQMB010000026.1 GCA_016203765.1 Deltaproteobacteria bacterium
ATCATGTTCTTCACGTAATCCGCGTGCCCAGGACAATCCACGTGCGCGTAGTGCCGCTTCTCGCTCTCATACTCCACGTGCGACGTCGCGATCGTGATCCCACGCTCCTTCTCCTCCGGCGCCTTGTCGATCTGATCGAACGGAATAAACGTCGCCAGCTTCTTCGTCGCCAAATGCTTCGTGATCGCCGCCGTTAACGTCGTCTTCCCGTGGTCCACGTGACCGATCGTCCCCACGTTCGCGTGCGGCTTCTTCCGCTCAAATTTTTCCTTGGCCATAACTTCCTCCTTTTGTTACGTGCTCTTATCCTCCCTGCGCCTTCTTAATGACTTCTTCCGCCACACTCCGCGGAGCGGGATCGTAATGCGAAAATTGCATCGTATAAGTTGCCCGTCCCTGCGTCATGCTTCTTAAATCGGTCGCATAACCGAACATACTCGCCAACGGCACCATTGCCCCGATAACTTGGGAACCGGCACGAACTTCCGAACGGGAAATGCGCCCCCGCCTGGCGTTCAAATCACCGGTCACCGCCCCCAAAAAATCGTCGGGGGAAACCACCTCCACCGACATGATCGGCTCCAACAGGGTGACCCCCGCCTTTTTGACCCCGTCTTTGAGGGCCATGGAGGCGGCAATCTTAAAGGCCATCTCCGACGAGTCGACCTCATGATAGGAACCGTCAAACACAACGGCCTTCATGTCGATGACCGGAAAGCCGGCCAGCACCCCCCGTTCCATCGCCTCGACAATTCCCTTTTGCACCGCCGGGACATATTCTTTGGGGATGGATCCTCCCACAATCTTGTTTGCAAACTCAAATCCCTTGCCGCGCTCCAGCGGTTCCAGGCGGATCCAAACGTGACCATACTGGCCGCGACCGCCCGTTTGCCGAATGTATTTGCCTTCGACCTCGGCCTTTCTCGTGATGGTTTCTTTATAGGCCACCTGGGGCTTTCCCACATTGGCGGCTACTTTGAATTCGCGCAACAAACGATCGACGATAATTTCGAGGTGGAGCTCTCCCATCCCCGATAAAACGGTTTGACCCGTCTCATGATCGACCCGAACTTGAAACGAGGGGTCCTCCACCGCCAGTTTTTGGAGTGATTCTCCCAATTTCTCCTCGTCGGCCTTCGACTTCGGCTCAACGGCCACCGAGATGACCGGATCGGGAAAATCCATCCTTTCGAGAAGAATAGGATTTTTTTCATCCGAAAGGGTATCGCCCGTGGTGGTTGACTTCAACCCCACGGCGGCGGCAATATCCCCGGCGGCCGCGGTCTTGATTTCTTCCCGTTTATTGGCATGCATTCGAAGCAGGCGGCCGATACGCTCTTTTCTCCCCTTGGTGGCGTTTAAAACATAGGAACCGGCGTTCAGCGTTCCCGAATAGACGCGGAAAAAAGTCAACTGTCCCACATAGGGGTCGGTCATAATCTTGAAAGCCAACGCGGAAAAAGGGCCGTCGGCTTTTGGCTCGCGCGTCAATTTTTTTTCATGATCGTCGGGCAAGACTCCTTCGACCGGGGGGAGGTCGACCGGGGAGGGGAGGTAATCAACCACGGCATCGAGCAAGGACTGTACCCCCTTGTTTTTGAAGGCCGCCCCGCAGAAGACCGGGGTAATCCGCATGGCCAGCGTGGCTTTGCGGGCCGCCGCCTTGAATTCAGCCTCGGAGATCTCGTGGTCCTCCAGATATTTATGGAGGAGGGCATCGTCCCCTTCGACCACCGCTTCAATCATTTGTTTCCGATAGTCTTCGGCCTCCTCCTTCATCTCCGCTGGAATCTCTCCCTCAATGATCGTTGTCCCATGGGTTACCTCGTCAAAACGGATGGCCTTGAGGGAAAAGAGATCAATCACTCCTTCAAATCCATCTTCCTTGCCGATGGGAAGCTGAAAACAGATCGCATTGGCCTTCAATCGATCCTTCATCATCTGCACGCACCGGAAGAAATCGGTCCCCACGCGGTCCATTTTGTTGATAAAGGCGATCTTGGGCACTTTATAACGGTTGGCTTGGCGCCAGACGGTCTCCGACTGGGGTTCCACGCCGGCCACCGAATCAAAAATACCGACCGCCCCGTCCAGGACCCGCAGGGAGCGTTCCACTTCGATCGTAAAATCGACGTGGCCCGGCGTATCGATGATGTTGATCCGTTTGTCTTTCCAAAAACAGGTGGTCGCCGCCGAGGTGATGGTAATCCCCCGCTCCTGCTCCTGCTCCATCCAGTCCATCACGGCGGTCCCTTCGTGCACCTCGCCCAACTTGTAAGTAATCCCGGTGTAAAACAGGATCCGCTCGGTGCAGGTGGTCTTACCCGCATCGATATGGGCAATGATCCCGATATTCCTTGTGTTAGCCAGATTTTGAACGTCTTTAGTCATATTTTCAAAGAGCGAAAAAATTTACCAACGATAGTGCGCAAAGGCTCTATTCGCCTCGGCCATCCTATGTGTCTCTTCTTTTTTGCGAACCGCACCCCCCTTGTTTTCGAAGGCCTCCAAAATCTCCATGGCCAGCCGTCCCGCCATGGTCTTTTCACCTCGGGAACGGGAGGCCTCGATCAGCCAGCGCAAGCCGAGAGAGAGCCTCCGGTCCGTTCGCACCTCCATCGGAACCTGGTAGTTGGCCCCCCCCACCCGGCGAGAACGGACCTCCATCTGCGGCTTGATATTTTCCAGCGCCTTTTTAAAAACAGCCAAAGGCTCTTCCCCCTTTTTTTCTTTCACCTTGTCGAAGGCCTGATACACAATCTTCTCAGCCACCCCCCCTTTGCCACACCACATCAAACGTCCAATGAGCCTGCTGACCATCGTATCGCCATACTTGAGATCGGCATCCACCTTCCGCGAAAAAGATTTTCGTTTTTTTCTCGGCATAAACTATTTGGGTTTTTTGGCGCCGTATTTCGAACGCCCCCGCCGCCTCTTCTCCACCCCCAACGTATCCATCACCCCGCGCAAAATATGATAACGAACACCGGGCAAATCCTTGACACGCCCGCCCCGAATCAGAACCACCGAGTGCTCCTGCAAATTGTGCCCCTCGCCGGGAATGTAGGCGGTGACTTCGTAGGAGTTGCTCAAGCGCACCCGGGCCACTTTGCGCAATGCGGAATTCGGTTTCTTCGGCGTGGCGGTATACACGCGGATGCAGACGCCCCGTTTTTGCGGACAGCGCTGCAGGGCGGGAGATTTGGTTTTCACCACAATCTTTTTTCGCCCCAGGCGAACCAATTGATTAATCGTCGGCATAGAACCACGGACTACGGACTACGGACTACGGACTACGGACTGATTTCCTCCAACAAATTGAAAAACCAGTCCGTGGTCCGCGGTCTGTGGACCGCGGTCCAAAAAAACATTTTAATTACGAAGGCTTAGCGGCCAATCCGCCAGCCCCTGCAAAAGTGGTGGGAAACTAACAAATAGGAAAAACCGCGTCAAGCCCTATAAAAGGGCTTTAAACCTAATTTGTATTCACCACCTCCCTTACTTCAAATTCCTTAAAGTAAAACCTTCAAACTACCCTGCAATAATGCTCTGGGAAAAATCAATTTCCCCCTCCGCCACATACCCCTCGGGGTTGACTACTTCTTCCACCTCGAGTTGCAACGCCCGATATTCTTTCAAACCGGTTCCCGCGGGGATTGGACGCCCCATAATGACGTTCTCCTTGAGGCCCTTTAAAGTATCGATTCGCCCGGAAACGGCGGCTTCCGTCAAGACCTTGGTGGTCTCCTGGAACGAGGCGGCCGAGACAAAACTGTCGGTCGAGAGGGAGGCCTTGGTAATGCCCAACAACATCGGCTGGGCCACAGCCGGATTCTTGCCCTTCGAACGAAGCTCTTCGTTCTTGCTCTCAAACAAGTTTTTTTCGACCTGATCATCGGCCAACCACTCGCTATCCCCCGGATCGACGATCCGGATACGGCGCAACATCTGGCGCACGATCGTTTCAATATGTTTGTCGTTAATCTTGACCCCTTGCAGGCGATAAACCTCCTGGGTTTCATCCACCAGATATTTGGCCAAGGCCTTCTCTCCCAGAACGCTCAGGATATCATGCGGGTTGCTGGAGCCGTCCATCAAGGCCTCTCCGGCCCGGACAAAATCCCCTTCATGGACCGAGATGTGTTTGCCGCGCGGGATGAGATATTCTTTCGGCTCGCCGACTTCCGGGGTGACCATGACCTTTCGTTTTCCCTTGGTATCCTTGCCGAAAGAGACCGTCCCGTCGATTTCACTGATGATGGCATATTCCTTCGGTTTTCTGGCCTCAAAAAGTTCGGCGACGCGGGGAAGACCGCCGGTAATATCCTTGGTCTTCGTCGTCTCGCGCGGCATTTTGGCGACCACATCCCCGGCCTGCACCTCCTGGCCGTTGGGGACAACGATCAGAGCGCCCACCGGCAGGAGGTAGTGGGTGTCTTTGCTGCCGTTTCCGTTTTTGACCAGGATTCTCGGTTTGGTGCTGGCCCGTTTGGAGGCGGCCACCATTTTGGTGACCAGCCCCGTGACCTCATCGACCTGTTCCCGCATCGAATCCCCCTCGGCGAGATCTTCGTAATGAACCGTGCCGGCGACCTCCGTTAAAATCGGCGTGGCATAGGGATCCCATTCGGCCAGAAGCGCCCCCGGCTGCACCTTGTCGCCTTCTTTAATTTTTAAGATGGCCCCGTAAAGCAGACGATGGCGCTCCCGTTCGCGTCCCTCGTCATCGGCAATGGCAATTTCGGCATTTCGGTTCATCACCGTATGCCGCCCGGATTTATTGAGAACCATTTTCTCATTATGAAATCTCACTGTCCCGGCATGACGGCATTCCAAAGTGGATTGCTCCACGCGGCGGGAGGCGGTCCCTCCGATATGGAAGGTCCGCATGGTCAACTGCGTCCCCGGCTCGCCGATGGCTTGCGCGGCAATCACACCGATGGCCTCGCCGATGGAAACCAGTTCGCCGCGGGCCAGGTCCCGTCCGTAGCAAAGGACACAGACACCCCGCTCGGCCTTGCAAGTCAGCACCGAGCGGATCTTGATCCGCTCGACCCCGGCCTCATCCAGTTTTTGCACCCCCTCTTCGGTCACCTCGCAACCTCCCACAATCAAAACCTCCCCGCTATAAGGATCCTGCACATCTTCCAAAACCACACGTCCCAAAATTCGGTCGCCCAGACCTTCGATCACCTCTCCCCCTTCGACCAAGGCCTCCATCTCGATCCCATCCAGGGTGCCGCAGTCTTCCACGGTAATAACCGTATCCTGGGCCACATCGACCAGACGGCGGGTGAGGTAACCGGAGTTGGCGGTTTTCAAAGCCGTATCGGCCAATCCTTTGCGTGCCCCGTGGGTGGAGACAAAGTATTGCAGCACATTGAGACCTTCCCGAAAGTTGGCCGTAATGGGCGTTTCAATAATTTCGCCGGAGGGTTTGGCCATCAGCCCCCGCATCCCGGCCAGCTGGCGCATTTGCTGGGCGGAACCGCGGGCCCCCGAGTCGGCCATGATATAGATCGGGTTAAAACTGTGCGGGTCGCCCCCTTTTTCCAGCCCTTCCATCATCTTCTTGGCCACCACCTCCGTCGTCTGCGCCCAGATGTCCACCACCTTGTTGTATTTTTCACCGGCGGTAATCAGACCTTCGGCATACTGCTCTTCGACCTCACGAACCTCTTGATACGCCTGCTCGATCAATTCCGCTTTGGCTTCCGGGATCACCATATCATCGATGCCGATGGAGATGCCGGCCTTGGTGGAGTGGTAAAAACCGAGGGTCCGCAAACGGTCGGCCAGAAGGACCGTCTCCTTGTCCCGGCACAGGCGGTAACATTGATCGATCAGCTCCCCGATCGCTTTTTTATCCATCACCCGGTTAACCATCTCAAAGGGGATTTTTTTTGGAACAATTTCATAAAGGAGGATTCGCCCGGCGGTCGTCTCCACCCGTTTTCCGTCGAGGCGGCAGGTAATTTTGGCCTGCAGGTCGAGACAGCCGGCGTCATGGGCCACCTGAACCTCTTCCAAAGAGGCATAGATTTTTCCCTCTCCCCTGGCGCCCGTGTTTTCTCGCGTCATATAGTAGAGTCCCAAGACCATATCCTGGGTCGGGACAATGATCGGTTTCCCGCTGGCCGGCGACAAAATGTTGTTGGTCGACATCATCAAGGTCCGGGCCTCCGTCTGGGCCTCGATCGACAGGGGGACGTGAACGGCCATCTGGTCGCCGTCAAAGTCGGCGTTAAAGGCGGTGCAAACCAGGGGATGCAACTGGATGGCGCGCCCCTCCGTGAGAACCGGCTCAAAGGCCTGAACGCCGAGCCGGTGCAGCGTGGGGGCCCGGTTGAGCAGGACCGGGTGTTCCTTGATGACCTCCGCCAGACAATCCCAAACTTCAGGGACCTCGGTCTCCACCAGGCGTTTGGCGCTCTTGATCGTGGTGGCCAACCCTTTTTCCTCCAGACGGTTATAAATGAAAGGCTTGAACATCTCGATAGCCATCTCCTTGGGCAGGCCGCATTGATGGAGCTTGAGTTCCGGCCCCACCACAATCACGGAGCGGCCGGAATAATCAACCCGCTTGCCCAAAAGATTTTGCCGGAAACGTCCCTGTTTTCCCTTCAACATGTCGGAGAGAGAGCGCAAGGGGCGGCGGTTGGAACCGACAAAGGGTTTTGACCTTCGGCCGTTGTCAAACAAGGCGTCGACGGCCTCCTGGAGCATCCTTTTCTCATTGCGAATAATAATATCTGGGGCGGAGAGCTCCATCAGCCTTTTCAAACGGTTGTTTCGGTTGATGACCCGCCGGTAGAGATCATTGAGATCGGAGGTGGCAAAACGACCCCCATCGAGGGGAACCAACGGCCGCAGGTCGGGCGGCAACACGGGGACGATCTCGAGCATCATCCATTCCGGGCGGTTCCCCGAATTGCGAAACTGCTCCACCAATTTAAAACGTTTGGCCAGCTTCTTGTGGGTCGCGACCGACTTGGTCTTCTTGATATCCTTGCGCAGTTGTTTGGAAAGGGCATCCAAATCGATTTTCTTGAGCAAGGCGCGGATCACCTCTCCCCCTATCCCCACCTGAAATTTCGGGCCGAATTCGACCAGCGACTTTTGATATTTTTCCTCGGTTAAAGTTTCCCCCTCGGCAAGACCCGTATCGCCCGGGTCGACCACGATATACGCCTCACAATAGAGAATCCGTTCCAAATCTTTCAGGGTAATGTCCAGCATCAGGCCGATGCGCGAAGGGAGGGAGCGCAAAAACCAGATGTGGGCCACCGGCGTGGCCAGCGTGACGTGCCCCATCCGTTCGCGGCGGACTTTCGATTGAATCACCTCCACCCCGCACTTTTCACAAACAATGCCCCGGTGCTTCATCCGTTTGTATTTGCCGCAGTTGCATTCATAATCCTTGATGGGCCCGAAAATTTTGGCGCAAAACAATCCGTCCCGTTCCGGTTTGAAAGTGCGGTAATTAATCGTTTCCGGCTTCTTGACCTCCCCATGCGACCAGCCCTTGATCGTCTCCGGCGAGGCCATCTTGATCTGAATGCCGTCAAAGCTCTCCGGATTTTTCGGTTTTTCAAAGAAAGTATAAATATCAACCATGTTTTCTCCTGTTCGTACGAGTTACTTTGTTAATGGAGTTGTTTTTCCCCTCCCGCCTCCAACAACTGCACGTCGAGACCCAATCCCATCAATTCCTTGACCAACACGTTAAAAGATTCCGGCAGTCCCGGTTCCAAAATTTTGTCTCCCTTGACGATGGCCTCATACATCCGGGTACGCCCGACCACATCATCCGATTTCACGGTCAAAAATTCCTGGAGACAATAGGCCGCGCCGTAGGCCTCCAAGGCCCAGACCTCCATTTCACCCAACCGTTGGCCGCCAAACTGGGCCTTCCCTCCCAGCGGCTGCTGGGTGACCAGGGAATAGGGCCCGATTGAACGGGCATGGATCTTGTCATCGACCAGGTGATGGAGTTTCATGATATACATCACCCCCACCGTGACCGGGCTGTCAAAGGCCTCCCCGGTGCGGCCGTCAAAGAGAGTGACCTGACCGCTGGTTTCAAAACCGGCTTCGGTCAGGCATTCCTTGATTTCCGATTCCTCCGCACCGTCAAAGACCGGGGAACACATCGGCACCCCCAAAACCAGTTTTCGGCCGAACTCCTTGAGTTGAGTCTGATTGGCTTTCTTCAGGAAATCATCCACCTCCGCCGAATCGCCATACACCTTTTTCAAGGCCTGGGTCAGAGAATCCTTCTCCAACCCGTTCTGGCAGAGGGCGTCGATCCTTTCTCCCATCCCTTTGGCCGCCCAGCCCAAATGGACCTCCAAAATTTGTCCGACATTCATTCGGGAGGGAACGCCCAGCGGGTTTAACACAATCTGCACCGGCGTCCCGTCGGCCATGTAAGGCATGTCCTCTTCCGGCAATATCCGGGAGATCACCCCCTTGTTTCCGTGCCGGCCGGCCATTTTGTCGCCCACGGAGAGCTTCCGTTTGATCGCGATATAGACCTTGACCATTTTAATGACCCCCGGCGGCAGTTCGTCGCCGCTCCTCAGGCGGTTCATTTTCTGGTCATACATCATCTGAATCAAATCGGTTTGTTCGTCGGAGGCCTCGATGATCTCCTGGACTTTTTCCTCAACCGATTCGTCACCCACCGAAATTTCAGAGAGTTTTTCAAAAGACATCTTTTCGATCACCTCTCCGGTGATATTCTTCCCCTTCGCCAGCAGTATCTTTTCCTCTTGGTCGTCGGTCACCTTGGATGTGGATATTTTGCCCACGAGGAGATCCTTGAGTTTCTTTCGGGCCGAATTACGAATCCCCTCCCGCTCGGCGGCCAGATCCTGATCCATTTTGGCTGTCTGGGGATCCTTCGCCGCTTCTCCCTCTTCCGTTTCATCCGCCTCCCGCGAAAAAATCTGCGTATGGATCACAATGCCGGCCGCCCCCGGAGGCACACGCAGGGAGGTATCCTTCACGTCGCCTGCCTTTTCACCGAAGATCGCGCGCAACAGGCGCTCTTCAGGCGAAAGCTGGGTCTCTCCCTTGGGGGTAATTTTTCCCACTAAAATATCGTCCGGTTTGACCTCCGCGCCGATCCGGACGATTCCCCCCTCATCCAGATTGCGGAGGGTTTCCTCCCCCAGGTTCGGGATATCCCGGGTGATTTCTTCCCGGCCCAGTTTGGTATCGCGGGCGGCACACTCAAACTCCTCAATATGAATGGAGGTATAAACATCGTCTTTGAGCAAACGTTCACTGACCAAAATGGAATCCTCAAAGTTGTAGCCCCCCCACGGCATGAAGGCGACCGTGACGTTGGCCCCCAACGCCAGTTCCCCCTCTTCCGTGGCGGGACCGTCGGCAATCACTTCCCCCGCCTGAATCCGGTCTCCCATCACCACTATGGGACGTTGATTGAGACAAGTATTTTGGTTCGAACGCTGGTATTTAATGAGCGGATAGACATCGACATCCGACGAAAACTTTCCCTTGGACGATTTGTCGGCCTGCACCGTAATCCGGTTCGCATCGACCTCCTGGACAATCCCCCCCCGCCGGGCTACCACCGTGACCCCCGAATCTCTGGCGACAATCGACTCCATTCCCGTTCCCACCAGCGGGGCCTGGGTGCGCATCAAGGGGACCGCCTGACGCTGCATGTTCGAACCCATCAGGGCCCGGTTGGCGTCATCGTGCTCCAAGAAAGGGATCAGGGCCGCCGCCACCGAGACCAGCTGCTGGGGGGCCACGTCCATCAGGGTGACCTCCCCGGCCGGGACAATGGCGAATTCACCGTGACGGCGGCAGGAGACCATGTCGGCCTGAAAATGATTGTTTTTATCGAGGGGGGCGTTGGCCTGCGCGATATGATGCCTTGCCTCTTCCAGGGCCGAACAAAAAACCACCTCCCCGGAAACTTTTCGACTCTCCACTTTCCGATAGGGTGTTTCGATAAAACCGAATTCATTGATCCGCGCGTAGGTCGAAAGCGAAGAGATCAGACCGATATTGGGACCTTCCGGCGTCTCGATCGGACAGATGCGCCCGTAGTGGGTGGTATGCACGTCGCGCACTTCGAAGCCGGCCCGCTCCCGGGTCAGTCCCCCCGGCCCCAGGGCCGAGAGACGGCGCTTATGGGTGATTTCGGCCAGCGGATTGGTCTGATCCATGAACTGGGAGAGCTGGGACGAACCGAAAAATTCTTTCACCACCGCCTGGACCGGCTTGGAATTGATCAGGTCGTGGGGCATCAAGGTTTCCACATCCTGCAGGCTCATCCGCTCCTTGATCGCCCGGTCCATGCGCACCAGGCCGACGCGGTATTGATTTTCCAAAAGCTCGCCCACCGAGCGGACCCGGCGGTTGCCCAGGTGATCGATGTCATCGATCTCCCCCTCCCCGTCCTTGAGACGGAGGAGATACTTCACCGTGGCCAGGACATCCTCCTTGCGCAGGGTGGTCACTTCCAGGGGGATGTCGAAACCGAATTTGTAATTGATCTTGAGCCGCCCCACCCTGGAGAGGTCATAGCGCTCCGGATTAAAAAGAAGATTTTCAAAAAGATTTTTGGCCGCCTCGGCCGTGGCGGGGTCGCCCGGGCGCATTCGGCGGTAAATTTCAATCATCGCCTCTGCCGGAGAAACCACCTTGTCGCTCAAGAGGGTATTGCGCAAATAGGGACCGTAATTGATGTCATCGATATACAACAGCGGGATCTCGGTGATCTTGCGATGCCGCAGTTCCTCCATGATTTTTTCGGTCAAGACCTGGTTCATTCCCAAAACGACCTCACCGGTTTTTTTGTCGACAATGTCATGGGCGGCGATGCGGCCCAGGACCTCTTCTTCCGTCACGGGAATCTCTTTGATCTTGGACTTGTTTAATTTTTCAATGACGGCGGGGGTGAATTTTCTCTCCTTGCGGACGATGGCATCCCCATGGCCGTCCTTGATATCCCTCATGGCCCGTTGATAGATCAAAACTTCCGGAACGATGTTTTTGGAATAATTGCGACCGTCGATCGTAATGGTCTCCGCACAATAAAAATAGTTCAGCAGTTCTTCTTCGGTCATCCCCAAAGCGCGCAACAGAACGGTGGCCGCCAGTTTACGGCGCCGGTCGATGCGCACATGCATCAAATCCTTGGCATCAAACTCAAAATCGAGCCAGGCCCCCCGGTAGGGAATCATCCGCGCGGAAAAGAGGAGCTTGCCGGAGGCGTGCGTTTTGCCTTTATCGTGTTCGAAGAAAACACCGGGGGATCGGTGCAACTGGCTGACCACCACCCGCTCGGTTCCGTTGACGATAAAGGTCCCGTTCTCCGTCATCAGCGGGATTTCGCCGAAATAGACCTCCTGCTCCTTCACGTCCCGGATCTGCTGGACGCCGGTCTCTTCATCGGTGCTCCAAACCACCAGGCGGACTTGGATGCGCATGGGGGAGGCATAGGTCATGCCGCGCAGGCGGCACTCGGCCACATCATATTTGGGGGGATCGAGCTCGTATTTCAAAAACTCCAGAGAGGCGGTCTGGTTGTAATCCTTGATCGGAAAAACGCTTTTAAAAACCCCCTGAAGTCCGATGTCCGACCGCTCTTCCGGTTTGATCTCGGACTGCAAAAATTGGGCAAACGACTTTTTTTGCAGTTCGATCAGGTTAGGGATGTCGATCACCTTTTTAAGTTTCGAAAAATCCTTTCGAAACCTGCGAATCGGAATCTGTGTAGACATGGAGACTCCTTAAAAACAGACCATGGACCGTGGACCGTGGACCAGGGACCGTGGTTATTTATTTTAGTTCGACTTTAGCGCCAGCGGCTTCCAGCTGTTTTTTCATCTTTTCGGCCTCTTCCTTGCCGACAGCCTCTTTGACCGTTTTGGGGGCCCCTTCAACCAGATCCTTGGCTTCTTTCAAACCCAGGCTGGTCAAGACGCGGATCTCCTTGATCACGCCGATCTTGTTGGAGCCGGATTCCTTGAGGACCACCGTAAATTCGGTTTTCTCTTCGGCGGCCTGGGCGCCCGGCGCACCGGCTGCCGCCATGGCCACAGGGGCCGCGGCGGAAACACCGAAGGTCGTCTCGAGTTTTTTGACCAACTCGGAGACCTCCAGGAGACTCATCCCTTTGAGAGTCTCGACGATTTGTTCTTGTGTTACTCCTGTCATAACATCCTCCTTACTTGGTCATGAGTCATGAGTCATGAGTCATGAGTTGGGTTTCTTCCCTTCTTTAATTCTTTCCAATACAGTCACCAAATTCCTGGGGACGGCCGATAAAACATTCACCAAACCGGCGGCCGGACCCTGGAGACACCGTAACAACAGGCCATAGAGTTCTTCTTTGGAAGGAAGAGAGGCCAGGGCCCGGATCTGTTCCAAACCCACCGCCCTGCCGTCCACCAAACCGCCTTTAATCGCCAGCAACTCGTTCTCCTTGGCGAAGTTCGCCAAAATCTTCGCCGCCGTCACCGGATCGGCCTCGGCCGTGGTCACCGTCAGTATCCCCTCAATGAAGGACCCCAGCCCTTCGATTTTAGCCTCCTGCAAGGCCCGCTTCAGCAGGCGGTTTTTCACCACCTTCATGGCGGCCCTTTCTTTGCCCAACGCTTTCCTGAGTTCGGTGACCTGCCCCACCTTCAACCCCTTATTTTCGGCGAAGATCACCGCCTTGGCCTTGGCAAATCGTTCCTTGAGTTGCGCCACCACCGTTATTTTTTCTTCTTTTCTCATGATTTCATGAACTCCGCCGGGTTAATCTTATTGGGGGGATCGCTGCCCCACTCGCTTCGCTCGTGCGGGCCCCATCCCCCCAAACCCCTCTCGCTCGCCGGGAATAAATCCCGTCTCGCTCGCTTATCCCTTCATAAACTCCCCAGGATCAATGCCAATGCCGGGTCCCATCGTTGAAGAAACGGTAATCGAACGGAGATAGTGTCCCTTGGCGGCGGCCGGCTTGGCCCGCACCACCGCTTCCAGCAGGGCCCTGATATTTTCCTGCAGTTTTTCGGGCGCAAATGATTTTTTACCCGCCAGCGTATGAATGATGCCGTTCTTATCGATGCGAAACTCGATCATGCCGGCCTTCAATTGCTTGACCGCTACCCCTACCTCCATGGTAACCGTCCCCAGCTTCGGGTTGGGCATGAGACCCCGCGGCCCCAACACCCGCCCCAGTTTTCCCACCAGCCCCATCAGGTCGGGGGTGGCCACCGTTTTATCAAAATCCAAAAATCCCTTTTCGATTTTTTCGGCCAGATCCTTTTCCCCCACCACGTCGGCGCCGGCCTCCTTGGCCTCCGCCGCCTTCTCTCCCTTGGCAAAAACGGCTACCCGAATGTTTTTCCCGGTTCCGTGGGGAAGAGGCACCGTGCCGCGGACGTTCTGATCGGCCTGGGTCGGATCGACCCCCAGGCGGATCGAGAGATCGACCGTTTCATCGAATTTGGCCCCCTCCATTTGAGCGAGGCGGGTCACCGCCTCGGACAAGGTATACCGCTTGCCGAGCTCGATTTTTTCCGAATTTTTTTGATATCTCTTCATTATTGGATTTCTATTCCCATGCTCCTTGCAGTCCCTTCCACGATTTTCACGGCGCTTTCCAACGTGGTGCAATTGAGATCCGGCATTTTGGTCTTTGCAATCTCCTCAATCTGTTTTCGGGCAACCTTTCCCACCTTTTCCTTGTTGGGAACGCCGGAGCCCTTCTCCACCCCCGCCGCCTTTTTTAACAGGACCGACGCCGGCGGCGTTTTGGTGACAAAGGTAAAGGTCCGGTCTTGATAAATCGTAATAATCGCCGGGATGATCAGGCCGGCCTCCTTTTTGGTCCGCTCATTAAACTGCTTGCAAAAATCCATGATATTCACCCCGTGCTGGCCCAAGGCGGGGCCCACCGGCGGCGCCGGGTTGGCCTGGCCGGCCGGGCACTGGAGCTTGACTTGAGCGGTAATTTTTTTCTTTGGCGGTGGCATGGGTTACGTCACCTTCTCTACCTGGATAAAATCCAGTTCAATGGGCGTGGAGCGCCCGAAAATACTGACCAAGACGCGCAGGCGCCCCTTTTCCTCGTTGACCTCATCCACTAATCCATAAAAGGAGGCAAAAGGTCCGCTTACTACCCGAACATTTTCCCCCTTGTCAAACGTTACTTTAGGCTTCGGTTTTAAAGTTCCTTCCTCAATCTGCCGGGTAATCCTTTCGACCTCCGCCTCGGGAATGACCGGCGGATTCATCCCGCCCCCGACAAAACCGGTAATCCGCGGGGTCTCCTTGATCAAATGCCAGGTCTTGTCATTCAATTCCATATTCACCAAAATATAACCGGGAAAAAAATGCCGGGAGGTGGTTTTTTGGACCCCCTTTTTGACCTCCACCACATTTTCCTGCGGTACGATAATCTCACCGAAACAATCCTTAGCCTTGCTTGCCTTCACCCTTCTTTCTAAGGCCTGCTTGGCCTTCTGTTCAAAACCAGAGTAGGTGTGAACCACATACCAATGCTTTGTCATATTTCCTTGTCCTTCATCGATAGAGAAGCCGCTCGGCCACCTGAGCCCAAAGGGTGTCAAACAACAAAATAAACGATGTGGCGATGCCGACCATGACCGAGACCACGCCGGTCGACAGCCCCGTCTCCTTCGGGTTGGGCCAAGTCACTTTTGCCAATTCGGCAAGGGCCGCTTCGGTAAAGCCGGTGGCCTTTTGGGAGCGGAGCAGAGTGATAAATAGAACCGCCCCCGCGAGAATGCCGGCAATGTCTGAAGGGGGAACGATCCAGTTCATCCGGTTCCAGCCGATGAAATCAAACCCCAAGAGGAAAATCTCGCGGCTGAAGACCCAGGCCAAAACGGCACAGGCTAAAAAACTTAAATGGACCCATTTGGAAATATTTTGCATGCCTAGCCTTGCAGGGGCGCCAGGATTTGAACCCGGACTAGCGGTTTTGGAGACCGCCGTGCTGCCATTAACACTACGCCCCTACTTCGTTTCCTTGTGTTCCGTATGTTTCCGGCAATGCCGGCAGTATTTTTTCAAAACCAGCCGGTCCGGCGTCGTTGTTTTATTCTTATTCGTTGAATAATTCCTGTTTCGACAAGCCGTGCATTCCATTTGGATAATGATTCTAGCCATAAACTGTGTTTTCAGTGCTCACTTTTCGGAGGGGGGAAACTTTGAAAAAGTTCCCCCCCTTCCGACGTCCCGCTTCGCGGGACTGCCTCCCCCCTTCAAAATTACTCTACAACTTCCGTGACCACCCCCGCCCCCACCGTCCGTCCCCCTTCCCGGATCGCGAATCGCAACTCCTTCTCCATCGCGATCGGGTTGATCAATTCCACATCCATCGTCACATTGTCCCCGGGCATTACCATCTCCACCTTCTCCGGCAGGGTCACCACCCCCGTCACG
>JACQMB010000027.1 GCA_016203765.1 Deltaproteobacteria bacterium
GCCCCACCGTGGCGATCGGGCCCTCCTTCACCATAAGTTGGGTCACCGCTCCTTAAAAGGACGAAGGGAGTTCCACGTTCGCCTTGTCGGTCATCACCTCGACCAGATGCTGGTCCATGGTGACGGAGTCCCCCTCCCGGACCAGCCACTGGACGACTTCGCCCTCTTGAACCCCTTCGCCCAGATCAGGCATTTTCCATTCCATGCATTCTTCTCCTTATGTAAAACTCTCCCGCTTTGTAAGAACTTCTCACTAAGGGGCCGGAGGCGATGTAATCAAAGCCAAAAACTTCACCCCAAGTTTTAAAAAAATCAAATTTCTCCGGCGAGACATATTCAAAAACCGGCATATGTTTTTTGGAAGGCCGCAGATATTGACCCAACGTCAAAAAAGAAACACCGACGTTTCTTAAATCCTGCATCACTTCCAAAACTTCGTCATCCGTTTCGCCGCATCCCAGCATCAGCGACGATTTGGTACAAATTTTTGGAAAATTTTGTTTCACAGATTGCAGAACCTGTAAAGACTGATTGTAATCAGCCCGCGGGTCTCTGACTTTGGGATGGAGGCGGCGGACGGTTTCGATATTATGGGCGAAGACGTGCGGTTTGGCCTCCGCAACAACCGCGATCTGATTTTTGTTGCCCTGAAAATCGGGGGTGAGAACTTCGACCAGGAGGTTTGGGTGATCACGGCGGACCTGGGTGATAACCTTTGCGAAGTGGTTTGCCCCGCCATCCGGGAGATCATCCCGGTCGACTGAAGTGATGACGACATAGTCGAGCCCCATCAGACCGATCGATTCGGAGACTTTTTTTGGCTCGTCGGGATCAAGCGGCAGGCCTTGTCGAGCGGTTTTGACCGCGCAAAACCGACAACCGCGCGTACAGGTATCCCCCATAATCATGAAAGTCGCCGTTCCCCCATCCCAGCACTCACCGATATTGGGGCAGTGGGCCTCTTCGCAAACGGTGTGGAGCCGCCTTGTGCGCAATGTCTCTTTAATGCGCTGATAGCTGGGTCCTCCGGGAACTTTGACCTTCAACCAGGATGGCTTCGGTTGTGGGCTAAATGCAGGAAGTTGCATCGGTTTTGTGTATAAACGGAGCTAAAAACGAATGCAAGGATGGAAAGGAAAGGGAAATCAGGAGGGTGTTCTTGGAGATTTTTCCGCCGGTTTTTCTTTCAGGCGATAGACATAGACCAGCACCTCGGCCACCACCTGATAGAGGGTTTCGGGGATTTCATCGCCGACGTCGAGCTCGACCAGGGCCCAGGCGACGGGAGGGTTTTCGATGATCGGGGTGCCGGTCTCCTTGGCAAATTCCTTGATCTTTTCGGCAAACCAGCGCTGGCCCTTGGCCATGATCTGCGGCGCCATCATCTCTTTTTCATCGTACTTAACGGCCACCGCCACGTGGGTCGGGTTGGTGATGACCGCGTCGCTGGCGGCGATCGCCTGCCGCGTATCCCCCATCGCCAACTCCTGGTGCAATTGTTTGCGGGCGCTCTTGATGATGGGGTCTCCTTCATCCTGCTTGTATTCTCGCTTCACCTCTTCCTTGGTCATCCGGAGTTGTTTTTTGTAATGCCAGCGCTGGACCATCACGTCCAAAATCGCCACGATGATAAAGACGACAAAGACGCGGAGCAAAAAACCGGTGATGACCGAACCGGCCACTTTCGTGGCGTTCGGTAGATCGGAGAGGATCGTCAAGAGAATTTGATCGATATTATTTTTGATGACATAGTAGGCGAGATAAAAAATCAAAACGACCTTGATGATGTTCTTGACCAGTTCCACCAGGGTAGTCACCTTCGCCATGTTTTTGACATTCTCCACGATGTTAAGACGCTTCCACTGCGGTTTGATCGGCTCGGCGGAAAAGATGGGACCGATTTGCAGAAAACCGACCGCAATCGCGAGCACAACAATGATCAGAACATAGGGAACAATGGCGGCCACATAAGCCATGAAGGCGTCGTTTAAATAGTCTAACAATTGTTCGTCATGAATGACGGGAAGCCTGACAAATTCAAAACTCCCCAGCAGGATTTTGTTGATCTGCCGGGTGATGAAAGGGATCATCGCCGCGATCAGACCGAAGGCGGCAATCAGGATAATAATCGTATTTAGATCGCGCGACTTGGCCACCTGCCCCTTTTTGCGGGCCTCCCGGAGACGCTTGGGGGTCGCCTCCTCGGTCTTTTCCTGGGCTTGGGAATCTTCCGGCATCTATTATTATTATCGGTTAAGAGAGGCCCCTAAATCCACTACTCCAGATTATTCAACAATTTCAAAGCATTGCGCGCCTGCGGGGTTGTTGTTTGGGGGTCGAGTTGCAGGACTTTTTCCCAACGGGCCTTGGCCCCGGCGATATCTTTCTCCTCGTTTAACAGGCGTACCC
>JACQMB010000040.1 GCA_016203765.1 Deltaproteobacteria bacterium
AGAGGGGGTTGCCGTTGAAAGATCGGGAACGGGAGGGGCGAGAAGTACCCGCGCGCAGGGGTGTTGCGGGATTTAGCGGGAGATTTCGGGAGGGATCCTGGATGGTACTGGCTTGTCGCAACGAAACGTTGCCCCCTAGCGGGATCCCGCAACACCCGAGCGCGGGGGAATCTTCGAGCCCCTCTTGTTCCAGAGCTTGCCAAAGACAATCTATCGAGCGAAATTTAGCGGCAGAGGAACCGGGGCGATTCGCCGAACTCGGCCTGGCACAAGAGCTGCGCCCCGGCGGCCAGTTGGATTTCCTGTTCCAGCTTTTGGTTTTGCGGCGGGTAAAAAACCTGCACAAGATATTTTCCGGATTGGAGTTTCACGCCGGCCAGGGGAGTTTCCCGCCGGCTGACCACACCGGGAATCGTCACCTCCCCCCACGGCCTGGCCGAAACCTTCAGGAAGGCCGGCCTGGGCTCTTCAAATTGAAAAGTCCTGACCCAATGGGGTTGTTCGGCGCTCAATTGCAGTATCTCGCTTTTTTCCTGGCCCCATTCCGACTTCAGCACAACCGTCCCCTCCTGCGCTCGCGAAAGATCGAGGGCGGCCAGTTGAAAGGGGGTGACAAATTCTTTTTTGATCTCACCCAATTTTAAAACACCGCGCGCCGGTTTGGGTTGGGCATCAATGGTGACGGAGCCGGTCAGGGGTTTTTCCGAAGCCGACGGGGGAGAGGCCAGCGCCACCGGCGGGGTGTCAATGACCTGCCGGCCGGTTTGGAAAACGCCCTTCCAAAGCCAAAAACTTAAAACCGCCAGAAAAAGAAACATCCCGGCCGGGCGGCCCGCCTTGGAAAAATTTCGGCGAAGTTTTCCCGTGGCGGCGGGAAAAGCGTTTTCGGCCCGCGTGTTTTGAAACGCCGCCGGAGGAAAAAGCGTTCGCAGATACTCGGAAAACTCCTCCGCCTGGGTCTCCAAACGTTCCCCGGCAATCACTTGCTGGAGGTCTTTCAAAAAATCGGCCGCGTCCGGATGGCGGTATTTTTTTTCCCTCTGGAGGGCCTTCAAAACAACCGCGCGGAGGCGGGCGGGATAATTTTGCAGGGCCTCGTCGGGAAGCGCGGCCTTGCGCACCTTTTCCAACGTGGCCAAGTCATTGGCGCTGTCAAAGAGTCTTTTGCGCTCCAGCAATTCAAACAGCAAAATGCCGGCGGCATAGAGATCGGTCCGCTCATCCACCGTCTCCCCCCGGGCCTGCTCCGGCGACATGTAGGCGTATTTCCCTTTGATCTGATGCTGGGTCGTCTCCAGCGAGCGGTGGATCCCCTTGGCGATGCCGAAGTCGGTCACTTTGACCTGGCCGTCGAACGAGAGGAGAATATTTTGCGGCGAGATGTCGCGATGAACGATTTTTAAATCCCGTCCCTCCTCATTTTTTCTTTGATGGGCGAACTTGAGGGCCTTCAGAATTTCGGAAACGATGTAGAAGACGAATTTCAACGGAAGGGGATGCCCCTCTTCGGCCGTTTTTTGAAAGAGCCTGCGCAGATCGATCCCCGCCACCAATTCCATCGAAATGTAGAAAGTCTTCCCGTCGCGGCCCAGTTCATAGACCTGCACAATGTTGGGGTGGGTGAGATGGACCAGCGCCTTGGCCTCGTCGATCAACATCTTGACAAAAGAAGGATTGTCGGACCAGACCGGAAGGAGCCGCTTGATGCAGACATCCTTGGAAAAACCGCTCTCACCCAAATATTTGGCGCTGAAAATCTCGGCCATCCCCCCTTGGGCGATTTTTTTGAGCAAGACATAGCGGCCAAAACGATACGGGAGATCCATGGCGGAGGATTTGTAAGCAAATTTCGTGCCAAGGGAAGAAGGACCAGGGACTAGGGACTAGGGACCAGGGACCGGGGACTACGGACTAAAGAGGGAAGGGGATTGTGGTCTACAATTGAGACAATTTGTCCCAAACGCCCACAATTCCCCTGGACACGCTTTGGCCCTCGCGATAAGAGGCAAACCATGGGAGAAGTCATCGAACTCAAACGCGACAAGCCGTTCACGTTAAAGGAAACGCAAACGCTCCTTCCCATTGTCCGCCGGATTACCGACGAGTCGGTTGCCCTGGTGGAAAAACTAAAAAAAAGGGTTGAGGAGGTCGATCCCCCGCCGGATCACCGCCCCGCCTACGAACGGGAGTTGAATCACATTGTCGACCGCTGGTCGGACAAAATTTTGAAACTGGGGGCGGAACCGAAGGGACTGTGGCTGGTCGATTTCGACAACGGCGCCGGTTATTACTGCTGGCGCTATCCGGAAGAGGAAGTCTGTTTTTATCACACCTACGAGACCGGTTTCAGCGGCCGGACGCCTATTTTGTAGAGGACCAGGGACCACGGACTAAAGGCAATAAGACAGAAGTTTTTTTAAATTAAAAGTATCGTATTTGACCGCGTTGTCTTCTTTGGGCGTCTCCAAAACCATTGGAATTTTCGCGAGGCGTTTGTCCCGCATTAAAAGACGAAACCCTTCGGGGCCGATTTTTCCCCTGCCGATATGCTCGTGCCGATCCACGCGCGAGCCCAGCTCTTGTTTGGAATCGTTCAAATGGATCACCTTGAGTTTTTTCAATCCAATGGCCGCGTCAAATTCCTTCCACATTTTTTTATACCCTTCGGGCGTGCGAAAATCGCAGCCGGCGGCAAAGACGTGGCAGGTGTCCAGGCAAATCCCCACCCGCGGAATGTCTTTGACCCAATCCATGATGGCGCCCAGTTGTTCAAAGCGGTGGCCGACGGAGGTCCCCTGGCCGGCGGTGGTTTCCAAAAGGAGCCAGGTTTTTCGATCGGGGAATTTTTCCAGGACCCGGCGCAGATTTTGGGCGATTCGTTCGATCCCCTTTTGCATTCCGGTCCCCACATGGGCGCCGGGGTGCAAGACGACAAAATCCAAATTGAGGGCGATGGCCCTTTCCATTTCCTGAGCGAATGATTTTAACGAAAGAGCGTTGTTTGTCCGGTCAGGCGAGGCGAGGTTGATCAGATACCCGGCATGCGAAAAAATAATTTCGACCCCGCAGGCCTTTTTGTTTTCAAAAAATTTTTCGATTTCGTCCTGGGCGAGGGGCTGCTTGGCCAACCACTGGTTGTTGTTCTTAACAAAAATTTGGCAGGTGTTGGCTTGGATCTCTTTGGCCCGTAACGGCGCCTGATCCACCCCGCCGGCCGTTGAGACATGGGCTCCCAGGTAGCGCATAGTAATCTGGGGACACATAACTTAATTCCCCACGATTTTCAAACGAAGTCATTTGCGAATTAAGTTATGTGTCTCCAGATTAGCTTGACATTGCCGGCAAATATAAATAGGTCCTCACTCAAAAGGAGTTTCCATGGGTTCCGGAGAGATCTGTTTTAATCCCGAAGGAAGTGCAACCTATCAGCAGTTGGTGGAAGAGCTGACCGACGGGTTTGTTCCCGATCAGCAGGATCACTGTTTTCCCGAATCGGTTGTCCCCGCCTCTTTTGCCCAAAGCAGCTTTTCACCCATGAGCGCGGAAGACATTGCCCACTATCTGACCAACCGCCCCTACTTTCAAACAGCGGCTTGTCTTGCAAAATCATATGAACAATATGTGCAAGTTGTGGGGCAACCGATCGAATCCCCCGATTATACCCCGATGGAAATCGACCATGAAACCTGGGATTATGCCCCCGAACTTGTTTTTAATGCGCTTGAAAATTATGACGTCCAGGTCGCGTTGAGTACGCTGGCCTATCTTCGCACCAACGCCTTGCAAACACCGGCCACCGTTCGCGGCACTGTTGAATTTTTGAGGAATGGTCCCCGCCTTTATCATTGCAGTGACTACGTTTTAGTCGACATCTACCAACAAAGTGCCGACCCCTTGGAAAGATCCAACATTGCCAAGCTGTTACTGGACCAGTTTGGATCGGAACTTCTTTACTTTGATGACGTCGAGCTGACGCATCCCGTCCCCCTGGAGCAGGAGAGGCGCGATCTTCTTTATCCCGTTTTTAAAGATCTTTTTGAATCGCTGGCGAGCGGAAAAGGCTATTCATTAAAGAAGGATGCCGCCAAAGCAATGATCGCCACGGGGGAGAGATCGGCTTTAAACTATTTGGCCTGGAAGGTGATCGACGGAGAATACAGCGAAAAAGATGCCGCCTTCCAAGCGTTATGGGATAAAAAGTTTCAATTTGATGTTTCTCCCGCCTTTCTTAAAATTTTAAAACATAAGGAGGGGGAGCGATGGACATTTGAACAGGAACAAATTTTTGAGGCCATTGTGGACCCGCGATTTTCCCCCAATAAAGACTTCCTTCCTATCGTGGCGGAGGCTTTGGAGAAATCAACGGGACATAGCATTGGAGACGCTGACTCGAAGGCTTTGTTGGCTTTTATCGCCCGGTGTGGAGTGGCGGGGGTCCCCTATTTGAAAAACCTTGCAGTGAAGATTCCAGTCGAGCAACATGCTTTCTTTCGCAATTTGGCTCTTGAACAGTTGGCAGCTATGGAAGAACCCCGAGCCCAAGAGGTTTTGTACAAGCTTGTTATAGAGAGGAAAATGACCGAGGATGCGATTCACGCCCTTGGAGGTGGCTCCCAAAGTGCTCTTCAAACCCTGCTGAAACTCAGCAATGCCCATTTTGAGAGGGGTGAGGAGCATTTAGGAGAAGCGGTGTTTTATTATTTGGGCCGCGTTGTCGGGGATCCCGATTTTGCTTTGAAGGTTTTTAGCCGTCTTTCTCGCGTTCCACCGGACGCCGACCGGAATCAAGAGGCCCTTGGAGCGAAAGTGCGGTTGGCCCAAAACTACAGCCTCTTTTTTGAGCAAGAATTTGCCAGTTTAAGCCGAGAGGATCAGAGGTCTCTGCTGGAGGCTTGGCTGACCGATTGGACACCGCAACAATGGGTCGTTCCCCTTGCCTACCGTGTTGTCACTGAGCATCGAGCCGCTATCGATCCTTCCCTTTACACATTCGTTGGGGAAGAAATAATCAGGACGGCCGCTTATCAACCGCCTGAAGTCTTAAGTATAATGCTGGCTTCCAAAGATTATCCTATGGACTGGAAGGTGGAGATGGTGGCAAGAAATATGGATATACACTTCGCGGGATTTGAGTTACGGGCAAGGCTGGTTGACATAGAAACAATGGATCGTCGTTTCAGACTTCAAGCCTTGGAATCAATGGCAACGTTACGCGAAAATGGCGTTGATAGGAAGTTGGTCGACCACTACGCCCTTAATTTGGATCAGCCCCTCTTCTTAAGAGAAGCTACCATTGACGTTCTGAAGGCCAGGGCCAGCGCAGGCAACAAAGAAGCCCGTGCCGCGCTTCAACGCATTGCCGGGCCCGAAGCCGCTATACGCGAGCATGCCCGCGAGGCACTTCGCTCCCTTCCATAGTCTGTTGGACAAAAATTCAAACAGGGTGTTCTACCAAGTCCGATAAGGACCGACGTCGACATGAACAAAACTGCGGCCGGGGTAGTAGCCGACCCCGCCCACCTTGAGGGCCGCCAGATATTGGCGAAGCCGCCAGGCCGAGACCCCCGGCAGACGCAGGTCGATCGCCTCCCCCTTCATGTGGCGGGAGTATTTGGCCGCCCTTCTCCCGCGGCGGCGCAATTTGTGATTAAACTCCGGAGAGCGATAGCCTGAAAGCACGCGGACCTCGCCGGATTCAAAATGATCCTCCAGGTGATCGACCAGCTCGACCAATTCCAAATGCATCGGTTTGATTTTGCCGTCGGCCCGGCAACGAAGAAGATAATTGATTTGTTCCAGCCCCGCCTCCAGGTAATTTTTGCCGAGGCGATAGCGAATCGCCGCCTTCTCCCCGGAGTGAAGATCATAGAGGGTAATGACGCCATCCCCTTTCGGAAAGGCGGTGGGAATGGGGCTGGAGGAGCCCGGCCAGGGGATGGCGATAAAAATGCCCAATAAAAACAGATATTTAAAAATTTGCCGCATCCACTATAGTTATCGGCAGGAAGGGGTCAAAAGTTGCTTGCAAAACCGGCCGGTCCGGCCGTTGCGTTTTTGTCAAATCCAAGGAGGCAATTCAATTTCAATTTCTTCCGCCTCCAAAAAATCCCGAAGGACTGTGTTCAGATTTTGGATATATTGGGGAAGCTCCTCGGAACGGGCATCCATTAACCAATATTCCTTGGCCGCCAGGAACCGTTGAACCAACTTTCGGGCATCCACAAAATTCAGCAGGACCATTGCCCGTATGTCATCAACATCCTGTGCGCGAAAAGTTTTAAGTTTGCTCACAACAACATCTGTAATATCCAAAACCTCAATCTGAAAATTTTTGACCTGCCGGTTAAGTTTTTCCAATGGATGAAACAAGGGAGGATGAGGCAAAAAAGGGATTCCCTGTCCAACGATATCAAGATGGATTTTGTGCCGTTTGGCCAGCCTTGTACCGGGTCCAGCGAGACTTAACAACGTTTTTTTGATCTGTTCAGTCAATCCAACAACCTCCAGAACATCACTGTCTTTTGTTCCCCGGTCATAAGAGGATTGTAAAAAGAGGGCAGTGCTTCCAATAATCGGAAGTCCTATCCGGTTTTTGCCCGTTGAGTTCCATCGCTCATCCATTTCCTTAAAGAAGGCTTCAATCATTTTTTTCGGACTCCAATAGTGCGTTATAAAAATCTTCTTCCCGGATTCTGGTGACAACTTTCCACACAAGGGCTAAGGCATCTCGGGATTCTCGGAGTTGATGAAATGTTTTCTCTGAAACGATGCCGGCATCCAGCCTATCTTCTTCATATTCGGAAGCTATCATCGTTTGCCAATTAAGCATTTCCTCCAATATTGTTTTCGCCCTCCGATAAATAAACCTTTTGTTATGAGGCACATGCGTTTTGAATCGTCTGTCAATGACGCGAGACACCCCATTCAATACCCAGTAAAATCTGTTCTCCAGCCGGTATTCTTTCAATTTGTTGATAATTTTTCTAAAAAGAGGGGGGTGGGCATGAAGGATAATGACTGGTGTTAAGGCTGTCAGCAATCTTGGAGAACCACCGATGACGGTTTCCAAAATGACATTGTAAGCGTCATTCAATTTTTCGGAAGGCAAGACATTTGGATCTTCCTTGAGTTGAGTCCCTCCCAACCTGGCCAGGGCTTTTTGGAGTTGGGCCTCCGAATTATCCGATTTTGTTTTGATGAAATGACTGATCGGAAGATTAAACAGTTTCAGAAGTGTAATGAATTGCTCTGCCGTAAGCGAACCTTTGCCATGTTCAATTTCTGAAAGACGAGACTGCGATAGCCCCAATTTTTCAGCCAACTCCGCCTGGGTCCATCGTCTTTCTTGCCGAACTTTGCGCAAGGTATCTGTGATCCGTTGTTTGAGTTTTGAATCCATAAATACATTGTATCTTAGTAGTATAAAAAGTCAATAGTTACAATAAATTACATATAAAATATCGATATATCGATATTTTTATCGAGATGTGAATTGGCTAAAACCTAAAACCCTGCGTATAACAAAACTCCAATTGGATCCCGCTGGGGTCTTTAAAGAAGACGGCATAATAATGTTCGTGATATTGGGGGTACTCTTTCGGGGGGCCTGTAACCGCGGCGTTGATTTCCTGAAGCGATTGATAGAGATGATCGACCGCGTCGCGAGACGGTGCGTTGAAGGCAATGTGCTGGAGCCCAATGCCATAGCGGTAGAAAGGCTTGTCGGATTCTTTGCTTTTCTCCAGATAGATTTCATAGGCTCCGTTGGAATAGGCCGTTGATTTCTTGCTCCGCCTTTCGTTCCAACCCATCAATGGCATAACGCGGTCGTAAAATAAAAGGCTCGCCTCCAAATCTTTTATGGATAAACAAATGTGATGAATTTTTGCGGTTGTGGCGGCACTCATTTCACCCTCGTACGCTGACGACCGAGTTTTTCTTGAAGCTTTTGCTTGACGCCGGGCCAATCCTTTTCGAATAAAACATAAATGCCATTATCTTGAAATTTCCCATTTTCAAAAAAAGATTCTTTTTGGGTGCATTCCAAATGTGTCCCCAGTTTTTTTAGAAAGGCCTCTGCCCGCTTATTGGTTGTCAAGGTTTCAAATGTAATGCGATGCAATTGTAGATCGGTAAACGCATAATCCAGACAGAGAAGCGCGCATTCCAGGGAGACCCCCGCATTCCAAAAAGGGTGATACAAAATGATGCCGTACTCGGCCTTTCGATGCAGAAGATCGATATGTTTGAACCCACAGGTTCCTCCGACCTCATCGGTTGTTTTTACGTGGATGGTAAAATTAAGATTCGTTTGGGCTTTCTGGCCTTCAGCCCATTTTTCATAGCGCTCTCGGACTTGCTCCAGTGTCCAGCCTCCCTCTTCAAGGTGGGCCATGTACTGCAATTGATTCATAGTTTTGGGGTCACTCAATATTTTT
Organism: Deltaproteobacteria bacterium; assembly: GCA_016203765.1. Taxonomy (GTDB): domain Bacteria; phylum UBA10199; class UBA10199; order SPLOWO2-01-44-7; family SPLOWO2-01-44-7; genus JACQMB01. The sequence continues at coordinate 8,439 of JACQMB010000040.1, forward strand.
TGCAACGCGGGATAGTCGGATTCCCCAGTTGGTTTGAGGTCGACAAGGTGACCGTGCAACTGTACGTCTAATGGAATTTTTCTGCCTGCGTTTTTAGTCATTTTGCACAATTGACCCCTTCCCCTGCTGTGCTCCCTACGGAAGTCGAATCCGTGTCTTCGCCGTGAGAGGGCGATGTCCTAGGCCACTAGACGAAGGGAGCCTTTTTGCTCTGTTTAAAAACGTGCGCTACCCCAAGGAGGGGGGAAATGCAACTTCTTAGAAGATCGTTTTGTTGCGCGCGCTAAGGCATCTCCCCTCTTAAAAAACCCCTTGAGCTGTGTCTTAAAATGGTTTAGGGAATCTCCTCCGATGAAAGCCAATGATTTGAGACCCGGCATGGTCGTTATCCTGGAGGGAGAGGAATACCGGGTGGTATCCGCCGAGCACCGAAGCCCCGGCAACAAGCGGGCCTTTGTGCAGGCCCGCATGGCCCGTTTGAAAGACGGCATCCAACTGGAGCACAAGTTTTCTTCCAACGACGAAATCGAAAAGGCGATCCTGGAGGCCCAGGAGATGCAATATCTCTACGAAGAACACGGCCATTATCATTTCATGAACACGGAGAACTACGAACAGATATCGCTGAACCAGGATCAGTTGGGCCACGGAGCGCATTATCTCCTTCCCAATACCGTGGTGAATCTCACCTTTTGCGGGGGAAAGCCGACCGGTTTGGAACTTCCCTCTTCCTTGGAGTTTGAAGTGGTTGAGGCGGAACCGGGCCTGCGTGCCGCCACCGCCACGGCTTCGTATAAGCAGGCCAAGATCGAAACTGGCCACGTCATTAAAGTGCCGCAGTTCGTCCAGGCGGGTGACCGGATCAAAGTCAATCCGAATACGGACGAATACGTGGAGAGGGTGAAGAAATAACCGGGGACTAAAGAAATGCCGCAGGTGCAACTTTTGGTTTCGGGAGGGGTGCAGGGCGTTTTCTACCGGATGCACTGCCACAAAAAAGCGACCGCACTGAAACTGACCGGCTTTGTCCGCAATCTCCCCGACGGCCGGGTAGAGGTCTATGCCGAGGGGGGGGAGGAAATTTTGCAGGAGTTGATTGATTGGTGTCACGAAGGTCCGCCGGCCGCTCAAGTTGACAACGTGGAGGTTCTTTGGGCAGATGGAGAGGATCGCTTTCAGGATTTTCGGATCGCGGGATGAAGGAGAAAAAAATGAAAAAATTATTTGTGTTGCCCGTCTTGATGCTGATGGCTTGCAACGGAGCGAATGTTTCGTCGGGCAAAACGCTGGTCGACGTGAACGGCGAAAAAATTACCGAGGGGCATCTGGAATTTTTGGCCGGAATGAATCCCGGCATCGCCCGCCAAATGGCCGCCCCGTTCGGCAAAAAACAGATTTTGGACAACCTGGTGGAACAGGAATTGCTCTATCAGGCCGCCCGCCGCGACGGGATCCACCGAGACCCGGCCACCCAGGCCAAGATCGATCTTTATAAAAAGGTTATCATCGCCCAGACCTACGTGGAGGCCCAGGCCGAACGGGAGGCCAAAAAATATTACGACGGAAACCCGGCCGAGTTCGAACAGCTCAAACTCTCCCACATCCTGATCCGCTACGCCTCCCCGGAAGAGATTCAAAAGGCTAAACAGAAAGAGCCGCACCACCGCACCGAACAAGCGGCCCTGAAACTGGCCAACGAAGTTTATGAAAAATTAACCAAGGGTGAAAAGTTTGAAACGCTGGCCGAAACATACTCGGAAGACCCGCTCACCAAAAGCCGGGGGGGCGATTTCGGCCCGGTCACCAAAAACGATCCCCGCCTGGTCCGCCGCGGATTTGCTCCGCTTGTGGAAAAGGCCTTTGCCATGAAGGTAGGTGAGTTTGCCGGCCCGATCAAAACCACCGGCGGTTATCATCTGCTGACCATCACCGCGCCGGCGCAAGTGGTCCCTTTTGAGGAGGTTAAAAATCAGCTCGCCTTTCGCAAAACGCGCGAGATGCGCGATCAGTTGTTAGCCCAACTCAAGGAAAAAGGGGAAGTGGTTTACGCCGATGAATTAAAGCCGGCAGAGCAAGAAGGCGCCGCTAGGGAGGCCCCAACCGAAACTCCACCGCATCTCCCACACGAAGGCCATGACGAGCACTCACCCCCGCCGCCAGTTCCAGCGCAAAACGATACGGGTGCCGGGAAACAATAAGGTCTTCGGAATTGGGCTCTGCATCGGCAACAATGTCCACGATTTTATAGGCCGCATCAACGAAAAGAAGATCGAGCGAGATGGGGGTGTTGTGCATCCAAAAGGGGTCCTGCACATCCTCTGCAAAGACAAACCACATGCCGTGATTGTCGGGGAGATTTTCCCGGCCTTGCAGGCCCTGGGCCCTCTCCTCCGGGGTGCGGGCGATTTCAACCGTCAGCGTGACCGGATCGCCGGCGGATGGCCTCAAAACCACATTGGCCACGCTGAGGCTGGCTGTTCCCTCCGGCGCTTCTTCCTGTTTTAAAACCTCGGCGGTCCCCTCTCCTTCCGGCGCGATGCCGGTTTCTTCCTGGGCCTTTTCAACTTTTTGACAGGCCGCCGCCAGCAGCAAAACCGATCCCAACAGCCAAAAAAATTTTTTCATGAAAGCCTCCTTGCCGCCTCGCCGATCGCCGCCGGCGAAGGGGTCACTTCTACACCACATTTTTCCAATTTTGCAACCTTTTCCTTGGCCGTCCCCTGGCCCCCGGCAATGATGGCCCCCGCGTGACCCATTCTTTTGCCGGCAGGCGCCGTCTGGCCGGCAATAAAAGCAACGACCTTTTTCTTCATGTTGGATTGAATAAATTCGGCGGCCTCTTCTTCCGCCGTGCCGCCGATCTCGCCGATCATCACCACCGCCCGCGTTTCCGGGTCTTGCTCAAACGCCGCCAGGCAGTCGATAAACGAGGTCCCGATGACCGGATCGCCGCCGATCCCCACGCAGGTGCTCTGGCCCAATCCTGCCTTGGTCAACTGATCCACGGCGTCATAGGTGAGTGTGCCGGAACGGGAGACCACGCCGATCTTGCCCGGCTTGTGAATCGAGCCCGGCATGATCCCGATCTTGCATTGGCCCGGCGTGATGATGCCCGGGCAATTGGGCCCGATCATTCGCGCCCCCTCCGTTTCCAAAACATATTTGATTTGAATCATGTCGAGCGTGGGAATCCCCTCGGTGATGGTGACAATCAGTTTGATCCCCGCATCGATCGCTTCATGAACGGCATCGGCGGCAAACGGGGCGGGCACAAAAATCATTGAGGCGCCGGCTTTGGTTTGAAGAACGGCCTCTTGGACGGTGTTAAAAACGGGGATTGTTTCGTCAAACACCTGCCCCCCCTTCCCCGGCGTCACCCCCGCGACGATTTTCGTCCCGTATTTCAGACAGGCCCGCGCGTGAAAAGACCCGTTCTTGCCGGTGATCCCTTGCACAACCACTTTGGTGTTTTTATCAACCCAGATGCTCATTTGTTTGTCTTGAGAAGGGTTATCTTAAAATTCGTAGTACTTCAATGAATCATTTATAAAATCCAATTGCAATCGGAAGGCATTTCCTTTACCCCCTTAGCCTGTGACTAATGGGGGCACCAAGCCGATTGTTTTCTCGCAACATGCCGCTGACCAATTGGCCGATAGAGGGACAAGTCGAGAGGAAGTTATCCAAGCCGTTCGGTTCGGGGCCAGACAGCCGGCTAAAAAGGGGCGTATCGCTTACACAAAGAATTTTTCTTTTGAAAAAGAATGGAAAGGGCGGTATTATCGGATTAAGCAGGTCATGCCGATTGTCGCGGAAGAAAAGGAGAAATACATTGTGGTAACGGTTTTTGTCTTTTTCTTTGGAGGTGAAAAATGAAAATAAAATACGATCCGGATGTGGATGCTGCCTATATCTCTTTTAAAAAGGGACCAACACAGGTAACGACCGTCCGTTTAAACGAGGATGTGGCCATTGACCTTGGGGAATACGACGAAATTGTTGGTATCGAGATTTTATCAGCCAGTGAACATTTAGGTTTAAAAAACGATACCCTGAGAATCGACCTGGAAAATCTCAAAGCGGCCTAAATATCTGTAGAGCCAGTACGCCATTGATGCCATTGAAAGATTCTGAAGATTCTGGGGACACAATATTCATTTCCGATTGCTTTGACGAATTAAGTATCGTGTCCCCAGATTTAATCCTTCGGAAAGTTTTCTTTGCAACCTGTCTTTTACAACAGGCCACGTCTCTTCAAATAAAACATAAACCGCGTTATCCTGAAACCGGCCTTCTTGGAAAAAGGATTCCTTTTGCACCGATTCCAACTGGGCTCCCAATTTTTTGAGCATGCCTTGGGCCCTTTGATTGGTTATCAGGGTTTCAAACGTAATACGGTGCAATTTCAAATTTTAAAAGGCGTAATCCAAACATAATAGCGAACACTCCAAAGAGACGCCCGTGTTCCAGAATGGGTGATGCAAAATAACGCCGTATTCTGCCTTTTTGTGGAGGAGATCGATATGTTTAAAGCCGCAGCTCCCCCCAATCTAGCCCATTTTTTTCAAATGGACGATAAAATGAAGATCCGTTCCTTTATTCTGGCCTTCTTTTTGTTGTTCGCATCTTTCTCTCACCTGCTCCAGCGTCCATCCCCCTTTTTCCAAATGGGCCATGTATTTCAGGCCCGCCATTGTTTTGGAATCACTCAAAATTTTTTGCAAAGCGGGGTAGTCCTCCTCCCTGGGGGGCTTGAGATCCACCCATTTCCCGTGTAATTCCAAATTGAGCCGGATTTTACTCATAGGTCACCTTACTCACCGAGCCGCCTCCACCGCTTTTTTTGCGGCCAGAGTAAAATCATCTTCGCTGATAATTTTTAATCCCGACTCCTTTAGAATCTTTTTCCCCTCTTGAACGTTGGTCCCCAACAAGCGGACAACCAGCGGGACGTGAACTCCCAGCTCTTTTGCCGCACTGACAATGCCGCGCGCCAGCAAATCGCACTGCAAAATCCCGCCGAAGATATTGACGAAGATCGCCCTGACCTTCGGATTTTTTAAAATCAACTTGAAGGCCTCGGTGACCGCCTCCTGCGAGGCCCCGCCCCCCACGTCCAAAAAATTGCAGGGGCGCCCGCCGTGCAGTTTAATGATATCCATCGTCGCCATCGCCAGGCCGGCGCCGTTGACCAGACAGCCGATGTTGCCGTCCAGGCTGACATAATTTAATCCATGTTCTTTGGCTTCCAGTTCGTCGGGGTCCTCCTCGTCGGGATCCAAA
>JACQMB010000041.1 GCA_016203765.1 Deltaproteobacteria bacterium
CGTTTATGAAACCCAAACGTTAATCATTGCCACGGGCGCTTCGGCCCAATGGCTGGGGCTGGAATCAGAACAAAAACTGATCGGCAAAGGGGTGTCCGCTTGCGCGACGTGCGATGCCTTCTTTTTCAAAAATCAGCATGTGGTGGTCGTCGGCGGGGGTGACACGGCGATGGAGGAGGGGACGTTTCTAACGAAATTCGCCAAAAAGGTGACGATTGTCCACCGGCGCGACCAACTCCGCGCCTCTAAAATTATGCAAAAAAAGGCCAAGGCCAATCCCAAAATCGAGTTTGTTTGGGATACCGTGGTGGTGGATGTCTATGATGTTGCCAAAGGCAAAGTCACCGGCGTGAAACTCAAAAATGTGAAGACAAAAGTGACGCGCGATCTTCCTTGTGACGGATTGTTTCTGGCCATCGGCCACAAACCCAACACGGATATCTTCCAAGGACAAATCGCCCTCGACGAAAAAGGCTACGTCAAAACCAAACTCCCCTCGATGGCGACTTCCGTGCCGGGGGTCTTTGCCTGCGGCGACTGCCAGGATTTTATCTACAAACAAGCGGTGACGGCGGCGGGGACCGGCTGTATCGCCGCCATGGATGCGGAGCGGTTCCTCTCGGAACATGCGGTATAAATTTTTCTGCCTTCTTTTTATGCTGGGCTTGCCCTGCTTGTGCCTCGCCCAGCAAGGCCCCTTTCCCATCCGCACCCAACAGCCGATTTATTTGCAAACGGTGACGATACTCCCAACGCGCGCGGCTGTTTTGGATCCCGGCGTTTTGGAGATCCGCGCCGATTCGGCCTACTCCAACCTTTTTGAAAATGCTTCGAACGGAGCCTTCAATATCAACCTCGACATGGAGTTGTGGCGCGTCGGCTACGTGGTGAGCTACGGTTTTCTCCCGGACTGGGAGGCCTCTTTGGAAATTGCCACGCTCCATTTTGAGGGAGGGTTTTTGGACTCCTTCGTCCAGGATTTTCACGATGCCTTCGGATTTCCCAACGGCGGGCGGGGGGCGGTTGCGAACGGGGCCTTCAGCTACGCGGTTTTGCAAAATGGGCAGGCCCTTTATAATGTTGCCCCCCAATCCTATAACGCGGGTGACTTGACGGTGACATTAAAAAACCAAATTTTGCCGGAGTTGGCCTGGCTTTTCGCCATGAAATTCCCCAGCCGTTCCGACAACGCGGGATTCGGTTTGGGTGTTGCGGCTGAAAAATCACACCGGCGCGTGCACGGCTATTTGAATCTCAACTTTCTGGTGGATGACGGCAATGAGGGTTTGGAGAATCTGATGCACAAAACCTTTTTCGATTTTTCCGCGGCCGGCGAGTATTCTTTTTCCAAAAAGGTTTCGGCGCTCCTTCAGCTGGTTGGCGGCACTCCCCGGCTGAAGGGGACCGGTTTGGAGACCTGGGATGGCGTGCCGCTTGATTTGATTATCGGCGCGCGGGGGAGCGAAGGAAAGTTTTTCTGGCAGGCGGCCTTCTCCGAAGATGTGACGGCGGTTGGGCCGTCGGTCGATTTTACGGCCTGGATTTCAGTCGGGATGCGAGGCAGGGTGTCAGGTACCCGCTAAAAGGGAACGTCCTCTTCGCCGCCGGGTTGATTTTGAGCCGGTTCCGGGCTTGCCGCTTCCGGAAAGGATTCCGTCTCGGCCGATCCCGTTTGGCGGGCACCGCCGGGGGCCCCGCCCAAGAACTGCACCCGCTGGGCGATCACCTCGGTGGTGTAACGGGTTTTCTTTTCCTGGTCTTCCCACTGGCGGGTCCGGATGCTCCCCTCCACGTAAACCTGACGGCCTTTCGAGAGATATTTTTCGCAATTTTCAGCCTGCGGGCCGTAGACCACCACGCGATGCCACTCGGTCCGCTCCTGTTTGTTTCCCTGTTTGTCGGTCCAGCGCTCCGAGGTGGCCATCCGCAGATTGCAGACCGCCTGACCGGAACCCATATAGCGTTTTTCGGGATCGGCCCCCAGATTGCCGACTAAAATGACTTTGTTGACGCTTGCCATGGTAAGCTCCTTTCGTTGAGGCCCATTCCAAGCATCGCCGCGGGCAAAAAGCAACCGCTATTTTTTGCCCTGCCAGGTGAGGTAATAGGGATGGGTTCGCCATTGGGAAACGACCGATTTGGCCTTTTCCATAGCTTTTTGAGATGCCTCCCTTTGATCTAGCATGGCATAGGCCTCGGCCAGGTCGAACCAGTTGGTGGGATAATCGGAAAATTTAATCGCTTTTTTGAGGAGTTTGATCGATTTGTTTAAGTCTTGCCTTAAATCCTTCGGCCCGAAATGTTTCGGCAGTTCCATATAAACCTCGGCTAACATCCGGTAGGGGCCGCCGTAATCAAAGGAGGGGTCGGCCTTCGAGACCGCCTCCCAATCGGCGAACATCTGGCGAAGCCTGCCCGCATACCTAAAGAAACTCTTGTTCGAAAGCCCCAGCGCCTGGGCCCGGTAATAAAGACAGCCGATTTCTCCGACGTTTTTCGCCAGACAGTCCTCGGCCATTTTTAGCGCCTCCTTGGCCAGCCTTTTTTGTTCGCCCCGGCCGGCGGTCAGGTCGGCCTGGATGACCTTTGCTTTGAGCGGCTCCCAAGGGGGTTGGGCGTAGACCAGCCAGGGGATCAAAAGAAAGAGAAAAAACGCCTTCATCCAGCCTTCATAACTAACTGAAATCACAGTGTAAACGGCAAAATAACAACTTATGGGGGATTTTCTGCCGAAAACTTATATGTGGCGCCAAAAGTCGAACCGCGCGTTTTTTACGATGTCTACACGGTCGGCGAAGACCATGTCATTTTGCCGGAAGGGGGAGGGCTATCCAAAATCTGGGACCGGATGACCGGAGACCGGGTCGTGGAGGTGGTCGATGTCAACGGCGATGGTCCCGGCGACGGCGACACCGCCGTTCTTTTTAATGGGGATAAAGTTGAGAATGCCCGGTTCCAAGGCCCACCCCTCATTCACAAACTGGCCGCCCGCAGGGAATTCTATCTTGATTTGGCCCGCAGAAGTTTGGCTGGGGACGGTGTGACTTTCGATGTTCGAAATATCGATCCTTCCAGTCTGGAAGGTTTTGCCGTCGCCCTTGCCGGTTCCATGCAGAATTATGGTGCAGGAAGAGTCGAAGAGGCCAAAGACATTGCCGCCAGTGTCACCGATCATCCGGTTGCCGCCGGCGCGATCGTGGCGGGGGCAGTTGCTTTGTCGCTTCATCCCAAGGGAAGGATGGCGATGGAGGCCGTGGGTCTGGCCGGCGCTGTGGGTGGTACGGGATACATCGTTCACGACCGCGTCGATGGAATAAAAAACGACAAACCGATGGGAAAACGCGATTTGGCCGCGGGCTTTTGCATCGCCGGCGGGGTCTCCGCGTTGCGCGGCATGACGGTGGAAAGTTTTTGGAACAATACGGTGCAAGGGTTGAGACAGGCCGGCCGTTTTTTGGGTGAGGGTAGCGGCCTCTCCCCCGGCTGGGTGGCGGCGGGGGCGGATGGAGGATACTTTGTGGTTTCGGGTGCGGCCGCGGTGCCGGCAGTGGCGGCGGCAGTGGAAGGAAAAACGGCCTCTGCGTCGGCTCTTCTTCCTGTTTCGCAAATGGTCGCCGCGTTTTCCAAGAGCGGCGGGAAGGTGCAGACAAGGGAAGTGCGATTCAGTGAAGAATTCAACCCGGATGAAGCCGCCTGGACAAACAGTCCTGCCAAAACGTCGGCCGAAGATATTGAAAGCGCGCTGGAATTGGTCATGGAGGAATTGAAGGTGTCGGGTCACGCTGAAGAGGCCGCTCAAGTAGGTCGAGTGTTGGAAGAGGTCCGGCAAAATTTGGAAGTGGCGGCCGAATTTTACAAGCGTTCCCCGGACCCGGCCTTCCGTCAGGCCATTGTGGAAGCCTTGAGCGAGATTGAAGCGGCCGCCAATTCCCTGCTCGGTCCTCGCGATCCCCACGCGGCTAAAGTTCTGCTGGAGGGGATGCGGCAAAGGATGACTCTGCTGCGCGATTCTGCCCAGCGCCTCCGCCTGGCCAGCTTTAAGGTTCCGGGGGTGGGAGACAAGACGGCATTGGTCCTGCCGGAGGTGCCGGAGGGAATTGAGTTGGCCAAACCGCTGGAGGGTATGTTGCCAGGAAATTTGGACAGGCAAAGAAATTTGATCCGGGGGCTTGAGGGATTTTTTGAAGATCACCAAAAGGGCAAATTAAAAGCGGCGCTCCGGTACGTGATGGGTATTTATGAACATCGTGTCATTCGTCCCAATGCGCCGCGTGTCTATGTAGCCTATAAGGGAAAAAAAATCGTCGTGTTGCGGCTTGGAGACAAAAATACCAATCAAAAGCAAGATATAAAATTAGCGAGACAGCTGGCCAAACAACTGGGCCTCCTTGAGGTGTTCGTGTATGTCATGGATGGAGATCAAACCGCCGCTTCCGGTTCAGCCAGATAAGGCCGCACTTCCTGATAGCTCTCCTCAACCATCACCGGTTCTCTCTCCGGGGACGGCGGTCCGGCCAGGCGCACCTGATAGATCAGCCGCCAGAGGGCGTCGAAGAATTCCGGAGGATAACGGCGCCGCGGCCGCGCCTCCAGCAAAAGGGCAAATCCCTGAAAAAAGGCGATGAAACTTTCCTGTTTGGCAGAGGACAAACCTTCAGCGTAAAGGGCCTCCACGAGGTTGCGCACCTCTTGCCGATCTATCCGCTCCATTTCCCGTTCCAGATTCCACAACTCTTCGCGCAGGGCCTCATCGGTCACATAGAAACGGCGGCGGGGCGAACCGTTTCCTTCTCGACTTTTATAAGTAACGAGGATGGGTGAGCCCTCGGATTGATAAAAGAGATACTGCCTAATGCTGTAAGCCCCCGTTCCTTCTCCCAGCGAAAGCCTCGCCACGGGGAAACCGGCGGCGCCTCCATGAACAGGGGTCGCATTGATCAGGCGGCCCTGCGCCTGTGCACCCAGCTCCGCAAAACGCCGGTCAGGATCCGCCGCCGCCGAACCGTTCAGCAGGTCTCGAAGACTTCGGGAGAAGACCAGCGGCTTTCCCACCACCAAGACGGCATCCGTGATTACGCGTCCCAGCCGACTGTGGACAACCTCTAATAATTTTCGATCAAAGAAAAGTGCCTCTCCGGCGGCTGGCGCTCCGGGCTGAAAGGTAACACGGGTGAGGTGATAAAAAGGAACGGCCGTTTTGCTTGGCCCCCTGCCGTTTCCCCCGCCTCCGAAGCCATTCGGGCCGCCGGGGTATTTTGGGGAGCCGCCGCCCAACATTCGCCGGGCCGCGGCCGTTAGCAGGCGATTGTCGCTGAACAAAGAGGGGGTTGGGGCCGAAGGTTCAAATGCCGCCAAAAGTTTTGCCGCCTCCGAGCTGGCCGAATCCAAATCGGCCGCAGAGGGTTTCACATCGGCGGCGGTCGTCCAACCGCCGACGATCGGTGCGGCACCCAACCACCCATTGACCATAACACTCATGGAGGAAGTCTCCTTTTCCTCCCCCGCCGCCTTCTTGTTCATTCGTATAAAATCTTGCTTTGAAAGTCAAAAGTTTTATAATGATTGATAGGCAAGGGGAAAAATGCAAGGATTGCCGTCCATGAGAATATTGTTGATTACAACCCTCCTCTTCTTGAGCTTGACCGCGTGCCGGTCTTCTTCCACCGGCGGCGGCGCGGGGGGAGGCACCACCCCGGCGGGGAATGAACCGACCGCCGAAGGGGGTACTGCTACGAACACAGCCGCCTATTCCAGCGATAACATCTACGAGGACATTTTGTTTTTTGAAAGCCGGGTGAATTCGGCGGAACGGGCCCTGTTTTTGGAAAATTATCGCGCGATCGGCGATGCCATTCTGAGCGCCTGTCCCGTCTATTTTCCGGAGTTTCCCCTGCTGAATTGCGCCAGGATTTTTGTTTCCAATGTTTTGAAGGAGTCGACCTTTTATCAATTTGAGGCGCACGAGACCGACGCGGAATTTCCGACCCTGGGCCTTCTGCAAATCCGGCGCTCCTCCACGGTGGGGGATTTCAACACCTACGGCAACCCGGCCCCCCTTCAAGAGCGGGGCATTTATTTTGCGGATCCGACCGACGATCAGATGATGAACATCGGCTACAACATCCATCTGGGGATGTGGTACATCTCCCTGCACGGCCGGAGCAACGCGCAGTATGCCAGAATCTATTGCGAGGAGAGGGAAACCGTGGAGGCCGATCCCGGCACGCTCACCGTGGGACTTTCCTCCCACCGGATCGGACCCACCGCTTATCAGGAGGGGGATCCGGGAGACCTTGCCACCGCGCAAAATTATGTGGACGAAATTCGGACCGACTATTTGAGCCTGTTTGCGGCGGAGGGCCAAACCCCCGACGCCGACCACTTCAACCAGACGCTTCCATACCTCGCTTCACTCTGCCGCTAGAAACGGATACTCAAGAAACTACCGCCTCGTCCCGCTCATGTTATAAAAGGTCTGGCAGTTTTCCGCACAGCCGACAGGCTCCGTGGTGACGGTGACCGTGGAGGTCCCCGTCAAATTCCCGTCGGTCTGGTTGCCGGAGATTTCGGTGAGCACCTGCCGGCTGCAGACAGGGCTTAGCGCGGTTGTTTCGGTTGAGGAGACGTCGAAATTGTTTCCGGAGCGTGTTCCGGTGAAGGTGGTTGACCCGGCTTCACTGAAAATTTCCACGGAGTCGTCGGTTTCGGAAGTGGTAACCGTGATGGTGTCGTTGACGGTGGAGCCGACCGCCCCCGCGTCGGAGCATGTGGTCCCTGCCGTCACCGTTAGGGTTACATCGTAGATCCCCGCCAGCAGGTCGGAGATACTTGGATTGAGGTCGGGTGTGGTACTATTTCCTCCTCCGCCACCACAGCCTAGTGACGCCGCCAGCACTCCGGGGTTAAAAGCGAAAGCAGATGTTTTTTCATGACAGGCCTCCTTTTGTTTTGCCTATACTATGATTATCGGCGGCAGAAGAGCAGAAGTTGCGTCCAAAGTCAAAAAAAATTTTCAGGCAACTTTTTTTGACTTGTGACGATAACTATTGTAGGGGACTCCAGGAGGAATTTGGCATGGCTAGAATCGGTAGCAGAATCGCAGTGGTGGTTAATGGCGACACCGAACAGCGGCATTTGGACAACGCAGAGCGAATGGCCCAAACCCTGAGAACAGGGGGGTATGATGTTTTTCTTCTCAACTCCTATCGCCTACCGGGCGTAAAACCGGACCATTATTTTCCCCCCACCCAGAAAGGCCTGCGGGCATTGCAAAAAAAACTCAAACTTGCCGCCTCCCCTGATGCCGATCTGGTGATTGCCACCACCGGTCACGGTAGTCAGGTAGATGGCAAGGGAACTCTTTGTCTGGAGGATGGCTGTGACGGGACCATGGTGGCCTCCGTTTTGAATGCGATTCCCCATCGCCAGCGCACGGTTTACATGGACCAGTGCTACGGTGGAAATTGGAACAAGGTTTTTCTGAGCGATCCCAAAACACTTTTCATTTCTCTCGGCAGCAAGGGGGAGATCGACAGTTGCGAGGAGATGAACCCCTATTTCTGGTCGGATCAGGTTCCGGATCTCAACGGGGATAAGGTGGTCAATTGGCGGGAGCGCTACACCCACGCGTTTCCTCATGTCACCTCCTCCACACCGCAATTTGTGCCGAGCGAGGGGTATCGCCCGGCGGGTAAACCGGCCTTCCCTCCGAAAGTTGTGAAGGTGGCCGATGAAAAGGGACTGAAGGCTCAACTGGGAAGACTGCGGACGGGCCAATATGCGATTATCACTTTTTCGGCCGAGTGGTGCGGGCCCTGCAAGGAATATAAACCGGTTTTCGATCGTTTGGCGCGGGAAGGGGGAGGCCAGCACCTCTGGCTCATCACCGAAAATGAGGAGTTGGCTGATGCGTGGGGGGTCCATCGTTATCCCACGGTTGTGATTGCGGATGCCAGGGGTTATCACGAGGAGGTTCCGGCAAAAGGGCGGGAGAATGTGGAAAAGGCGTTGGCCGATTTTTCGACCCCGTTGAGGGCTCGTTTGGAGCGAAAAATCGCGGAGGTGGAAAAGAATCTGGACGAGGAAGACAACTGGCATGTGCTGATGGGGGTTGTCGATGCCTTGGAGGGAGCAGGTCTACAGGGGGAGGCGATCCCGATTTTGCAAAAATTGGTCACCACGGCTGGCAAACTTCAGGATAATACCGCCCGCTCGATTGTTTTTGACGAGACGGCCTCCTTTTTGACGGCGTCAGGACTTCAGGAGAAAACCCTCCCGGTTTTTGAACGACTGATCTCCGAAAAGGAAAGGATGCAGGACAAATATGACCGGGTACGTGAGTTGGGTGAAATTGCCGTTGCCTTGGCCCGCTCCGGGGCGAAAGAAAAAGCCCTTCCGCTTTTTAAAAAATTGGTGGTCGCGGCCGAAAATATTCAGGATGAATATCTCCGCGGGAATTTGTTGGGTGAGATAGCCCATGCCTTGGCCCGGTCGGGGGTAAAAAAGGAGGCCCAATCGCTCTTTATGGAGTTGTTTGTCGCGGCTGGAAACATTGAAAGTGACTCCAGCTATTGGAAGGCACTGAATGAGATAATTTTTGCAATAGTTCTGTCGGCCTTAAAGGAGGAAGCGCTTCCCCTTTTCGAGGTGTTGATTGCCGAGGTGGAAAAAAGTGAAGAGGCTGAAGAGGATGAAGAGGCGTATCTGGAAACGTTGCTTGTAATTGCCCCCGCGTTGGCGCGTTGCGGGTTGAGGGAGAGAGCGCTTGAAGTTTTCGGGGACTTGATCGCCGCGGCGGGGGAGGTTGAGAAGGAAAAGGAGCGCGCGGATGTCCTTTTTGACATTGTTTTGGCCGTGGACGGATCCGGCTTAAAAAAAGAGGAGGCCTTCTCTCTCTATGAGAAGTTGTTGGCCGCGGCGGGGAGGATTCAAAATGAAGTGGATCGCGAATATCTGTTTCGTGCGATTACTTCGCGCTTGCCCTAGCCGGGCATGCCAGCCTCCTTAATTTTACCTCCCGTACGTCCCCATCAACGCCGCCTGGCCCAGAATGTGCCCCTTCATTTTAGCCTCCACCTGCGGTTTGGTGGCCTTTGCCGGAAGGTTCAGCGGCGCGTCGAGGGCGTAGAGTTTGAAGTAGTAGCGGTGCGGCTTGCCCGGGGGCGGGCAGGGGCCGTAGTAGCCGACCCTGGAAAAAGACTCGACCCCCCAGACCAAGCCTTGTTTGGAGCCATTCGGCCCCTCCGCGGTTTTGGCCACCCCCTCCGGCAGAGAGGCCGTTTTTGCCGGAAGGTCATAGATGATCCAGTGGACCCAGGTTCCCGGCGGGGCGTCGGGGTCATCCATGATCAGGGCGAAGCTCTTGGCGGCGGCCGGCGCCCCGGCCCATTTGAGTTCGGGCGAGGTATCGGGCCCGTCGCAGGTGAATTGTTTCGGGATCGTCTGCTCTTGCTGAAACGCCGTACTGCTGAGTGTGAATGCCATGGCGGCACCTCCTGTGAAAAAGCAAAAGGTTGTTGATAAAAAAATTAAGAAAATTTTCATTGTTCGAAAATTCTCGATCCCTTGCCTCTTGGTGCTCCGTGTACCACGAAGTTCAAACTTTTTTCCAGTCTAATTTGGCGTTCCAGTTGGATAACTTCCCGGACATGGGAATAGAGCTCTTGTGCAAGGAGTGGCGTATTACAAAAAGGCTGAAATATCAATGGTTTGTTGCTAAACAAAAATAAAATCCAAAAAATGCTTGACAAGATTGATTCACTATACTAGTTCGTGAGTACATATGGAGGACGATTGGAAAAAGGAACTGATAAAACTCATCGCTTCGACAAGGGGATCGAAAGAAACAGAAGCTCTTTTGCAAGCTTTGCTGACGCCCGCAGAATATGCGGAACTGGCCAAGCGATGGCAGATTGTAAAGCAGTTGATTCGGGGCGTACCGCAACGGAAGGTTAGAGATAAGCTTAAGGCATCCATTGCCACCGTTACTCGCGGCTCGAGGGAATTAAAATATGGAAACGGTGTTTTTCAAAAGTTTTATAAACGACTTCAGGGGCGGTAATTTTATCTTACCCCCCGCAATGAATCCTTCTGCCCCTCAAACTTGGTGGCTGGCCTAAGCCCAGCCTGAATATTTTTCAACCAACATTTTGTTTTTTTGTTCAACCATTAACCAAATTTAAGGAGGAATTTTTATGTCTGACAAAATTGTAACATGTGAAACGGTCAAGGTAACCAAGAATCTTGGTACATATCCATATTGTTTTCTTGGTCCTGATGACAAACCGATGTGCACGTATGAAACTCATGAAGAAGAATGTGGATTGAACCTGGAAGGATTGTCGCGCGATAATCCCCAACTTACCGAGTTATTTAGAACTGCAAGGGGAACATTATCGGCCAATGTCCTTTCTCAAATAGACGCCTTGAAGAAGGCTTTGGTCGACGACATCGTCAATCACCGAGATAAAAGCGATGACCATAACGGCTGTTTTGATGCGACTGATTATCGTCTGAGTCGCTCCTGTCGTGATCCTGAAGGTTTTGCTCGAAGCATTGCTGAAGACAAGATGGCCGATCGGCGTGACGTGACACGACTCTTTGAAAGTTTGTCGGCGGACAGACGAGTCGCTATTCACAAGACGGCTGATCGTTTTTATGAAAATGCCACAATTCTGATTCAAAGATTGAAAGACTAGCCGGATGCTCTGATCAGCCGGTGCCGGCAGGTCGCTTGATGAACCTTGCGAACCGGCGTGCCTTCGGCGCGACCGCTTCCAATTACATCGGCCCCGGGCACAAAACAAAAACCCCACAGCGTGGGGTTTTTGTTTTGTGCTCCGTCTACCACGAAGTTCGAACTTTTTTCCAGCGCAAAATGACGGGAACTCTATAGAAAATTTTGCGCAAAGGTTGTTGATAAAGAAAATAAGAAAATTTTCATTGTTCGAAAATTCTCGGTCCCTTGCTTCTTGGTGCCCGAGGCCGGATTTGAACCGGCAAGGGTATTACTACCCGACAGATTTTAAGTCTGTTGTGTTTTCCGGGTTTCACCACTCGGGCTAAAATTTTTGAGGCGCGGGCCGGAATCGAACCGGCTCATCGCAGTTTTGCAGACTGCTCCCTTCCCATTTGGGTACCGCGCCAAATAACTTTATCATTGAATAAACGAGGCCCCTGGGGCTGTCAAGAAAGTAACTGGATTGCTTCGCCCCGCAGAGCGGGGCTCGCAATGACATCACTACCGCAAAAAGTTGGGCGGGAGCTGAGGTTTGTTTTGCAAAATCGTTTCGATTGTTTCCATCACCCCGCTCGACAAAAGCGGCACGACCTCCATCGCGGCCAGGTTTTCTTTGAGCTGTTCGATTTTGGAGGCCCCCAGGATCACCGTGCTCACGTTCGGATTTTTCAGACACCAGGCGACGGCCAGTTTCGGCAGGGAGGCGCCGAGTTCGGCGGCCAACTTCCCAAGCTCACCGGCCTTTTCAATGCTCCGCCGGCCCTCCGGCGATTCCACCTTGGGCCTCAGCCATTTAAAACCGGGCAAATTCATCCGCGAATCTTTGGGAATGCCGCCGGCGTATTTTCCGGTCAAAATTCCGGAGGCGAGCGGCGACCAGATCGTCGTCCCTAGACCGATTTCCGAATAGAGCCGATGATATTCTCTTTCCACTCGGTCCCGATGAAACATATTATACTCCGGCTGTTCCATCGCGGGCGGGGTCAGCCCCAGCTCCTTTGCCACACCCCAAGCCTCCCGGATCTGCTCCGCGCTCCATTCGGAAGTTCCCCAGTAAAAAACTTTTCCCTGGGCGATGAGGTCGTGCATGGCGCGGACCGTCTCTTCGATCGGCGTTTCAATGTCCGGACGATGGCAAAAATAAAGATCGAGAGTGTCGACCTTCAGCCGTTTTAGGGCGGCATGGCAGGCCTCGAAGATATGTTTGCGATGCAGGCCCTCCTGGGTCGGAAGATTGCCGCCCCAAAATACCTTGCTGGAGACGCAATAGGAATCGCGCCGCCACTGCATTTTTTTTAAAACTTTTCCCATGATTTCTTCGGAGGCCCCCTCGGCGTAAACTTCGGCGTTGTCGAAAAAGTTGACCCCCGCGTCGTAGGCCATTTTCATCATCTCGCAAGCCTTGGCTTCATCCACCTGGGCGCCAAACGTCACCCACGAACCAAACGATAGTGCGGAAAGTTTGAGGCCGGCGCGGCCCAGTCTGCGGTATTCCATTTGAACCTCCTTGTGGGCGCTGAAGGATTTGAACCTCCGACCCTCTCGGTGTAAACGAGATGCTCTACCCCTGAGCTAAGCGCCCCCATCGTGCATCCTTGCCATTGAAGAAGAAATCCTGCAAGTTTATATCCCCATGTCATCGATTCCTATTTGGAAAGTTGTTTTCCTCGGCGCCCTGCAGGGGGCGACCGAGTTTTTTCCGGTCTCCTCTTCCGCCCACCTGGTTATTTTTCAACAGTATCTGGGCCTGGGGCGGGAGGGCTCCTTTTTGATGGCCTTCGATGTGGCCCTCCATTTTGGAACGCTGTTGGCCGTGGCCGCGGTTTTTTGGCGCGACCTGATCTGGATTTTTCAGAAAGGGGAGGGGCGGCGCTTGGGTCTCTTGTTGATCGTCGCCACCGTCCCCGCCGCCGCCGTGGGCATTCTCTTCAAGGGTTTTTTTGAAACCTTGTTTGCCGACGTGATTCCGGCCGGTTTTTTTCTGATGGTGACCGGCCTGATCTTGTGGCTCACCCAAAAGGCGCCGGCCCCCGCGATTCAATTTTCCAACATGAAGCAGAAACAAGCCTGGCTGGTGGGCCTGGCTCAGGCCGCGGCGATCTTGCCGGGTCTTTCCCGTTCGGGGGCCACGATCGCGGCCGGACTTTTCGTCAAGATGCATCCGCAGGTGGCGGTCCGTTTTTCTTTTTTGATGGCGGTGCCGGCGATCCTGGGAGCCAGTCTTGTGGAGGCCCACAAGTTTGCCGCCCTCCAGTTCTCGATTTTGCTCCCTGTCCTGCTGGGCACAATCACCGCCTTTGCCGTCGGCTATATTTCCATCCGCTGGATGCTTAAGATCGTGGCCGGCAAAAAGCTGTATCAGTTCGCCTGGTATTGTTGGGGCGTTGGTGGAATCGTTCTCGTCAAGGAACTCTTTTTTTAGGATGACGACTCTTAAAAATATTTCTTGTCCTTTAATTTATCGGGAAGGTGTTGCTGGGCCTTCGCCTCTTTGGGCCGGTTGTGGGCGTAGGCGTAACCCTTGCCGTAACCGAGACCCTTCATCAGTTTGGTCGGGGCGTTGCGAAGATTGAGCGGCGTTGGCAAGGCGCCGAATTCTTCGACATCCTCCTTGGCCCGCTGGTAGGCCATGTAACTTTCATTCGATTTCGGCGCCCGCGCCAAATAAGTGGCCGCCTGGGCCAGCGGAATCCAGCCTTCGGCCTGGCCGACGATTTCGTAGGCTTGAAAAGCGGCCACGGCAACGCGCAGGGCCTCCGGATCGGCGTTACTCACATCTTCGGAGGCGAAAATCACCATCCGCCGTGCGATAAACCGCGGGTCTTCGCCCGCTTCATACATGCGGGCCAAATAATAAACCGCCGCGTCGGCGTTGGAGTCGCGCATGCTTTTGATGAAGGCGGAAATGACGTTGTAGTGTTCCTCTCCTTTTTTGTCATAGAGAAGTGATTTGCGCTGGAGGGCCGCCTCGGCCTCTTTCGTTTCAATTTTGTTTGGCGTGAGCGAGGCCGCAATTTCAATTGTATTGAGTGCCCGCCTCGCGTCCCCGTCGGCGGTTTGAATGACAAAGGCCAGGGCCTCGTCCGCGATTTCTCGGTTCAATTCCTTCAAGCCGCGCGACACAATCGTTTTTAAATCGGCCTCCGACAGCGGCTCCAGCACATAAACCTTGCACCGGCTTAGCAAAGGACCGATCACTTCAAACGAGGGATTTTCGGTCGTCGCGCCGATCAGCGTGATCGTGCCGTCTTCCACATAGGGAAGGAGGGCGTCTTGCTGGGCCTTGTTCCAGCGGTGGATTTCGTCAATAAACAAAATGTGTCTTTGTTCAAAAAGATCGCCGCGCTGTTTTTCAATGGCCCGGACAATCTCGCGCAAGTCCTGGATCCCCGACAACACCGCCGACAAAGGATGAAACCGGGCCTTGGTCTGATGGGCGATAATCCTGGCCAAGGTCGTCTTGCCGGAGCCGGGCGGCCCCCAAAGGATGAGGGAGGGGAGGGCATCTTGGGCCAAAAGCCGGGCCAGCGGGCCGGAGGGCCCCACCAGATGCCCCTGCCCCAAAAATTCCTCCAGCGTTTTGGGCCGCAGACGGTCGGCCAGGGGTGCGAGGTTTGCCATATCCGCTTCATAATTTTTTTTAACGATTCACGCAACCTTTTTTACGCCCCGCCGATAAGGAAGGTGATGAGTACAATGAACGTTATGCCCCTTTTGCATGTGGCCAGCGCCGCACAGGCAGGGGTCCTCATTGCCGAAGGGGGGCTGACGGCCATGGACACGGCCCTCTTGGAGGCGGCCTTGCCGGATACAGTGGTCCTCGATGACGCCGCTCTGGCTCGGGCAAAATTTTTGACCGGACAAATGAGAATAAACGCGGGCAACCGGGAAATGCCCGTTCATGCCGGATTATTTGCCGCCTCCCCGGCCGCCCGCCGGGTCGAGGTCCAGCAGATGTTGACGGCCAACGGAAGCGGCGCTGGGGTCGAGCACTGGCGCGCCTCTTCTCACGCGTCGAGTCCTGTCGTCCACGCCCCGCGCTACCCCATCGATCACAGCCATCCGGCCAACAAAATCCGCCTCGCGATCGCCCGCTGTTTTGGCAAGCTCTACCTCGGCGGTGTTCTCATCAATCCCTATCCATGGATTCCCCGAACGATTCAACCCGTGTTTGAAATCGATCCCGTTCTGATGCGCAATCCGCAACACTGGCTGGCACTGCTCCGGCACTCCTTTTTGGAGGCCCTGAATGACGTCAAGAAGATTTGTGTTTATGACGCCTATTGGTACCGTAGCGGTCCCAACGCCCCGGTGCTGGAAGAACCGGACCGGTTTTACAATTCCCGGACCGCCCCCGTTGTTTTCCACGAGACGTATGTTGCGTTGTACTATGCGCGGCTTCTCTTTGAAATCAAACCGGGCCGAAAAGATTTGCAGACGGCCCGAACCAAAGGACTGGAGGCCTTTCAGGAGCGGATGTGGAAGCGGTTTTTGGTAAGACTAAAAAGAAAACTCCGAGCCTGGGAGAGGAGTTAAATTTTGCCTTTCCAACTTTTTAAAATTCGGGTAGGGATTCGCAATTCTATGCAAATCGAGAATTTTGGCCTTTCCGATGTCGGCCGCAAAAGGGAGAAAAACGAAGACAGCTTTTTGCTCAAGCCCGAACACCACTTTTATATGGTGGCCGACGGGATGGGGGGGCATGTGGGGGGCGAGTTTGCTTCCCGTCTGGCGGTCGAAACGGTGGGGGATATCCTCTCCGAATTGATGACCGACCCCGAGGCCACCCTGCCGGAGTCCGGCGAGATCAAACCGGGCGATTTCAAAAGCTATCTGCAGTATGCCATCACGATTGCCAGCGGCCGGATCTTTGAGCAGGCCCGACTAAACGCCAGGCTCCAGGGAATGGGGACCACGGCCGTCTGCCTCCTTTTTCGGAAAAACAAGGCCTATATCGCCAATGTCGGCGACTCGCGGGCCTACCGTCTCCGCGGCAAAAAACTGGAGCAGATCACCACCGATCACTCGTTGGTGGAAGAACAAATCCGGGCCGGCATTATTCAACCCGCCGAGGCCAAGGGCCACCGGCTGAAGAATATCATCACCCGCTCGGTCGGCTTTCAGGAAGAGGCGGAGGCCGACATCGCGGCCAAAAACCTGCAGGAGGGGGATGTTTTTCTTTTGTGCACCGACGGCCTCTATAATCTGGTCTCCAATGAGGAAATTTTGGATGTGCTCCTAAACCAGAATCTGAAAAACGCCTGCCGGCATCTGGTCGATATCGCCAATTCAAGGGGGGGAGACGACAATATAACGGTCATTTTAACCCAGGTGACCTCCCTCGACGCGTCCGAAGAAGAAGAATCGACGATGCGGGTCTGATTTTCCCGCATACTCCTGACCCTCTGACAGTTTTTTCAACATTTTGTTTTTTTGTTTTGGTGGCAGGAGCCTGCTGGCGTTGCTGCGCCAGCCCTCCGCGTTATTGGACTCCGCAAACTCTTCGAGTTTGCTTCGCGGCCCGGCAAAGCCGGGCCTTGACCGTCCCGAAAATGGGTTTGGTTGCAGGAGAAAATTTGGGGATTTTTCCCCGTCAAGCCCCAGCTTTGCTGGGGCGCGAAGCAAATCCGAAGGATTTGCGGAGTACGAATAATCCCCAAATTTTGCAACCAATACCCATTTTCGCTCCTCATTACGGCTCCGGGCTAGAC
>JACQMB010000042.1 GCA_016203765.1 Deltaproteobacteria bacterium
ATCCTGGCCGCCTCCGGGGCGATGCACCTGGCCAAGTTTTCCTCTTCCTGCTCCGGATTTTTCGCCACCTGCAACTGGAACGAGTTGAAAAGGGCCAAGGAGGTTTTTGAAACGATGGTTTGGCAGCTCAAAAACAAAAAGGGGGTCACCCTGACCCTGGGCGATTTTACGGAGATGATCAAGAAGCTGGGAGACCAGCTCGGCACTTTCAACTGGCGGGCCTTTCAGGAGATGGCCAAATGGAATCCGGCCAAGCA
This sequence comes from Deltaproteobacteria bacterium, assembly GCA_016203765.1. Taxonomy (GTDB): domain Bacteria; phylum UBA10199; class UBA10199; order SPLOWO2-01-44-7; family SPLOWO2-01-44-7; genus JACQMB01. The sequence goes on from JACQMB010000042.1 coordinate 258, forward strand.
TTTTTTGGAAAAGTTGGATCGGATTCAGGCCGAATTCAACAAGGTTGACCAGTTCTACGACAAGGTCACTGGAAAAGTTTTGCAAGGTTTTGACAAGGTCCTCGCCGGCCTGGAGGGGGAACTTAAAAAAATCTCCGGCGAGCTATTGGCACCGTTGACCAGGCCGATCCAGTGCTTCGACGGTATTTTGGCCGAGGATTGTCCCGACGTGATGCCAAAGCTTCCCGACATTACGACCTGGGCCGGTTTAAAGAAGGCGCTCGGCCTGGAAGACGGCCTGTTCGGCAAACCGGGCGACAAGTCTCCTTTTAAATACGCCACGGATGAACTCTCCAAAGCGCTGGCCTCCGGGGCCGTCAAAGTCACCGATGCCCTGAAAATTACCGGCCCGCTGGCCAAAATTTTAAAAGTCGAAAAAATTCCTGCCAAAAATCCCTCCAACATTTCCGATTTCGACCCGGTCTACCTGCATAACGGCGAGTTTTTTTACACCGCTACCGATGTGACCCTGCCCGGCGAGGGGCTCGATTTTCAATTCACCCGAATCTACCGGTCCCGCTCGGAGTTTTTGGGCGGTTTGGGCTGGCAGTGGACGCACAATTTGGCCGAACGGCTGATCCCCTGGGAAAGTCCCGAGGGCTTTGGATTTACCCACGTGGACGGGGAAGGGAAAAAATATTTTTTGAAAGAAGTGGAAACAACGCCGGAGGGTTTTGCGTTGCAGTTATCCAATGGCGGCCGGCGCTATTTTGATGAAGAGGGAAAGTTGACGGCCATCCAAAACGGATCGGGAAAGAAATGGACACTGCGTTACAACGAGGCCGGGCAACTTCAAAAAGTTGTTGAAACAAAAGGGCGGGAGATTCGTTTCAACTATTATCCCAACGGGTTGTTAAAAAGCCTGGAAGACCACACCGGCCGGACCTGGAGCTATCAATATAACGAAGACCACGACCTGATCGCGGCCGCCACGCCGGGAACGGCGGCTTTTCCCGAAGGCAAGACTACCCGCTACGCCTATGAAGACCACCGGCTGACGTTGATTATGGATCCGAAGGGGCAGGTTTATTTGCAAAACTATTACGGCAAGGGGGGGAGGGATGCCGGCAAAATCCTGGCCCAGCAGTATGGCGAGCATATGGCCGAGGCCCGCTATGACGGTGATGACGCCTGGGTGATCGACCGGCGGGGGGTTTTGCACGCGTATCGGCATGACGACGAGGGGCAACTGGTAAATCGCTTTGTGCCGGATTCCGAAGATCCTGTCGAAAATCGGCTTCCGCGCGCTCGCGCCGATTTCCCAATTTTGCTTGACGAGGAGTATGACGGCTGGGGCAACATTGTCTCGGTGAAATACGCGGACGGGACGGAGCGGCGCCTCGAAATCGACGCCGGCAATCTCGTTACCAAGGAGGTCTTTGGCGGAGAGGAGCGTTTTTACAAATATGACGCTAACGACAACATTGTTGAAATGGATATCCCCTCCCGCCGGCTAAAATTGGAATTTAAATATGATGTCCTCGACCGCCTGACTGCCAAGGAGGAGATGCGCGAGGGAAGGCCGACGCTTCTGACCCGGTACGAGTATGATCCCCAAGGCCGGCTTACCCAGAGGATCGATCCGGAAGGGGCGGCCGTGCATTTAGCCTACGATGCGGCCGGGCGGCTGATGACCATAGCGGAAAAAGGCCGATCCTGGCATTTTGATGAGCAGAGAAGGCGCATGGAACATGCCGCCCCCGGTTTCAAACAGGAATTTTTCTATGACGCCGGGGGAGAGGTGGTCTATGCCGTCGATTATAATGATTTGGAAAACCCCGGCGATGATGTGGCGGTTGATCTAAAATATGATGCCAGGGGGCGGTTGGTCGGTGAGAAGATGCACGACCAGTGGGTGAATAAGAGTTTTGACGAGAAAGATCAAAAGATCGGCGTGACCTATCCGAATGGTTTGCAGATCATTCGCGAATATCAGGACGGGAAAATTGCCAATGTCTTTGCCAACGGACGGCCCCTGCCGCAGTTTTTTTCCGGGGACACAATACTTAATTCGGATGAATTAAGTATTGTGTCCCCCGATTTGAGGCGGGATGCGAACGGCAATCTCCTGGAAGACGATCGGCTGGTCTACCGGTATGACGCGCTCAACCGTTTGATCTGGGTTCAAGACAAGGCGGGCGGCGGGATTGTCTCTTATCACTACGATCCCTTCAGCCGAGTGGCCCGCGAGATTCGGGGTGGAAAGGTCCTGCGGCATTTTTACGACGAGCTCAACCGGATTGCGGCCGTCCGGCCGGACGGCACCCGACAATCCTTTATTTACGCCGCCGATCTGGATCAACCGATAGCTTTTTACAACAACGACGATCTCTATTTCTATCATCTCGACCCGCGCGGGTCGGTTCGCCAGATTACGGACGAAGCGGGCAACGTCATGGCACACTATGATTATCTTCCCTTTGGCGAACGGACCGTCCTTGCCTCATCCGGAATTGAAAACGACCTGGGCTACATCGGCCGCCCGCACGATCCGACCACCGGTCTGGTCAACCTTCGCTACCGTTTCTATGCCCCCCGCCACCATGTTTTTCTAACGGCGGATCCGCTGGGGGTAAAAAACAAATTCAGTCCACAAATCCGCACGCCCGTTAATTTATCCTTTCATCATGGCTTGGGAGGATCGACCCGCACCGCCTTTCCTTATCGTATGGATCTTTTTGGTGATCCCCGTCTCAGCCCCACCCCGGATGAGGATCTCTTTGCCTATGCGGACGGCGACCCCCTCCGCTACTACGACCCGCTGGGGCTCTTTAAGGTGGAGATGAAAAAACCGCCTGCCTGGAATTCTTTCCGGTGGAATGACGATTTCCACCTGCAAAAACTCTCTTTGGACCTGCAGGCCCATGACAGCGTAAAGCTCCCCTCCCTTTTTGAACCCGCCCCCCTTTGGGGTTGCAACCGAATCCCTGGGGCGTTTCTGACGCAGCGGCTGGAATTTTGAGTTGAGGTATATGCCAACCGTTTTTAGAAAAGGTCCTTATCGCTTCTTCTTTTTCAGCAACGAGGGTTTTGAGCCCAAGCACATTCATGTTGAAAGCGGGGATCAATATGCTAAGTTTTGGATTAAACCAGTGGCGTTGGCCAAATCCATAGGTTATAATGGGACCGAGTTGAATCGGTTAAGTCTACTTGTTAAAGAAAACGAGAAACTGTTTGAGGAGAAATGGAATGAGTATTTTGGCGGTTAAACCGGAACCATTTATTCAAGAAGTTGATTTTAAAGGGGACTGTCTTTTGGTTTCTTTGATGGATGGGAGGGAAGTGCGCGTCCCCCTGGAGTGGTTTCCAAAGCTAAAAAAGGCTTCCCCCAGCCAGAGAAAAAACTTCCGGTTGATCGGTCACGGCGCGGGAATCCATTGGCCGGAAATCGATGAAGACATTTCAGTGGAAGGACTCTTAAAGTTATAACTGTTGTGCCCCCCGATTTCAAGATTTCGTTAGGAGTCCAAGTCGACTCCTTGTGCAATTGTTTCACCCAGTTGACGGCCTCTGCCTGAAAAAGCTACATTCAATACATGCCCGACCGCTTCCGCCTCGTCACCGATTTTAAACCCCAAGGCGATCAGCCGCAGGCCATTGAGAAACTGACCGAGGGCCTTCTCCAAAATAAGAAGCATCAGGTTTTGCTGGGGGTTACCGGTAGCGGAAAAACGTTCTCCGTTGCCAACGTCATCGCCAACGTCAACCGGCCGGCGCTGGTGATCGCTCCCAACAAGACGCTGGCCGCGCAACTCTACGCCGAATTTAAAGAACTCTTTCCCGAAAACGCGGTCGAGTATTTCATCAGTTTTTACGATTTCTATCAGCCCGAGGCCTATATGCCCGCCCAGGACCTCTACATCGAAAAGGACGCCATGATCAACGAGCAGATCGACCGCCTGCGGCACGCCGCCACCCACGCCCTGCTGACCCGCCGCGACGTGATTATCGTCGCCAGCGTTTCGTGCATCTACGGCCTCGGCTCGCCGGAGGCCTATCACGGCATGCTGTTACGCACCGTCAGCGGCAAAACGGTGGAGCGGCAGGCCCTGTTAAAAAAACTGGTCGAAATTCAGTATGAGCGCAACGACTACGACTTCCACCGCGGCACCTTTCGCGTGCGGGGCGATTCGGTCGAAATTTTTCCCGCCTACGAAGATTGCAAGGCGGTGCGGCTCGAATTTTTCGGCGATGAACTGGAAAAGATTGTCGAGATCGACCCCCTCACGGGGGAGAAGGCGGGGGAATTAAACGAGGTGTGCGTTTACCCCGCCAGCCATTATGTGACCCCCGAAGCAAACCTCAAGCGGGCGGTCAAGGAAATTGAAAAGGAATTGGAAGAACGAATCAAACATTTCAAAAACAACAATCAGCTCCTGGAGGCCCAGCGGATCGAACAAAGGACCCGCTATGATCTGGAAATGATGGAGGAGATGGGGCGTTGCAAGGGGATCGAGAACTATTCCCGCTATTTCACGGGGCGCAAGCCGGGCGAGCCGCCCCCGACCTTGTTGGAATATTTTCCCCGCGATTTTTTGCTTTTTATCGATGAGAGCCACATTGGCGTGCCGCAGATCGGCGGGATGTATGAGGGGGACCGCGCGCGCAAGAAAACGCTGGTGGAATACGGCTTTCGACTCCCCTCCGCCCTCGACAACCGGCCGTTGCGGTTTGATGAATTCGAAAGCTGGGTGAATCAGATCATTTATGTTTCGGCGACTCCCGCCGAGTATGAAATGAAAAAAGCCAAGGGTGAAATCATCGAACAGGTCGTCCGCCCCACCGGGCTGATTGATCCCAAAGTGGAAGTCCGCCCCACCGAACAACAGGTGGAAGATTTGCATCGGGAAATTTTGAAGCGGGTTCAAAACAACGAACGGGTGTTGGTCACCACCCTGACCAAACGGATGTCGGAGCAGTTGGCCGAATTTTACCGCGAAAAGGGATTGAAGGTTCGCTATCTCCATTCGGATATTGAAGCGCTCGAACGGGTCGAAATTTTGCGCGACCTGCGCAATGGGGTCTTTGATGTCCTGATCGGAATCAATTTATTGCGCGAGGGGCTTGATCTCCCCGAAGTTTCTCTCGTCGCCATTCTCGACGCCGACAAGGAGGGATTCCTGCGCTCCGAACGCTCGCTGATCCAGACCTTCGGGCGGGCCGCGCGCAACGTGAACGGCACGGCCATTCTTTATGCCGACCAGCAGACCCGCTCCATGAAACAGGCGATCGCCGAAACCGACCGGCGGCGCAAAAAGCAAGAGGCCTACAATAAAAAGAATGGGATCACGCCGGCGACGATTCAAAAGAAGATCTCCGAAGTGCTCCATTCGATCTATGAAAAAGATTACGCGGAGGTTCCCCCGGCCGCCGATGAAAAACTCCCGGAAGGTGTCGAGGCCATCGGCGCCGAAATCGGCAAATTAAGGAAAAAAATGCTCCAGCACGCCCAAAAATTGGAGTTCGAAGAGGCGGCGGCCTTGCGCGACCGGATTCAAAAATTGGAGGCCTATGCCCTCCGCGTCGGATAAAATTTAGGTTGCGCAAGAACTACTAATCCGATATAGACGCCCCCTATGAAATCAAAACTTCTTGCCCTTTTACTGTTGCTTCCCCTTCCCGCTTTTGCGGAAGCGGGCTGGGACAACGGCTTTTACATCAAGTCGGCCGACGGCAATTTCAAAATGGACATCGGGGGGAGGCTTCAGGTTCAGGAAGTGACTCAAATCAGGCGCGGTTCCCAGGTGACCACGCCGGGTGTTGCCAGAACGGCCTCGGATAATTTTTCCGACACCTTCAAAATTCGCCGGGCCCGTTTGCAGACGTCGGGAACCCTCTATGAAAAACTTGATTGGGTAACGATCTTGAATGTTTCCACAGCCAATGTCGGAGGAACGGCCAACACGACTTGGTATGCCTGGTTTACCTACAATTTTCATCCGGCTTTTCTGTTGACGGGAGGGATGGTTCAGCTGCCCCTCGACCGGATGGGAGAAAATTCCTCTTCCTGGCTTTTGGGTGTGGAACCGCCGCTCACCGCCACACAGGAAGACGGCCTGAAAGACATTACGATTGCTAGAAACTCCTTGAGCATGCCCCTCGATTTGGGTCTCCGTATTGACGGAGATATCGGAGAACATTTCTCCTATGCCCTGGCCGGCGCCAATGGAAACGGCTTCAGCAACACCAATGCCAACAATGAATTGTCCTATGGTTTCATGACCCTTATCCATGTTTTGGACAAAGTTCCCTTTAAGGAAACCGATTTTGAAAACTCGGAGAATCCCAAACTCACCTTTAATCTCGGCACCGGTTTTGAGGACGAAGACGCCGCCGACGCGAATACGCCCACGGTCACCCGGCGCTGGTCATGGATTTCGGCCGTCGGCGGGGCCTTTCGCTGGAGGGGATTTTCGCTCAACAGTGAGCTTTACTACCGCGTGCTTAGACTCAGCGCGACCACGGTGGAAGATACCAATAATGACCGAAGGCTGAGGGATACCGGCTACTACGGCAACGCCGGGTATTTTTTCATTCCCAAAAAACTGGAGGGGATGTTGACCGTTTCTCAGCTCTTTCGCGAGGGGGCCGACAACAACTCCAACGAATTCGGCGGCGGCCTCAATTATTACATCCATGACAACAAGGTCAAGATGCAGTTCGATTATACCAACGTGCTCGATTATGACGACATCGCCGGCCTGAACAACGCCACCTATCACCGGTTCCGCTTGATGTTCTCGATGTTCATCTGACCGAAGGTCATTGAAGACCCTGCAAGAGAAAATCCGCGCCTTTCCCAGCCGCCCCGGCGTCTATTGGATGAAGGACGCCAAGGGAGGAGTCCTCTACGTCGGCAAGGCCAAGAACTTGCGCGACCGGCTCCGTTCTTATTTCCGAAAGGAGGAAAAAAGCCGCCATCAGGTTGATTTTTTAATGCGGCGGACCGCGGCGGTTGACTATCGCGTTTGCAACACCGAACCGGAAGCCCTCCTTTTGGAAAACAATCTCATCAAAAAATATCAGCCCCGCTACAACATCCATCTCAAAGACGATAAAAGTTACGCCAGTTTGAAACTCAACATCCGCCATCCCTTTCCGGGTCTTTTTGTCACGCGCAATATCGTCAAAGACGGCTCTGTATATTTTGGTCCCTACGTGGCCGCCGGCCCTCTTCGCCAAACCCTCGATCTGCTCACCAAACATTTTCAACTGCGGACCTGTTCCGATCACGAGTTTGCCAACCGTTCGCGCCCCTGTCTTGAATACGCCATCGGACGCTGCGGCGCCCCCTGTGTCGGCAAAATCTCCCAGGAGGCCTATGCCCGGCAGATCGCACAGGCCCGGTTGTTTTTGGAGGGGCGTGAAAAGGAGCTGATTCATCTATTGAAAGAGAGGATGCGGAAGGCTTCGGGTCAGGAGGCCTATGAAGAGGCGGCAAGACTTCGCAATTTGATTTTTGCAATAAAGGAAACGACGGAAAGCCAAAAGGCCGCCGTATTCGCCAAGAAAATAGAGGATCCTTTGGAGGACAAGCTCCTTTCCAATCTGCAGGAGAGATTGCAACTGGCTCTCAAACCGGCCGTGATCGAGTGCGTCGACATTTCCAACTTTCAGGGGAAAGAAGCGGTGGGGGCCTTGGTTTGTTTCGCACAGGGGAGGCCCTGGAAAAACCGCTATCGAAGATTCAAAATCCGGATGGAGGAACGTCCCAACGATTACGCGATGATGCGCCATGTTTTGGCGCGGCGGTTTCAGCGGGCGTTGAACGCGCCAACACCGGAGGAAAAACAAAAATGGGAATTGCCCGATCTCCTTTTGGTCGATGGGGGGAAGGGCCAGCTGGCCATCGCGCAGAGAATTTTGGCAGACCTGGGGCTTCATTCTTTGGCGGCCGCCGCCATCGCCAAGGCGAAAAAAGGGGAGGCGAGCGATAAAATTTATATTCCCAATCGAAAAAATCCGGTGGGGTTAAGGCCGGGTTCCAAAGAACTTTTGTATTTAACGCGAATTCGCGACGAGGCCCACCGGTTTGCGCTTGCCTACCATCGTCAATTAAGGGGAAAAAAAGCCCTGTCGAAATTTTGACGCTCCCGTACCGATTTGAATCAAAAAATACCCCCCTTTTCAACCCCCGGGCGGGGCCTCAAAAAAATATCCCTTTAAAATTCAATAAGTTAATTTACCCCACCCCGTCTGGCACGGCAATTGCATGGATTAGTGGTTGGAAGGCGGGACGATGTTTTCAATTACCGAACTCATTTTTGAGCGGACGAAAGAGGCGGAGCAGGGGTTTTGCCAAACCCAAAATCCGACCGTTTTGAGTTGCGGCGGGATTTACATTCCGCGGCGCGTGGATATCCAGAAAATTCAATACCACATTCTGAATTTGGCCAATACAAAGGAACCGATCAAGATTTATACCGGCAGGCGCAACCTCACCAATCGTTTGCAGGAAATTCTGGCGAAAGAGGGTCTAAATTAGATCCTTCACCCCGCCTTTGGCGGGGTTCAGGGCAAAGTTCCCTTCCTCTCCTTAAAATGGGCGGCGTTTTTGGGTGGACGCCGCCCTATTCGCTCGGGCCGGCAAAGCCGGACCCTCGCTAAAGTCAGGGGGAGATTCCGATCTCCCCCTGACAACCCCCAACGGTAAGGTACTTTTATTTTTGGAAAGTTTTCCCCCTTCCGACGTCCCGCCCTTTGGGCGGGACTGCCTCCACCTTTCATGGGAGATTGGATTTAAAGCAGTTTAAATGGGGGTCTCAGGAGGCCTTTTTCGGTAATAATGCCGGTGACGAATCGGGCCGGGGTGATGTCGAAGGCGGGGTTGAGGATGTCCACGTGATTGGGGGTGATTTGGATGTTGCCGATGTGGGTGACCTCTTTCGGGTCCCGCTCCTCAATCGTAATTTGGGAGCTGTCTTTGGTGGCGGGATCAATGGTCGAAGTGGGGCAGGCGACATAGAAGGGAATTTTGTGATGATGGGCCATCAGGGCCACCCCGTAGGTTCCGATTTTGTTGGCGACGTCGCCGTTGGCCGCCACCCGGTCGGCCCCGACAATACATTTTTGAATTTTGCCGGCAGCCATCAGCGAGCCGGTCATCGTGTCGCAAATCACCGTGACTTGAATCCCGTATTTTTGCAGTTCCCAAGCCGTAATCTTGGCCCCTTGCAGGCGGGGGCGGGTTTCATCGGCATAAATATGGATTCTTTTACCCGCCTCGTTGGCGGCCTGAATGACCCCCACCGCCACGCTGGCGTTGCAGTGGGTGAGGACCCCGTCGCCGTCATTCAACAGGGGATGGCCGTATTCTCCGATGAGGCGACGCGATTCCACAACGCCGTTGTAGATGTTCAGCGCCTCTTCCTTGAGGGATTGAATAATTCCAGTCACCGGCCTTTCGCGGTTCGCCAGGGCGCACTGCCTCATTTTTTCCAGCGCCCAAAAAAGAGTTGCCGCCGTGGGCCGGGTGCGGGCCAGACGATTGCAAACGCCGCCGAATTTTTCAAAAAAAGCCTCAAAATTTTTGGCGCTGATGCCCATGGCCCCCAAGGCCGCCCCAAACGCGGCGGCCGCGCTCAACGTGGGGGCCTCGCGGACCGCCATCGTTTCAATGGCGCGGGCCAGCCCTTCGTAGTCCTCACAGGTGATATAGATCTCCTCGGCCGGCAGTCTGCGCTGGTCGAGCAGGACCACTTTGTCCTCTTTCCATTCGATGGTTTTGACGAAGTTCATCCCAGTTTTTTCCTCAAAATTTCGTTAACCATTTTCGGGTTGGCCTTTCCCTTCATCGCCTTCATAACCTCGCCCACAAAAAAGCCGAGCACGTTCTTTTTGCCCGATTGGTACCGTTTCACATTTTCCGCCTCTTTGGCAATGATTTTGTCGATGACGGTCTCAATGGCGCCGGTGTCGCTGACCTGCTCCAGACCTTTCGCTTGGATGATTGCTTCGGGATCTTTGCCGGTATCCAGCATTGCCATAAAAACCCCTTTGCCCGCCGCCCCGCTGATCGTCCCTTGTTCGATTAAGGCCACCATCCGGGCCAACTGTTCCGGTTTCATTTTGATTTCGGTAATGTCCTGGTCACGCACTTTTAATTCGCGCAGGAGTTCCGCCATGATCCAGTTGCTGATTTTTTTGGGTGAGGGGTGATGCCGGACACACTCTTCAAAATAATAGGCCAGCTCTTTTTGCGCGGTCAAAACGCCGGCATCGTATTCGGGGATGTTGTATTGTTTGGCAAAGCGCAGGGCCTTTTCGCCGGCCAGTTCGGGAAGAGTCCCTTTGATCTTTTCAACCCAAACCCGGTCGACCACCAAAGGTAAAAGATCGGGGTCGGGAAAATAGCGGTAGTCATGCGCCTCTTCTTTGGAGCGCATCGCCTCGGTTGTTCCTTTTTGCTGATTCCAGAGGCGCGTTTCCTGAATTACTTTGCCGCCGGCTTCCACCACCGCGGTTTGCCGTTGGATTTCATAGGCCAGCGCGTTTTCGATAAATTTAAAAGAATTGACGTTTTTGATCTCGGTTCGCGTTCCCAGTTTCTTCGAACCGGCGGGACGAATCGAGACATTGGCGTCACAGCGCAGGCTCCCCTCCTGCATGTTGCCGTCGCAGACCTCCAGATAGACCAGGATGTTTCTCAGCTTTCGCATATAGTCCGCCGCCTCTTCAGGAGAGTGAAGGTCCGGCCCGCTGACGATTTCGATCAAGGGGGTGCCGCAGCGGTTTAAGTCGACATGGCTGACGGCGGGATCGCCGGTGTCGTGCAAAAGTTTTCCGGCATCCTCTTCCATATGGATCCGGACGATAGGAACATGATCGAGTTTGCCGTTCACGCACAGCGGTTTTTCGTACTGGGAAATCTGATACCCTTTCGGAAGATCGGGATAAAAATAGTTTTTTCGGGCGAAAATGCTTTTCTCCCTGATTTCACAATTCAAGGCCAGGCCCGTTTTGATCGCCATCTCGACGGCGGTCTTGTTCAGGACCGGCAGGGCGCCGGCCTGCCCGGTGCAGACCGGGCAGATGTTGCTGTTGGGCGGATCGCCAAACTTTGCGGAGCAAGCGCAAAAGAGTTTGGTCTTGGTTAATAATTGGGCATGGACTTCGAGTCCAATAACAGTTTCGTATTTACTCATGACCCATGACTCATGACTAGGCTCGGTTTTCGTTTGTGCCAATCGGTGGCCTGTTCATAAGCAAAGCCCAGTTGAAATAATGTTGCTTCATCCAGATGTTTGCCGATCAACTGCATCCCGACGGGGAGGCCGGTTTTGGAAAACCCGCACGGCAGAGCCAGGCCGGGGAGACCGGCCAGGTTCACGGGAATGGTAAAGATATCGGATAAATACATCTTGATCGGGTCATCGGTTTTTTCCCCTATCTTGAACGCGGGTGTGGGGGTAGTGGGGGTCAGGATCGCGTCAAACTTTTGGAAGGCATCGGTGAAATCTTTTTTGATCAGGGTGCGGACCTTCTGCGCTTTTAGATAATAGGCGTCGTAATAGCCGGTCGACAAAACAAAAGTGCCGATCACGATTCGCATCGTCACTTCGGCACCAAAACCCTCGCTACGGGAGCGCTCGTAGAGATCGAGCAGGTCTTTGGGATTGCCGGCCCGATGGCCGAAGCGGACCCCGTCATAGCGGGCCAGGTTGGCGCTGGCCTCCGCCGGGGCGATAATATAGTAGCAGGGGACGGCGTATTGGGTGTGGGGCAGGCTCATCTCTTCGACTTTGGCCCCCAGGTCCTCAAATTTTTTGGCCGCTTTTTGAACGGCGGTGGTTACCTCGGCATCCATTCCATTGATAAAATATTCCCTGGGCAGTCCCAGTTTTAAACCCTTGACCGGCTGTTTTAGTTTTTTGGTGAAATCTTCCGCCGGGACGTTCAAAGAGGTGGAATCTTTTGCGTCGTATCCGGCAACAACATTCATCAACAGGGCGCAGTCTTCCACCGTTCGCGCCATGGGGCCGGCTTGATCCAGGGAAGAGGCGAAGGCAATGATCCCGTAGCGGGTAACGCGCCCATAGGTCGGCTTTAACCCCACCACCCCACAAAGGGCGGCCGGCTGGCGGATCGAGCCGCCGGTGTCAGTCCCCATGCTTAAAGGACAGAGGTCGGCCGCCAACGCCGCGGCAGAGCCGCCGCTGGAACCGCCGGGGATGTAGCCCTCCTTCCACGGATTTTGCACCGGGCCGAAACCGGAAAACTCATTCGAAGAACCCATCGCGAATTCATCCAGATTGAGTTTGCCCAGCAAAACCGCGCCGCCCTTTTTCAAGGCCGAGGCAGTGGTCCCGTCGTAGGGCGGAATGTAATTGTTCAAAATTTTGGAACCACAGGTCGTTTTGATTCCCTCCGTCACAAAAATATCCTTGAGGGCGATGGGGACGCCGTCCAAAGGTCCCAAGGACTCTTTTTTGGCCCGGCGTTGGTCGGCCGCCCTGGCCGCGGCCAGGGCCTCTTTTGCGCAGACCGTCAGATAGCAGTTGAGTTTGGGATTATATTTGGCGATCCGGTCCAGATAGTATTGAGTTTTCTCCTGGCAGTTCAATGGACTCACTCCTCAATAACCTTGGGGACTTCAAAAAGGTTGTCGCTTTTGGCCGGGGCGATTTCCAAAATTTTGGCCGGATTTTCAAAACGCCTCACTTCATCTTCACGGAAGGCATTGGTTACTTCAATAGCGTGCGACGTCGGCTCGATCTTGTCGGTGTCGATCTCCTTTAATTTTTCGATATACTCCACAATATGCCCGGCCTTTTTGGCAAACCGCTCCATCTCTTTTTCTGGGAGTTTGAGCCGCGCCAGCCGGACCATTTTTTCTATCGTCTTTTTCATGCGAGTGAAGCCATGTTGTTGCGAAGTCGTGAGCGGGTTGGGCGAGCGGGACGTCGCGGAACCCCGCCCATCCGATCGGGGGTTATAATAAATGGGCGGGGTGAGCGAGAAGGCCATTGTGGGGGCCTCCCCACAATGGACCTGGTCCCGCGAGACCGACACGCGGAAGACTTCGCAACAAAATAGTCGAACGGAGCTTTCACGATTGAAACTGAAAAATTTCCATAAACAGGTTCATAAAATGATTGTCTCTGCCGCAGAGTTTTTGAAAGGCCTCGCGGCCTAAATAGGCCCCGCCGCAATGGAAGCATTTGTTGACCGCGATTCCCTTAAAGACAACGGTCTCCAGCTCCTGACCGCATTCGGCACAGCGCCGCGCGTGGATTTTCTTTAGGCTTTCGATCTCTTTTTGGGCCATCTCGGCGCGTTTTTTCTCTGAAATTTTGCACTTTTTCTCGACCTCGAGCCGGGCGAAGTATTCCTCTTCGGCCTCATGGGGTTTTTGCACTGTTTTTGGCATGGCGAAGCGGTCTGTAACATAGCGCTTCAAGGATGACAAGCGCCGGCTATTTTGCTAAGTTGCGGCAATGCCCTTGTTAACGGCACCCTACGGCGAAATCCTGGCCGCCATGTTCGGCCTGATTGTGGGGAGTTTTTTGAATGTGGTCATCCACCGGATGCCACTGGAGCAATCGATCGTCAAGCCCCGTTCTTATTGCCCCCAATGCAAGCACCCCATCCGCTGGTACGACAATATCCCCCTGTTGAGCTATCTGATGTTGCGGGGAAAGTGCCGGGATTGCCAGCAGGCGATCTCGATCCGCTATCTGTTGGTTGAGGTCCTCACCGGGCTGGTCTCTTTGCAGACCTTTCTATTTTTCAACCGGAGCCCCTTTTTTTATTTCGCCTATTTCTGTTTGCTTCTCGCCCCTCTCTTGGCGGTTATCTTTATCGACCTCCGGCACCGGATCATTCCGAATGCGATCTCCCTGCCGGGCATTTTGGTCGGGACGGCGGTTCATTATCTGGACGCCCCGCCCGGTTGGGAGTTGCGAACCCTGCTCGATTCCGTCATCGGCATTCTGGCGGGGGGCGGGTTTCTGTTTCTGGTCGCCTTTGCCTATGAAAAGATCAGGAAGAAAGAGGGGTTGGGGGGAGGGGATGTCAAACTGGCGGCCATGCTCGGCGCTTTTTTTGGCTGGCAGCCGGTCCTGATGATACTATTGGTTGCCTCCGTTTTTGGCTCTTTGGTTGGCCTTTTAGTCGTTTTTATCAAGAAAAACTGGCAATATGCCCTCCCTTTTGGGCCTTTTTTGTCCATTTCGGCCTATTTTCAGCTATTTTTGGGGGATAAACTCCTCCGCTGGTATCTAGGGCTGTTTCATTAATTTATATATAATTTAGTTTAATTATATGTCATAGATGCTCAATTTTTAAAAATTATTTAAACTCTTGACTGTCTGGGTTCACCCCTGTAGTGTGGATAAGCAATGGCCAAGAAAGAAAATAACCTGCTGAAAATAAGAGAATCGCTGTTGATGAGCCGCGCGGAGCTGGCCCGGAAGGCCGGCCTTTCGGCCCTAACCATCGACCGGGTGGAGAAGGGGATGGAGTGTCGGATGGATACGATGCGTAAAATTTTGCTCGCCTTGGGATTCACCATATCCGATAAGAAAAAAGTCTTTCCATAATCGTGGCTCACCTGATCCTGACCGGCTTTATGGGTTCCGGCAAAACGACGGTCGGAAAGATATTGGCGAATGATTTGGACCTTCCCTTCGTTGATTTGGATGAAACCATTGAAGCACAGACCGGCCTGGCTCCCCAATTTTACATCCCCCGTTTCGGCGAGGCGGCCTTCCGGCGAATCGAAAAAATTTGTTTAAATGAGGTTTTAAAAAAAGGCCCGTCTGTTTTGGCCGCGGGAGGGGGAGCGGTTTTGGACTCGCAAAATCGCCAAAGGATATTGTCCAAAGGTTTTGTGGTCTGGCTGGCCCCTCCCTTTTCAGTTCTCCGGGAGCGGTTTTATGGGATGAAGAATCGTCCCCTCCTCCCCGGCACTTTCCGTCAAATCCGGTTGCTTTATCGACAGCGCCTTCCCCTTTATCGCCAATGCCATTTCCAAATAGATACCGCTTCATCCTCCCCCAAAAAGATTGCAAATTGCATTTGCAAGAAGTATAGGGAGGTTAAGGTCCACGGTCCACGGTCTATGGTCCACGGTCCGTCTTTATGCACCCCGATCTCCTAAACAACTCCCTCTTCCTGCGCTACTACGATCAGTGGCAACAAAACCCCAGTTCCGTTGTCTTTGCGCCGATTGCCGAATATTTTCTCCATTATGGATTGCTGGAGGATGCCATTAAGGTTTGTCAGGAGGGTTTAAAACACCATCCCGACATGGTGAGCGGGCGATTGAGTTTGGCCAAGGCCTATTTGCGTCAAAAGGAGTTTCCAAAAGCGCAAAGGGAATTGCGGCGGGTTTTGGAACTGGTTCCAAATCAGGAAAAGGCCCTGGAACTGATGGGGCAGATTCAAAACCGGGAGGCGCCGGCCCAACCCTCGCCCCAGTCTCCGCCGAAGTCCCAGGCGGCAAGCTGGCAGACCGTGACCATGGCCAAAATTTTTGCGGCGCAGGGGCATATCGATCAGGCCCGCGAGGTTTTTCAATTCATTCTCAAAAAAGATCCGCAAAACGAGGAGGCCCTGCGCGGACTTCAAAATCTGGAAAGAGAGGGTTAAGTGAAGCGGCGCATCGCGGTGGTCAACGGCCCCAATTTGAATTGGCTGGGAAAAAGGGAGCCGAAAATTTACGGCACCCAAAGCTGGGCGGCCATTTGGGGCGCATTGGAAAAGTGGGGCCGGCGCAATGAAGTCGATCTCGACTATTTTCAGTCCAACCATGAAGGGGCGTTGATCGATTATTTGCAGGACGCTTCCGGCCGGGCGGCTGGCATTGTCTTCAACCCGGCGGCCCTCGCCCACACCAGCATTGCCTTGAGGGATTGCGTGGCGATGCTCCCGGTTCCACTGGTCGAGGTCCATCTGACCCCGATCCAAAAAAGGGAAATCTTCAGGCACCATTCCCATGTCGCCGATGCGGCCGCGGCAACGATTTCCGGCTTCGGCCCGGACGGCTATTTCTTGAGTTTAGCTCTCCTGAAACATCTGCTACAATTATCCTCGCCGGTCCGCGGTCCGTAGTCCGTGGTCCGTTGTCCCTCACTATGACCGTCTTAAACAAAGACAAAATCCTCGACGCCGCCAAGGATTTCATCGCCCAAGGCAAATTCGACAAGGCGATCCGCGAGTACGAAAAACTCCTGCAGGCCGATCCGGCCGACATGCGGGTTAAATTGCGATTGGCGGAACTTCTTGCCAAACAACGCCAGGTGCCCCAGGCCATCCAGGCCTATCGCGAGGTGGCGGACAGTTACACGCAGGAAGGTTTCTACCTGAAGGCGGTCACCGTTTTGAAAAGCATTTTGCGGCTCAATCCTTCTCTCCTCGATGTCAACCGGTCGTTGGCGGGCTTGTATGAAAAGATGGGCTTGAGCAAGGACGCCTCCCATCAATATGAAATCCTGGCCAGCGCCTTTGAGCAGAGCGGAAAGTTTGAGGAATCGCTCTTGATGCGCGAAAAACTGGTCAACCTTTTTCCCAAAAAACCCGACTACCGCGTCCGCCTGGCCGAGGCCTATCAGCGGGAGGAAAAAAAAGAGGAGGCCATCGAACAGTTTGAAATTTTGGCCAAGCAGTATGAAAAAGAGAAAACGGAGCCCGGGCGCCTGATCGATTTGTACGAAAAGATACTGCCCCATCGTTCGGAAAACAAGGAAATGTTCACCGCCCTGGTCGATCTCTATTTTCAAAAAAAGGATTTTCGATCCGCGTGCAAATGGCTGGAGCAAAAAAAAGGCTGGGTGGAGGACGATCCCCACCTGTTGGGACTGCAGGCGGAGATGTATGGAAAACTGAACCAGTCGGAAAGCGCCCGCGCCAAATATCAGCAGTTGGCCGGCCTTTATGCACAGAAAGGGGAGATCGATCAGGCCTTGAAATGTTATGAGGAGATTTTGGCCCTTCTTCCGGAGGAGGCCGGCACGGTCAAGGAGGAGGTGGAACGATTGCAAGCCGGGGCGTTTGAAGCCCTGGTAAAACGGGCCGGAGAAAAGCGGGTTGGGAGAGAAGCGGCTGAAGAGGCTGACAGGGCCAAGCCGCCGCCGGAAGAGAAGCCGACAGCTGAGAAACCGAAGGCCGAAAAACCAAAAGCGGAAAAACCGAAGGCCGCCCCCAGGGCCACTCCCAAAACATCTCCCAAAGCGGCCCCAAATATCGAAACACTCCTCAAGGCCGCCCGTTCCTCGATTTCTTTGTTCCAGGCCTACCAAGCGGCCGGCCTCAAGGAAGAGGCCGCCGCCGAGTCCGCCCACGCCCAAGAGGCCCTCAAAAAAATCCTGGCCGCCGATGCCAACCACGCCGAGGCGAAGCGATTGTTGGCGGAGATGAAGGGATAGGAGTTGCGCCGTTTTTAGTTTTGACACCCCGGTAGCCCTCTGGTAGCTTCATTTTCCCATGAAAATTCAGGTAATTAAGGGGATGCGAGATATTCTGCCGCCGGAGACGGCCGCCTGGGAAGCGGTGGAGAACAAGGCCCGCCAGATTTTTAAAACCTACGGTTTTGAGGAAATCCGGACCCCGATTGTGGAGGAGGCCGGCCTGTTTGAGCGGAGTGTCGGGGCCACCTCGGCCATCGTTGAAAAAGAGATGTATGCCTTTAAAGACCGGAAGGGCCTGCCTCTGGCCCTTCGGCCCGAAGGGACCGCGCCGGTCGTGCGCGCTTATGTCGAAGCCGGGTTTTACGCCAAAGACCCCGTCGCCAAACTCTACTATTTTGGTCCGATGTTTCGCTATGAAAGTCCGCAAAAGGGGAGGTCGCGCCAGTTTTTTCAGATCGGGGCGGAGTTGATCGGTTCGGATTCGCCGATGGCCGATGCCGAGGTTTTGATTCTCCTTGATCATCTCTTTTCGGAACTGGGGCTGAAGGATCGCCGGCTCGAAATCAACTCCCTCGGATGCGTAACATGCCGGCCGGCGTATTTAACGGCGATCAAAAAATTTTTGAAAGGAAGGATCAATAAATTCTGCCCCGATTGCAAAAGACGTTCCGGAAAAAATCCACTGCGGATTTTGGATTGCAAAAAAGAGGGTTGCCGGGGACTTTCCCGGGAGGCCCCGCTGGTCCATGATTTCTTGTGCGAGGCCTGCGCGCAACACTATCGCGAAGTGCGCGGCCTTCTGCTGGCCGGTCATATTTCTTTTAAGGAAAATCCCCGGATTGTCCGCGGCCTCGACTACTACTGCCGCACCGCCTTTGAAGTCATCAGCGAGGGGCTGGGGGCGCAGGACGCCGTGGCGGCCGGAGGGCGCTATGACGGACTGGTCAAGGATCTGGGGGGACCTGATATGGCGGGCGTGGGATTTGCGATTGGGGTGGAGAGGTTGATGTTACTGCTGGACCGTGGACCGTGGACCGTGGACCGTGGACCTGGAACTACTGTTTTTTTTGCGTTGTTGGGCAATGAAGCCCAGCAAAAATCACTGGCGGCAATCCAGGAACTTAGGACAAAGGGAAATTATGTGGAGTGCGGTTATGGGGGCTCTTTAAAAAGCCAGTTGCGCAGGGCTGACAAACTTGCGGCAAAATTTGTGGTCATTATTGGAGAGAATGAGATCAAAAAGGATATGGCGATCATTAAAGAGATGGCGTCGGGCAAACAGGAAGAGGTTTTGTTGGGCAGATTGGTGGAAAAGTTAGCTTAAATGAAAGGTCCATCGTCCATGGTCCCCTTCGACAAGCTCAGGGCGCGGCACGGTCCACGGTCCCTGAAGCGAACCCACACCTGCGGCGACTTGACCGCCAAGCACGCCGGAAAAAAAGCGGTGCTGACGGGCTGGTGCGACGTGCGCCGCGATCACGGCGGATTGGTCTTTGTCGATCTGCGCGACCGCTACGGCAAAACCCAGGTGGTTTTGGACCCAAAGAAAATCCGACAGGCCAAGGAGATCCGCCCCGAATATGTGCTGGCGGTCTCCGGGGCCGTGCGCAAACGACCCAAGGGGATGGAAAATAAAAAGATGGCCACCGGCGCGGTGGAGCTGGCGGTGGAGGAGTGCGCCATTCTAAACCGCTCGCCGACTCCCCCCTTTGAAATTTCCGAGGAAAAAGAGGTCAGCGAGGATTTGCGCCTGCAATACCGCTTTTTGGATCTGCGCAAACCCAAGATGCAGAAGTTTTTGATCCTGCGCCACCAAACGGCGCAGATTGTTCGCAATTATTTTTCCCAAAAAGGTTTTTTGGAAATCGAAACCCCCATGCTGACCCGCTCCACCCCGGAAGGGGCGCGCGACTATCTGGTCCCCTCCCGCGTGCAGGCGGGCAAATTTTTCGCCCTTCCCCAGTCCCCCCAGCTTTTTAAACAACTGCTGATGGTGGCCGGTTTCGACAAATATTTTCAGCTCGTGAAATGTTTTCGGGACGAGGATTTAAGGGCCGACCGCCAGCCGGAGTTCACCCAGATCGACGTGGAGGCCTCCTTCGTGGAGCGCGAGGATATTTTCGCGCTGGTGGAAGGATTGATGGCAGTTCTGCTCAAGGAGGTGTTGGGGGTAAAAATCAAAACGCCGTTTGACCGCCTTTCTTATGTTGAGGCGCTTTGGAATTACGGAAGCGACAAACCGGACCGGAGGATTGTGTGGAAAATTGTTGATGTCTCGGAAATTTTTCAAAAGTCGCCGTTTAAAATTTTTAGCCAAGCGGTGGCCGGCGGCAAATCGGTGCAGACTTTGAAAGTGACGGGGACCGGCGTCCTGGTCCGCAAGGATTTTGAGGCCCTGGAGGCTTTGGCCGTTCGATCGGGGGCCAGGGGCTTGGGCTGGGCGAAGCTCACGAAAGAGGGTTGGATGAGTCCCATCGCCAAAAATTTTTCGGAGGCCGACAAATCCGCTCTGGTTAAAGAATTACAATTAAAGGAAGGGGACGCGGTTCTCTTTGTCGCCGACGAAAAGAATCTGGCTTGCGCCGTTTTGGGAACGCTCCGTTTGGAACTGGCCGAAAAATTGAAGGCGATCGACACGGCCCGGAACGACTTTTGCTGGGTGACCGATTTTCCTCTCTTCGAATGGTCCGCGCTGGAAAAGCGTTACGTCTCCGTGCATCACCCGTTTACCTCGCCCCATCCCGACGATCTTTCCCTGCTGGCCGGTGAGCCGCAAAAGGTCCGCTCCCAGGGTTACGATCTGGTCTGGAACGGCAGTGAAATCGGCGGCGGTTCGATTCGTATCCATGACCGGGCCCTCCAACAACAGGTCTTTGAAATTTTAAATATCTCGTCCGCCGACGCGGAGCGCCGCTTCGGTTTTTTGCTCAAGGCCCTCGAGTACGGCGCCCCGCCGCACGGCGGGATTGCCCTGGGATTTGATCGCCTGGTGATGTTGTTATCCGGTGCCGACTCGATCCGCGACGTGATCGCCTTTCCCAAAACCGCTTCGGCGACTTGCCTGATGACAGAAGCTCCCGCGGAGGTCGATGCGCGGCAATTAAAGGAATTACATATTCAGACTACCCGGTAGTGTACTGTTTGTTCGCCAGGGCATTGAGGATGTCTTCCTGGACAATCTTGTAGGTGTCTTTGGCCAGTCGGCCGGTCAGCTCCATCCGTTTGAGGAATTTTTCGCCGTCGTTTCCGGCCAGGTTGATTTTTTCCCGGCACTCCACGGCGTGATCGCGCTGTTCTTTGGCAACTTTTATTCCCTTGCCGGTCGGGTCCTTGATATGAACGGTCAGGTCGCGCAGGATGATGCAACCCTTGAGATTGTTGTGGATCTGCCGGTGCGAGGGGTGCGGTGTGACATGGTTTTTGGTGACGAAAAGATGATGCATCGCCCCGTTGATTTCCAGGGCGCGATTGCCCGCCATTTCCCTTTTTCTTTGCAATACCTTGGCGGCCGGCCCGATGATAACCTGATAGTGGCCGAAGGAGGCATGCACGTTAAAAACATGCACTTCGTTGGGAGGAAGGTTCGGATCGAGGTGGACCCGTTCCATCAGTTTTTCCAAAAAAGAGGTGATTTCCCGATGAGGCACCTTAAGACCCCCCTTTCACTCATGCCTAAAATATGCAATCTCCGTGCCATTTCAGCGGAATCGGGCAAAGCTATAACTATTTGAAACCATTCACATTTTTTCTATAACTGGAACGCCCTCGTTCGCCAAACCGTCAAAAGCGTCAAAATCTACCGGGTAGGAGTCAATATTTTGACGGTTCCCTCGACGGTGTCATTTCGAAGTTTTTAGGAAAGGAGGGGCGGGTGTTGCGACTGCGCCAGCCCTCCGCCTAATTCGTCCTGAAAATTTGTTGGGTTGCGAGGAAAAAAATTTCGGGATTTTCCTTCGTCAATCCCGAAATTTTGCAACCCATATAAATTTTCACTCCTCATTACGGCTCCGGGCTAGACGGCGCTTTAGGTCGCAACACCCGCC
>JACQMB010000038.1 GCA_016203765.1 Deltaproteobacteria bacterium
GGGCCCAGGTGATATACATCTTGAAGGGAAAGACCCTGCCGATATAGGGGCGCTCTTTTTTTAAGGGATTGATAAAATGGACGGCGAAAAAACTCCCCCACGGCATCTTTAACACCGGCTCCCTCTCCCCCTTGGTCAAAAAAAGGTTATCGAGGTCGACCCGGTTGTCGGCCACGCAATTGTTGCCGTGTTCGATGTGGAGGCCGTCGGCCTCATAACCATCGAGAAAAAATTTCAAGCCGGGATGAATTTTTTCCTGAAGAAATTGCTGTACCTTGGGCCAGGCCACTCCCATGTCGTGATTGCCCATGATATAAACGATCGAACGGCCGGGTCTTTTGGCAAAATCGGCCAGGGCCTCAAAGCATTCGGGATGCCCGGCCAGAATTTTTTCGGTCCGGCTCAGGGCCACCTGCTCGGTAAGCCGGTCGCAGTCGGGCTCGCCGGGGGTGGTGTGGAGATGGTTTAAAATGTCCCCGTTGAGGATCAGCGCCACCTCGGCCCGCGCGAACTCCCCTTCCGAATAGTGCCGGAGGAGCTCGATGAATTGGCGGTCGTAGTGAAATTCCTCCAAAAGATTGCGGGAGCCGTCGGGAAGCCTTGGACCAAAACCGAGGTGGAGATCGCTAAGGATGATTTTGTAGCGGGGTGGAGCCATGACGCAGAATCCGCGTGCCAATATAGGCGTATTGGCATCCGCTGACAACGACTAAAACGGTCGAGAGGGCCAGAAAAATGGCAAACCAAAAGGAAAAAGGCCGGCCCAGGAACAAGGCGACCGGCTGTAAAAATTTCAAAAAGGCAAAGACGACCAAAACAATGTTGACAAGGGTCCCCATCTTGCTGGTCCAAAGCGGCTTGAGTTCAAAAGAGACTTTTTTAAAACGAAACCAGGCGAGGCCGGAGAGAATGGAAAGATCGCGCGCCACCACCAGGCCAAAAAACCACCAGGGAATAACTTGGGCCAACAGCAGGCAGGTGACCGTGGAAACCATCAACGCCTTGTCGGCGATCGGGTCCAAAAAGGCGCCGAGTTCAGTCTCCTGTTTGGTCAGCCGGGCAATGCTTCCGTCAACCAGGTCGGTCACCCCGGCCGCCACAAAGAACCAGAAGGCGGTCATGAACTCCCCCGCCAAAAAGGCCCACAAAAAACAGGGGACTAAAATAAGACGCAGGATCGTCAAAACGTCGGCAAGGGTCATCGGGAAGCAGTATTAAAAGATTTGGGGAGGGATTGTCAACGAAAGGGGCCGTTCCGGCATTTTCTAGGACTCGTTTCAAAACCGTAATGAGCGGTTCATTGGACTCCGTCCCGCCTCCGGCGGGACTTCGCGGCCCCGCCTAGCGGGGCCTTGACAGGGCGAGGCGGGGCGGCAAGGCCCGGCTTTGCCGGGTGCGCAGCATCCGCCATCTGTTTGGCGGATGCGGAGTAGGATAGCCCCTAAAACCGGACCGTACACGGGGTCAAGCATGAGCTTTGCCCATGCGCGAAGCAAACTCGTAGAGTTTGCGGAGCATAAACAATACGTGAGGATTTTGGGGGGATAGTCAGCCCCAACGAAGCCATTGGGCCGCGTAATAGGCTTTGAAACGAGTTCTAATGTTCAAAACTGCACCGCGGCGGCGACGCCATGGGGGCCGATGGAAAGATGGGCCGCCGCTTCCCAAAAAAGGCCCGGCCTTCTCTCCTGTTTCGCCCCGTGCCAATCGCTGTAGAGCGTATATCCGAAAAGCCCCGCTCCCGCGGCGGCAAGGCCGATACCGATTGCGAAAGGGGTCCCCTCGTCTTTCTTGTGAGCTTCCCAGACGAGGCCGCCGCCGAGCATGGCGGTTCCCAGGGTGGCGAGATACGCCCCACCGAGGTGAAGTTTTCGCCCCGCCGCGTCGCCGCCGCCGTCGCCGCGATGGCCCCGGAAGGCGGCGATACTCCAAAGTCCAAAACCGACGCCGGCCCCGGCCAGACCAACCCCCGTCAGGGGGCCGTCAGTCGCCAGCGTGTAGGCGGAACCGATCATCAGTCCCGTTCCGGCCGCGGCCCAGAACGTCCCCAGCGCATAATCCTTATCAATGACTGTCGGCTTGGGGCCTTCGAAATCAATATCGGATGGTGCCTCGACCGCACCGATTGAGTCTCCACCTGCTTTCATAAAAGTACCTCCTCAATCCTCTTATCGGCTGCCGCCTAAGAAAGTTGCTTGGTTGAGAGTGAGCGGGGGGATGGAGAGGTCCACTCGTGAATGGCAAAAGTGGAAAGTGGAGACTTGACCCGTTCGCCATCCGGAACGACATTCATCACGAAAAAACCAAGGCCCTGCTCAAAAATTTGGCACCCCCCTTGCGCACCTGTGAGGCGGTCCTCTCCGAGGCTTGTTTTCTGATTCAAAAAGCCGATCCCAAAGGACCGCAGGAAATTTTAAAACTCGGCCAAAAGGGATTTTACGAACTCGATTTTGAAATAAAAGAGCATCTCCATCCCATCCAAAACATTTTTAAAAAATACGAAGACCAGAATATTTCCTTTGCCGATGCCTGCCTGATACGCATGGCCGAAATTCATCAGGAGCCCAGAATTTTGACCTTTGATTCGGACTTTAAAATCTACCGCTGGGACCGGACGCAACGCTTTACCATTCTCTTTTAAAGCTCCCTCATTGACACCCCCTCCCCCGCACGCTAGAGGAAGCCAACACCATGGCCCAAATTATCGACGGCAAGGCGCTGGCGGAAAAATTTCGCGCACAGATCAAGGCGGACATCGACCGGCTCAAAACCAAAGGGATTCAGCCGGGCCTGGCCTTCGTCATGGTGGGAAAACACCCCCCTTCGCAAATCTACGTGGCCAACAAGCAGAAGGCCTGTGCCGCGGTGGGGATTGACAACTTTTTAGATGCCCTGCCCGCCGACACGTCGGAACAGGAACTGCTCGCCCATATCGACAAACTCAACCGAAATCCCAAAATCCATGGAATTTTGGTTCAGCTTCCCATTCCTCCTCACATCAACACCAAAAAAGTGATCTGTCAGATCGATCCGAAAAAAGATGTGGACGGACTGCACCCGGAAAATCTGGGGAAGTTTTTTTTAAATCTTCCCGGGACTCGCCCCCCGACGGCCCAGGGGATCCTCCACCTGATTGAAACTACCGGCATCAACATCAAAGGAAAAGACGCCTGCATGGTTGGCCGCTCGGCGATTGTCGGTCGTCCGACTGCGATGCTGCTCGCCAAAAATCACGCCACCGTCACCTTGTGCCATCGCTTTACCGAAAACCTGCCGGAAAAAACCAAAGTGGCCGACATTTTGGTGGTGGCCATCGGCCATCCCCGCTATATCCAGGGCGATTGGATCAAAAAGGGGGCGGTGGTGATTGATGTGGGGATTACCCGTCTCCCCGACGCCTCGATCTCCGGCGATGTCGATTTTGCCGCGGCCAAAAAAAGGGCCTCCGCCATCTCTCCGGTACCGGGCGGAGTCGGTCCGATGACCATCGCCATGTTGTTGAAAAATACCGTGGATGCTTGTGAAACCATTGAGAGAATATCATGACGAAACGAACGCCTTTATACGAAGAACATGTAAAACTCGGCGCCAAGATGGTCCCATTCGCCGGCTACGAGATGCCTGTCCAATATACCGGCGTCATTGATGAACACAATGCCGTGCGCCAGTCCGCAGGCCTGTTCGATGTCAGCCACATGGGGGAGTTTGAGTTTTTGGGCCCGCACGCCCTCCCCTTTCTTGATTATTTAACCGCCAATGACGTGGTCAAACTGACCGACGGCCAGGCGCAATATTCCCTCCTGTTGAACGAACAGGGAGGGGTCGTTGATGACATTCTGGTCTATCGGATCAATGAAAATCACTTCCTCATGGTGGTGAATGCCGCCAACATCGAAAAGGATTTCAAATGGGTCCATAAAAATCAGCCGACCCAGGCCAAGGTGGAAGTCAACAACATCAGCGATCACGTCTGCCTCCTGGCCCTGCAAGGTCCGCGCGCCCTCGAAATTCTAAAACCCCTCTTTGACGAACCGATGGAAAGCGTAAAACCGTTTCACTTTGTGGTGGGGGCCCTCGCGGGAGAGGAAAACTGCATTGTAGCCCGCACCGGCTACACCGGCGAAGACGGCGTGGAGATTTTTTGCAAATCGCCAAACGCCCCCGCCGTTTGGCAGGCCCTGCTGAGGGAGGGAAAAGAGAAAGGATTAAAGCCGGCCGGCCTCGGCGCACGGGATACTTTAAGACTGGAGGCCCGGCTCTCCCTCTACGGTCATGAAATAACGGATGAAACCAATCCCCTGGAGGCGGGGCTCGGCTGGGTGGTCAAAATGGCCAAGGGAAATTTCATCGGCAAACAGGCCCTGGAAAAAATCAAGGCGCGGGGATTGCAACGCCGGCTCGTCGGTTTTAAGATGGCGGAACCGGGAATTGCCCGCGAGGGGGCCGTCGTCCTCAACGGGGACAAACAACCCGTCGGCAAAGTCACCAGCGGCAG
Organism: Deltaproteobacteria bacterium; assembly: GCA_016203765.1. GTDB lineage: Bacteria > UBA10199 > UBA10199 > SPLOWO2-01-44-7 > SPLOWO2-01-44-7 > JACQMB01. The sequence goes on from JACQMB010000038.1 coordinate 4,496, forward strand.
TTTTTCGCCCACGCTCAATCAGGCGATCGGCCTAGCCTACCTCCCCGCGGCGATGAGTGAAATCGGAACAAAATTTAGCATTGACATCCGCGCGAAAGGGAAGCTAGCAGAGGTGGTTGCAACGCCGTTTTATAAAAGAAAAACAAACTGACATGGAATTCCCCGACGATCTCAAATATACCAAAGAGCATGAGTGGGTGAAGGTGCTGGGGGACGGCCTGGTGGCCATCGGTATCACCGACTTTGCGCAGGATCAGTTGGGCGACATTGTCTATTTGGAACTCCCCGAAGAAGGCGAAACGGTGGAGCAGGGGGAACCCTTCGGCGTGGTCGAGTCGGTCAAGGCGGTCAGCGACATCTACGCCGCGGTCAGCGGGACGGTGGCCGAAATCAACGACCCCCTCACCGAAACCCCGGAGAATCTCAACGAGGACTGTTACGAAGAGGGCTGGCTGATCAAGGTCAGGCTGAGCAACCCGAAAGAGCTGGACCGGCTTCTTACCCACGCGCAGTACCAGGCTTTTATCAAAGAACAAGAAGCCTGATGCGCTACATCCCGCATACCCCCGAAGAAACGCAACAGATGTTGAAGTCCGTCGGTCTGCGGAGTGTTGCGGAGCTTTTCAGTTCCATCCCCGAATCGCTCCACATGGAGAAACCGTTAAACCTCCCGGAGCCGCTCGATGAAGCAAGCCTGTTTCGACACCTCGAGGCCTTGGCAGGTAAAAACCGGATCGCGGCGCCCCACCGCTCTTTTTTGGGCGGCGGGGTCTATCGCCACTTTATTCCGTCGGCGGTTAAAAATCTGATTCAACGCTCCGAATTCGTCACCCCCTACACCCCCTATCAACCGGAGATTGCGCAGGGGACCCTGCAGGTTATTTTCGAATTTCAAACCATGGCGGCCGAGATGTTCGGCATGGAAGTCGCCAACGCCTCGCTCTACGACGGTTCCACCGCCTTGGGGGAGGCGATCCTGATGGCCCTCCGACTGCAACCAAAACGAAAAATTGTTTTGATTCCCCGGTGCCTCCACCCCGAATACCGCCAGACGGTGCAGTCGCTCTTAAAAAATTTCGACGTCTCGCTGGTTGAAATTCCGCTCTCGCCCACCGGCGGCGTCGACCCCGGGGCCGTGGGAGATTATCTCAAGGAAGAGATTGCCGCCTGTGTCTTCCCCTACCCCAACTTTTTCGGGATTGTGGAGAACAACCGGGAACTCATCCAACGGATCAAAGACCAGGGCGGGCTGATTATTTTTTGCGTGACCGAACCGTTGAGCCTGGGGCTTTTTGAATCGCCCGGCGCCCTGGGGGCCGACATCGTCTGCGGCGAAGGCCAATCCTTGGGACTGGCCCCCTCGTTCGGCGGGCCGTTCGTCGGCTTGTTTGCCACCAAAGAAAAATATGTCCGCCAAATGCCGGGGCGCCTCTGCGGGATGACGACCGATTCTAAAGGCCGCCGCGGGTTTGTCCTGACTCTCGCCACGCGCGAACAACATATCCGGCGGGAGAGGGCCACCTCCAACATCTGCACTAACCAGGCCTTGTGCGCCACGCAAATGACCGTCTATCTTTCTCTGCTCGGCAAACAAGGTTTTCAAAAACTGGCGCAACTGAACTGGCAGCGCGCCGAATATGCCAAGGAAACATTGACACAAATAAAAGGTATCAATCTGGCCTATCCCAAGGTTGTAACTTTTAACGAATTCGTTTTAAAACTCCCCACCGCCGCCGATCTGGTCTTAAAGGAACTGAAACAAAAAGAAATCGAAGGGGGAATTGCGCTGGGGCGCTGGTATCCGGAGCTGGGGAATGCCCTTTTGGTCAATGTAACGGAATTAAATGAAACGGAGGATATCGAGAATTTTGCCGCGGCTTTAAAAGAGACGGTCCACGGCTTGCCCTGAGCCCTGTCGAAGGGTCCACGGTCCACAGTCCATTATGATCTTGGAAGAACCTCTACTTTGCGAACAAACCGTGCCGGGAAGGCAAGGCTATTCCCTCCCCGAGCCGGGGGCGAACCTTCCCCCCAAGGAATTCTTGCGCCAAGCGGCGGCCAAACTTCCGGAGGTTTCCGAGGTTGACGTGGTCCGCCATTTCGTCCGGCTCTCCCAGCAAAACTATTCCAAGGACGTCGGTCTTTTTCCACTCGGGTCCTGCACGATGAAATACAATCCGAAGACCACCGACGCGGCCGCCGCTTTGACAAATTTTGCACAGGCTCATCCGATGATTTCTGAAGAAGAGGTCCAAGGAAACCTCGAACTGATCTACGAACTCCAAAACTATCTGGCCGAAATCGGCGGGATGGACGCGGTCACGTGCTGGCCGGCCGCCGGCTCGCACGGCGAGCTGACCGGCATGATGATGATCCGGGCTTTTCACGCTTCAAAGGGGAATCCCCGCAAAAAAGTGATCATCCCCGACAGCGCGCACGGCACCAACCCGGCCTCGGCGGCGATCTGCCGGTATGAAGTCGTCACGGTGAAATCAAATCAGGACGGCATTCTCAATCCTGCCGACGTCAAGGCGGTCATGGATGAAGAAACCGCCGCCTTGATGATCACCAATCCCAATACCCTGGGCCTGTTCGAAAAAAACATTCAGGAAATTTGCGAAATCGTTCACAAACAAGGGGGGCTCGTCTATTGCGACGGCGCCAACCTGAATGCCCTGCTGGGGATCGTTCAACTGGGCAAAGAGGGGGTCGACGTCCTCCATTTTAACCTGCATAAGACTTTTTCCACTCCGCACGGCGGCGGCGGCCCCGGGGCCGGGCCGGTTGGAGTTAAGAAAAAACTTGAACCTTTTCTCCCAACCCCTCTTATTATAAAAGAAAATGGACGATTTAATTTGGAAATGGCTCGTCCCCAATCGATCGGACGGATGAAAGCCTACTTTGGGAATTTCGGTATGTTGGTCAGGGCCTATGCCTATATCCGGGAGCTGGGTCCGGCGGGGTTGCGCCGCATTGCCGAAATGGCGGTGCTGAATGCCAACTACATCCGCAAGGGTCTGGAAAAAACCTACCACCTCCCCTATCCCTCTCCCTCTCTGCACGAATGCGTCTTTTCCGACAAATTACAGAAAGAGACCGGGGTCAAAACCCTCGATATCGCCAAACGGCTCATGGACTATGGCTTTCATCCCCCCACGATCTATTTTCCCTTGATTGTCCACGGGGCCCTGATGATCGAACCGACCGAATCGGAACCGAAGGCGAGCCTTGATCAGTTTATCGCGGCGATGAAGGCGATCGCCAAAGAGTGCGAGGAAACTCCCGAACTGGTCCAAACCGCCCCCCACAAAACCTTCCGCGGCCGCCTGGATGAAGTGAAGGCGGCCAGGGAACTGAAGCTCCGATATTGACAATGCAATTAACTAGTTGTCATTTAGATTTGTGATGGGACGCTTTCCAATGGATTAGCGGAGATTTAGAGATAGAAATATGGATATTACCCTTCCCACCGAGGCCCATCTGGCGCGGATCTATTTTGAACTCGGCCGGGCCGGCGCCAGAGCCGTGGGCGAGAAAAAGCCTTGGCCCTACCACATTGAAAACCGCGAAGCGCTGTTGACTTTGGCGGCCGACTGGTCCCGCTTTGATCCCCGGCTCCTGGAAATTCTGGTCCAATACGGGGGCCGGGCCTGGGAGACCTTGCAACCCCAAAAACTGCGTCAAAATCTTGCCGCCATGGAAAGCCCCCAGGCCCTCGGGGTGATCGCCGCCTTTATTCAAACGGCCGATCCCCTCGCCCGGGAACGCAATCTCTTTTGGGATTATGTGGTCAAGGGTTTGAGGCCGGTCGAGGCACAATTTTATTTTCGCGATCTTTACCCTCTCGGAAGCCGGCTGGCTCAAAGGGCGGCCCGGGAAAGCCTGGCAGAATTCAAACGGTGGGGATTTTTAGGACTGAGCCGGATTGTCATCGACCCGGCCACCCGGCAGGCCGCCGGGACCTGGGATCAGGAATCGCGCCACAACATCCTGAAACGCCTGTTTCGGGAAAAGGGGACGTTGCAGATTTCCGACTACCTGAAGGAAATTGAACAGACCCTTTCCCGCCAGCAGGCCCTCCTCGACCTCAAAAGTTTGAAAGCGAAACAAAAAGGAAAAGGCCGCAGTGCCCACTGGATCCTTCGCCCCGCTCCGCGGGGTTCAGGATGACATCAAGGACTCCATTTTAGCGTGCTTTTTCCAACCACGCTCCGCAGAGTCAGTCGGAAAGAATCGCCCAGGGGGGCCTTGGGAAAAACGACCCGGTAGCCTTTGGACCAGCGGTTTAAATAGGGATACATCACCTCTTCGTAGGGGTGAACGCCGACCGGTTCCACCAGGGTCGGCGAAAGGACCTCGCCGGCCTCCGTGGTCAGGACCATCTCCCAAAAGGAATCCGAGCCGGAGGTAATATGGCGGTATGGTTTGCGGGTATAGATCCCCACAAAAAACTCATGGGCCTCGGCCTGCTTTTTCTCCTCGGCGGCAATATATTGAGCCGCCTCGACCGGCTCGAGATATTTTTTCTTGGTGTGCCGCTCGGCCTTGGCGCGGCGAAACTCTGGGCTGAAATAGGTGGCATGCCAGATGGCCTTGGCGTGAACGTCCGTCACCGCATACATCTGCTTTGACTTCGTCCATTTATTTAAAACCGACCGGTAGCCGGCCTGGGCGGGAAGGCAAACGCTAAGCAGGCATAAAACGATCAAACCACTGTTCCATTTCCGCATAAATTTCCTCTTTTCCCGTTTCGTTGAGCAATTCGTGATACTTCCCTTCATAAAGCTTTAGCCTTTTTTCTTCAAGTTGTAATTGATTGTAAAAACGCTCGGTCCCCTTGGGCGAACAGTAGACATCCTCCAGACCATGTAACATCAACAGGGGGGTCTGAATCCGGCGGGCCTTTTCAAAAATGCTTCCCAAATTCTCCAGCAAGACCTTCCCAATCCCGAGGGTAACGTAATCGGAGATCAGCGGATCGTTTTTGTACTCGGCAAAGACCCTCGGGTCATGGCTCAGCTTGGAGGGATCGGTCAGGTTTTTCAATTTCATCTGCGGCCAGACCGGCAGAACCATCCGCCCCAAACGCTCCTGCCATTTCGGCATGGTCAGGGCAATCTCCAGATTGGGGGAAGCGGCGCAGGCGGCCTGAAAACGCCCCGGATACTCGGCCAAAAAATTGAGAAGGACCTGCCCGCCGAAGCTGTGGCCGGCCAAAAAGAGGGGCGATGGCGGAATGGAGTTGCGGCTGAAATCGAGATAATCGCTTAAATCCTCCATCAATGTTTCAAATCGCCGCACAAAAACCCTTTTTCCTTCCGAACGGCCGTGCCCCCTCTGGTCATAGAGCCAGACCCGGTAGCCCTTTTGGTTGAAATACCGAACGAAAGACCGGTACCGCCCGCAATGCTCCCCCATGCCGTGGACGAAGACCAGCGTGGCCTTGAAGTCGGGCGGGGTCCAGTGTTCGTAGTGGAGTTGGGTGCCGTCGCGGGATTTAAATTTGCCGGTTTTTAGGTCATGAGTCATGGGTCATGAGTTGGAAAACTCATCTAAAAGTTTCTTTTGTTCGCGTGATAATTTTTTTGGGGTTTTCACCATCACCCTGATTATTTGATCCCCGCGTCTACCGTTATGTACGTTCGGGATTCCCATTTTTTTTAGACGGATCTCCTCACCGGTGTCGATCCCTTCCGGAAGGGAAACGGTGTGATCGCCGTTCAAGGTCGGGACCTTCACCGAATGACCCAACGCCGCATCGGTCATGGCCACCGGCAGGGCGCAATAAATATCATCCCCATGGCGTTCAAAGAAAGAATGGGATTGCACATGAACCTCCACGTACAAATCGCCGGCCCCTCCTCCTTGCAGACCGGCGTGTCCCTCGCCGCGAATAATCAGGCGCATGCCGTCCTCCACGCCGGGGGGGACCTTGACCGTTAAATTCTTTTTCTTTCGCACCCGCCCCTGCCCGCGGCATTCTTCGCATGGGTCGGCCAAAAACTCCCCCTCGCCGCGACAACGCGGGCAGGTGGTTTGGATCATGAAAAAACCCTGCGAGTGGGCCACCTGCCCGCTCCCTCCGCAAGTGGCGCACGACTTGCGTTTGCCCGTTTTGGAACCGGCACCGTTGCAGGCCTCACAGGCCCCCTCTTTATGAACCGGCACCTCTTTTTTCACCCCCTGCACCATTTCTTCAAAGGTAATCGTTAAAGGGACACCCACGTCCCCCCCGTGGCGGGCGCGGCCTCGGCGAGACCCCCTCCCCAAGCCGCCAAAACCGCCCAAGCCCCCGCCGAAAAATTCCTCAAAAATATCGCCGAACGAGCTGAAAATATCCTCCATCCGGTCAAAGCCATGGAAGCCTCTCCCCTCCAAGCCGGCATGGCCGAACTGATCGTAGATTTGGCGTTTTTGCGGGTCGCTCAAGACTTCATAGGCCTCGGAGGCCTCCTTGAATTTCTCTTCGGCATGGGGATCTTCGCGGTTCCGGTCGGGATGAAATTGAAGGGCCTTTTGCCGGTAGGCCTTCTTAACTTGGGGTTGGTCGGCGTCACGCGCCAACCCCAAAATCTCATAGTAATCCCTCTTGGCGGTCATAACCGCCTTTAATCTGTGGGTAAACGTGATTAAGTCAAGGAAAAATCTAGGCTTACGTTATTGACAATTTTACCGATGGGCCCATATAAGCGCTCATCATGACTAAAATGATCGGCATTGACCTCGGCACCACCAACTCGGTGGTCGCCATCATGGAGGGGGGAGACCCCAAAATCATCCATAATGAAGAGGGGGCTCGAACCACTCCCTCGGTGGTTGCCTATCAAAGCGACGGCAATATCCTTGTGGGTCAGCCGGCCAAACGGCAGGCCATCACCAACCCGGAACATACCATCTATTCGATCAAGCGTTTTATGGGGAGGAAATACGACGAGGTCCCCGAAGAGATCCGGATCGTCCCCTACAAAGTGGTCCAATCCGACAACGGCGACGCGCAGGTCGAAGTGGGAGGGAAAAAAATCCCGCCGCCGGAGGTCTCCGCCAAAATTTTGACGAAGCTTAAAAAGGCCGCCGAGGCCTATCTGGGCGAAACGGTGAAAGAGGCGGTCATCACCGTTCCGGCCTATTTTAACGACAGCCAGCGTCAGGCGACCAAAGACGCCGGCAAGATTGCGGGGCTCGACGTCAAACGGATTATCAACGAGCCGACCGCGGCCGCCCTCGCCTACGGCATGGATAAAAAGAAAGAGCACAAGATCGCCGTCTTCGACTTCGGCGGCGGCACGTTCGACATTTCGGTTTTGGATGTCGGCGAAAACGTCGTCGAGGTGATTTCCACCAACGGCGACACCCATTTGGGCGGCGACAACATTGATCAAAGGGTCATGGAATATCTGATCAGCGAATTCAAAAAAGACACCGGCATGGATGTCGGCAAAGACAAGATGGTCCTCCAACGCCTGCGCGAAGCGGCGGAAAAGGCCAAGATGGAACTCTCCTCCACTTTGGAGAGCGAAATCAACCTCCCCTTTCTGACCGCCGATCAGACCGGCCCGAAACATCTGGTGATGAAACTCTCCCGGGCAAAACTGGAAGCCCTGGTCGGCGATATTTTGAATAAAACTCTGGAGCCCTGCAAAAAGGCCCTCGCCGACGCGGGCATGAAGGCGGGCGACATTGACGAAGTGGTTCTCGTAGGCGGTTCCACCCGCATTCCCAAAATCCAGGAGATGGTCAAAAACTTCTTCGGCAAAGAGCCGCACAAGGGGGTCAACCCCGATGAAGTGGTGGCCGCCGGCGCCGCGGTTCAGGCCGGCGTTCTGCAAGGCGATGTCAAAGACCTCCTTCTGCTCGACGTGACCCCCCTTTCCCTGGGGATCGAAACCTTGGGCAGTGTGATGACCAAGTTGATCGACCGCAACACAACGATTCCCACCATAAAATCGCAGGTCTTTTCCACGGCCGCCGACAGCCAAACCAGCGTGGAAATTCATGTCCTTCAAGGCGAACGCGATATGGCCGGCGACAACCGGACGCTGGGCAAATTTATTTTGGATGGAATCCCCGCCGCCCCGCGCGGCATCCCGCAAGTTGAGGTGACTTTCGACATCGACGCCAACGGGATCGTCCACGTGCACGCCAGGGACAAGGCGACCGGCAAGGAGCAGAGGATCCGGATTGAATCGTCCAGCGGCCTCTCCAAAGACGATATCGACAAGCTGGTCAAGGATGCCAAGACCCACGAGACCGAAGACAAAAAACGCCGCGAGGAGGTGGAAGTGCGCAACCAGGCAGACACCCTGGCCTACACCACCGAAAAAACACTCAAGGACAACAAGGACAAAATCCCCGCCGAGGAAGCCAAAAAAGTGGAAACGGCGATTGCCGATTTGAAAAAGGCCCTCGAAAAGAAAGAGACCGCCGAAATCAAACAGAAGATGGAAGCGTTAACTCAAGCCTCCCACAAGATCGCCGAGATCATGTACAAAAAGGCCTCCGAAGAAGCTGGCAAGGGAGACGGCTCTGAACAAGGCGGTGAATCACCCTCCAAGAAGAAAAAAGACGAAAAAGTTGTCGACGCCGAAATTGAGGAAAATCCGAAGTAGGACCATGGACCAGGGACTAGGGACTAGGGACCGTATCTAACTGCCTATAACAAAAGAGCTTTCCTTAAATATCCTCCCATCAGCCTATCTGTACATCAGCCCATCTTTTGGCACGTAACTTGCATATTTTAGGGTCTGGTTGGGTCTTTTGGGCCCGGCTGAAAATTGGAAAAAATGGGGGTAAAATAAAGGAGTCAGCCATGAAGAAAACACTTTCACTCATCGTGATCCTTTCCCTGGCACTGGCCGCCTGTCATAACCGCCGGGTCTTTCAGGAAGCCGATGACGGTCTTGGATTGGACGACGGCGCCACCAGACGAAGTGGCGGCGGTGGCGGTGGTGGCGGCGGTGATTTGAGTCTCCCCCCGCCGGGTCCGCCTGTTTTTGTGGTGGAGAGCATCAGGACCCATAACGAAGCCGGCGATTTGTTGAACAGCCGGAGTTTTGAATACAATGAAAATGGATTTTTGGTGCGCGACGAGCGGAATGATCCTTTCGGAGTCTACTTAACAACCTCAACCTATACCTACCTTGAGGATAATATTGTAGCAATAAACACCGAATCGAACCTCCCGGTCCTGCCTGTGTGGGTGGAGGGTTGCCCCTGTCTACCACGATGGCAACTCGACGCCTCCGGCCGGATTATCGAAGACGCAATTAACGGTGCCGCCGGACCGGTTTCCCGAACAGCCTATGAATACCCTGATAACCAAAGCCGGTATCCCTCTTCGATACGCTTTTTCGAAGATGCGGACCACAATGGTTCTGCGGACAGCGCCCCCTATTTTGAAGTCTCCTATACGTTTGATGAACAACACCGGCCTCTCACCCAAACCTTTTCCGGAGGCCGAAACGAATCTCGTACCTGGGAATTTGATACCCATGGCCGTGTCCAAAAGATCAGAATCGAAAGGCAGGAGGGGGACCGAATGATCCACGACGTAGTTTTGTTCACCAACGTTTTTTATCCCGACGGCACATTGCGCGGCCAGAATATACAATTTAATAGGGGTGGAGTGAGAATACATTCGAGCACCATTGAAATCGTAGAATCGGATTCCGCTGGGCGGATCACAACATACCTCCACGACTTTGAGGGAGCCGCCGGAGCCGCCGGAGGCGCCGACGGCACCACCGACCACAACACTTACATAACCTACGTCGAGGTCCCCCAACAGCTTTGGCCCTATGACATCGTGCCCGACATTCAGGAAGAACTGCTTTGGGGAGGAACGGCGTTAAGTCAGATTCCAGGTTTTTAAGAAATGAAAGGGGGGATTTATGAAGAAAAAAACAATCTGCGGCTTGGCCGCAATGTTTCTCTTTGGAGGGGGCGTCCAAACCGCCCAGGCCGGCATTGCGCCGGACGTTTGTGATGCGGCGACCGACCAGCTCGTTGCCATTACCTCGGCATGTCCGGACGGGACGGAGTGCCTTCCGGTCGATATAGAGCTCCTATCCATTTTGTCAGGGGAGGCCTGTCAATTTATCGTGACGGTCAACCAACGCTCCACCACCCTCCCCTATGCCGACACCGCCAACATCCAGGGATTTCATCCCCGCTTCTCCGAGTATCTTCCCATTTTTCCAGCTGCCCGCTTTTGGTCGGAGGGCGAAGATGGACCCCATTTCATTGAGGGGGCCCTGAGCGATGCCGCAGTTCTGGATATCTATCAACATTTATCCCTCTATTACGTGGCGGAGTGGAGCCCGTTTCGCGACCGCCTCCGTGCCAACACCGTTACCGTGAACGGGGAAGAGGTCTTTCGGGCGGAAGCGGAGGCGGCCGTTGACGGCGGCGCTGTTGAAGAATGCCCTATCTGTCGGTGTGAACCCGGCGCCCTCTGCGATTGCCCCCCCTGCGTTGCCGGCCTGGAGGGGATTGAATGCACGGAGGCCGGATATGTCCCCGCCATAACCGATGAGGGGATTGAATGTGTTGCGGCCGGCGGCGGGGACGAGGCCCCACTCCCCGGTGAGGTTTTACCGGGAGGTACCGGCGAAGGTGTCGTTGCCGACGGACTGGGAGCGGGAACTCCGGACGGCGGCGCAACCGGTGACGGCGTAACCCGCGGCAGCACAACCGGCGGAGACGCCGGCGGAGGCGGAAGTGGAAGCGGCGGATGCCAGCTCACTCCTTCGGCCATGCCGTGGGGATTCTCTTTGGGCTGGCTGGTACTCGTCTTCACCCTGATTGGTCTGCGATTGGGAAGAAAAGTTCGATGAAAGGAGTAGCCCCAAAAGTTTTCGGCTTCGCCATTCTCCTTTTTTGCGTCGAAGCGTTTGCGGCGGGAGGAAGCCTGGGCGGCGTCTCACTTCCTCAGAACACCGGAGCTTATACAATCGTTCGGGAAGGGGATCACTATAACATCACCTTTGCCATCGAATTGCTCATTGGGGAGGAATTTCACCAGCACATTAACCAGGAGATCGCCTTTCATATCCGACGGCGCAACGGCGGTGTCTTTGAAAATTGGGAGAACTTTGAACGTGATCCCGCATTGCCGGAAGATGTGACCGGCGGTTTTCTGCACATTCGATTGAAACTCCGGGACATTACGGAGGCAAGCGTTCCCCTGTTTGAATTCCGTATTCATTTTGACCTGACGCAATTGTCCGAAACGATGACCGCCCATGTGGAAGACGGTGTTTTCTCCCCCGCGGTCTCTCCGACGCTATCCATCCATGCCACGGAAGATCCCTGCTGGTCCGTTGACTGTGATGGA
>JACQMB010000039.1 GCA_016203765.1 Deltaproteobacteria bacterium
CGACACCGCCGTTCATTATCTTCAGCAGGCGATCGCCAAAGACAAAAAATACGCCTCCCCCCACAACCACCTCGCCGCCGTTTATCTGGCCAAGGGGAATACCGAGGCCGCCCTCCAATCGGCCAAAAGGGCGGTCAAGACCGACCCCCTCTTTGCCGACGGCCACTACAATCTGGGGTTGATTCATCAGGAGATGAAAAATCTGGCCGAGGCCGAAAAGGAATTCAAAAGGGCAACGGTCCTCAATCCCCAGCTGGTCCCCACCCATCTGCGCTTGGCCGAGATGTACCGCTCCCGCGGGGAGTTCGACCTGGCGGTGATCCGCTACCGCCTGGCCCTGAATGTCATCAACGACCCCAAGGTCTGGAAGGATTTGGGCGATCTTTATCTGGAGATGGGGGAGAACTTCAAGGCGCAAAACGCCTTTCAAAAATCCCTGGAGGCCGATCCTTCGACGGAAGACTCCCACATCCAGTTGGGCATTTTTTACCTTCAGCAAAAAAGATTCGACGAGGCCAAGGCCGAATTCGAAAAGGCCATCGAAATTAATCCCAAAAATGAAAAGGCCTATTTCAGCATCGGAACTCTGGAGATGGAGCAGGGCAATTTGACCGCCGCCATCGAGGCCTTTCAACGGGCCAAGGCGGTCAACCCGGCCGATGCGAATACCGCTTATAACTTGGGTTTGGCCTATTTGCAAACCGGCAAAACCGAAAAGGCCCAGGACGAGTGGGAATATGTCTTGACGATCAACGCCGGCTACCCCCGCGCCCTTTACAACCTGGCCCTGCTGGCGGCCAAACAGGGAAAGGTCCAGGAGGCGGGCAGGCGCTATTGCCAGTTTTTAAACGCCCCCGAGGGGGAATTTCCCAGCGAACGGGCCCTGGCCCAAAAGTTTATCGAACAAAATCACATCGGATGCCAAAATTAATCGTCAGCAAAAGCGGGGAACAGGAGGAAAAAGTTTTGCAGCTGGGCGCCGAGGCCACCCTCGGCCGCCGGCCCGAAAACGATTTGCACCTTGCCGGCTCCGGAGTTTCCCGGGAACACGCCAGGGTCATCCAGGAGGGGGAGCAATACTATCTGATCGACCTGGAGAGCGGCAACGGCACCCTGTTGAACGGCCTGATGATCCGGCCGAACGAAAAAAATCTTTTACGCAACAACGACCGGATCACGATCGAAAATTTTCATGTCCGTTTTTTTGAAACCGACGAAAATTTTGAAAAAAGTCTTTCCGAGGAGGAAGAGGTGACCGATGCCGATATTTTGGAGGTCAAACTCCTCAAAAAAATCCTCGACGCGGTCGATCAGGAAACGATCCCTACCCTGGAAGTTTTGAACGGCAACGCGCAGGGAAAGCGTTTTTTTCTGGCCGATGACGTGACCGAACTGATCCTCGGCCGGGAGGAGGGGTGCGATTTCTGCATCGATGAATACGTCATCTCCCGCCAGCACGCCAAGATCATCAAAAAGTGGGGCGGGATCGCGCTGGTCGACCTCGACAGCAAAAATGGAACCTTTGTTAACAATAAGCGGATCACCGAGGAGTTTTTGCACGACGGCGACCGGATCGCCATGGGCACCATCGTCCTCCTTTTTCGCAACCCGAAAGAGATCAATGTGAAGGCGATCAGCGAGGAGATGGCCCGTGCCCATCCGGTCCGCCGCCTCAAACCCGCGCCTCCCGTAGCCGGAAAAGAGATAACCGGCGAGGAGGAGGCCTCCGCCATTCTGAAGGGTATTCCTTCCCTCCAGCCGGCCGCCGCCAATGTCTATCCTTCGCCCCGCCAGGCGATCAGCCGTTTCAATTCCATGGAATTGGGCATGATCGGCTTGGGCATCATCATCTTCGCCTTCGCCGCGATTACTTTGGTTAATTTGATTTTGGAATAATCAGGGAACAGCCGCCGCCACCGCTCGGGGCTTCACCGCCGCCCGAACCACCACCGTCTCCTCCGCCGCCATCATCACCGCCGCCACTGCCGTCACCCGGTCCGGCGCCACCGCCCGTCGCCACAATCAATCCGGAACAATCGTCGAGACACCCCTCCCCGTCACAGTTCTCCGCGTTGGCCCGCACGAAGCCATCGCCGCAGGATGCGGACAAGCAGGTATTCAAACAATCATCGGTGTTGGAATCGTTGCCGTCGTCACAGGTTTCTCCCCCCTCAACCACCGCATTCCCGCAGGTGGGCAACGCGCAATGGTCGCGGCAGGCATCGGTGTCGATCGCGTTGCCGTCGTCACAGGCTTCCACTCCGTCACGGACAAAACCGTCGCCGCAGGAGGCTAGCACACAGGTATTCAAACAACCATCGGTATCGGATTTGTTCCCGTCATCACACACCTCATTTCCCGTAACAAATCCGTCGCCGCAGACCACTTCATAGGCCCCCACGTCGGGAGGGCTTGGGCGGGAGAAACCTCTCTGATCAATTACGGGAAAGCTAGCGGGATTTCCCCGGTCGATGGCAATGCTGTCCGCCGGCAGGGCGACGGTCCAGGTGGGGCCGCCGTTGTAAGCCAGAACATTTTCCCCCAGGGGATGAAGACGGTTGCCCCGGATTCCTCTTTGATCGGGACCTGCAAAGGCCCGGCTAAAAAAATTACAGCCGTCTTTCATTCCCACCACATTAAAACCATCCGACCCGACATCCCCCCGGCACTCCAAACCGTCGGGTTCCTCACCGCCTGTAAAGTAATTTTCCGCCAAGATGGTGTTGTGTAAGGAAATACTCCCGCCGTCTCTAAAAATGCCCGCCCCCAAGCCGTTTCGATCGCCATCGGCATCCGACGAATTGCTGGCAATAGTGCAATTCTCCACCCTTACGGTCCCCGAATTCACATAAATTCCGCCCCCCGAGTCGTAAGCGGCGTTTTCATAAAAGGTGCAGTTTTCAAGATTAACGCGCAGGGTTTCTCCCGCCACATAAAGCCCGCCCCCGTTTCTGGCATTGTTCGAGGTTAGGGTAATCCGCCGTCCGGTAAAAATCCCTCCCCGAACCAGGATCCCCCCGCCGTTTTCCGGGCTGGCCAATCCATATTGAATCGCCAGTTGGGAAAACATTACGGTCCCCGAA
>JACQMB010000034.1 GCA_016203765.1 Deltaproteobacteria bacterium
CAATTCTTTTTCTTTTAGGTCCGTAGTCCGTAGTCCGTGGTCCGTAGTCCTCCCCCAGTGCCACCTAAACTGCATCAACTCTTCCAACAGAAGCAGGGCGTTGCGAAACTCCATGGTCTCCACCAGCAGGACGGCCGCGGCTTCTTTTTCCTGAAGGGCGCGCAACAGGATCTGTCTGCCGGCGCGATGGATTTCCAGTTTGGCGGTGGCCTCATCCCAGACGCTAAACAGGGGGGGGAGGCCCAACCGGGGAGAATGTTCCTTTAAAATGCCGAGACAAATACCGTGAAACGTTCCGATCGCGGCCCACGGAAGTTCTTTTTTGATTTCCGGATCGACCTGACGGGCGACCCGGGCCTTCATCTCCTGGGCCGCCTTTTCGGTGAAGGTGACGCACAAAATTTGCGAAAGATTGAACCCTTTTTCCTTCAACAGATAGAGCAGCCGGCCGGTCAAAACTTCGGTTTTTCCCGATCCCGCTCCGGCAATAATCGCCGTGGAGTGATCCACCGACTCAATGGCTTGTTGTTGGGATGCGGTAAGTTTCATTTCCAATTTGTCATTGCGAGGAGCCGAAGCCGCGAGCGAAGCGTGGCGGGCCGCGACGAAGCAATCTCCAGTTAACTCCTTGAAATAACTTGTGTTTTTAGATTTACTTGCCTTGCTTTCTAGAATGCTATAACCGTCTTTCAAAATTTAGGCAACTATTTTTGACTCATGACGATAACCAATATATAGGAGGTATCCATGGCTATTGCTACACGGGTTGCCTTGAAGGTCAACCCAAATGAAAGACCTTCGCAAATGCTTCAAAGATTTGAGGTGCCTCAATCGGATGGTGGACCAAAAATTACCGAAGAAGAAGCAGAGCAATTGCATGTGCTTTACCGCTATTGGGCCCGCAACAACTTTGCTCGGTTAAGGATGCTCCCTGAAAATTCTATCTTTGCCGAAACCAGTGCATTAAAGAAAATCTATGAAATTCCTAGTACCAATAGCGAGCGAGAGAGAATTCATTCGCCTATGCTAATGAATGCTTCTAGTGGAAATGGGATTGGTTGGATCATTGTTTTCGGTCTAATACTATTTGGTGGGATGTGGTGTGAACGGCAAAGAATTGATGAAGCTAATCGGCAACGTTATTTGGGCCCACCCCCACCAGATATTGGGTATCAAGGGGGTATAGGATCCCCATAGGAAAAGAATCACGAAGAAGCGGATACCTCGTGAGACTATTTATCTGATCTTGAAATCAAATCCAATCGTTCGGCAATCCAGTATTTAACTAGCGCTTGCCGGGTCAAACCGAGAGAACGGGCCTTCATATCCAAACGGTGCAAAATAAAAGCGGGAAAATCGATGTTAACCCGCTTGGTGGATGTATCCAGCAGGTCTGCGATATCATGCCCCTCAAAATAGGCGTCAAATTCCTCGGCCGTTTTAGGTCTTCCTGAAGCTTTTTTCATAAAGTTTTACCTCCTTTAGACAAACGGCTTGCCCGCGTAGCGGCAAATTTCCTTATAATCGCAGACGGCCTTGCACTCCTTGGGCCGGGCGCTGAAAAAACCGGAGCGGATTTGTTTTACGTAGTCGGCGGCCCATTGCGCGGCCTGTTGAAGAAGGGCCTCCATCTCTTCCGTTTTCATCAGGGAATGGGACGACCGGTGGATTTGAAAATGGGTTTTGTTAAAGGCCGCGTCGACCAGGCCGGTCTTCTTTTTGGCCACCTTGCTCTCTACCAGCAGGCCCCCAACCGCTTGGCCGTTTGGAAACAATAATTTGCGGACCGCCAAAATATAGAGGGGCAACTGCAGGCTCAACCCCTCCAACAGCCCCGCCTTGAATTTGTTGACGGTCCCCGTTTTGTAATCGAGGACCAAAAAATGCCCCGTCTTGGGATCGATATCGATCCGGTCGATCCGTCCTCCCAATCGCAAACCCTCCATCTCAAAGGGAGAACTCTTCCCCTTCCCAAAGGTCCATTCAAAGTGGGCCGGCTCCAGCGGGGCCGAAAGGTTGCGCGCCTGCTCCAGTTCTTTTTGCAAAACGAGCGTGGCCTGATGGAGCGTTTTTTGTTTGAGGTGCTCATAGAGTTCGGGATGACCGTAGGGATAGGTCCCTTTCGATTTTTCAAAAACGGCCGCAACCGTCTCCCCCAATTTTTCAAGCAAGAGCGGCTCCCGGTCCCGATTTTCCCTCGCCTCCAGAAAAAGTTCGGCGTTTTCCCTCATGAAAATTTCCATGCTGTCGTGAAACAGGGTGCCGCGGTCGTCGGCATCCAATTCCGGCGAGCATTCTTTCTGCTGGGGAATGCCCAGGACACGGTTGGCGAAATACTTGAAAGGGCAGGCCGCATACGTCTCCAATTGAGACGGGCTAAAGATATGGTCGGTCTGCATGGGAGATACTTTTTCCTTCCACGTTTCGGCATTTAATCGGGCATGAAAATTTTCACTGCGGAGTTGGTCGGTCATTCGTTCTCTTTCGATTTGGAGTCTTTGATCTAGGGTCCATGGTCCACGGTCCACGGTCCACGGTCCCCCCACCGGCTCCACCCCCCCCACC
>JACQMB010000024.1 GCA_016203765.1 Deltaproteobacteria bacterium
AGAGAGGAAGGCGACCGGGATCAACTCTATGAAAGTCCGTTTCAACAAAGTTTTTGGTTATTATTTGGAAGTGACCCACACCCACAAGGAAAAAGTACCCGCCCATTATATTCGCAAACAGACGCTGGTCAATGCCGAGCGTTTTATCACGCCGGAACTGAAGGAGTATGAGGAAAAGGTTCTGCACGCCGAGGAAAGAATCCGTCAGCTTGAATATGAAATTTTTTTGCGGTTGCGCGAGGAGGCGGCCGGCTGGGGCCCCAAGATACAAAAGGCGGCCGACCGGATCGCCGCGCTCGATTGTTTGTTTTCTTTGAGCAAGGTGGCGCTCTCCAGGCGCTGGGTTTGTCCCGAGGTGAATGAGGGGGATGGCATTGCGATCGAAGAGGGGCGGCATCCGATTGTGGAGGCCCTCTCGGCAGAGCGTTTTGTCCCGAATGACGTCCGGCTGGATGGGGGTGAGAATCGTTTTTTGATCATCACCGGACCCAACATGGCGGGCAAGTCAACGGTGATGCGGCAGACCGCTTTAATTGTGATTCTGGCGCAGATGGGTTCGTTTGTGCCGGCCTCGCGCGCTCAAATCGGCCTGGTCGACAGGATTTTTACCCGCGTGGGGGCCATGGACCGGATGGCCCGCGGCGAGTCGACCTTCATGGTGGAGATGGTCGAGGTAGCGCATATTTTAAAAGAGGCCACGCCGAAAAGTTTGGTGATTATTGACGAAGTGGGGCGGGGAACCTCGACCTATGACGGGGTGGCGATTGCCTGGGCGGTGGCGGAGCATATTCATAATCAAGTGAAGGCCAAAACTTTGTTCGCCACCCACTATCACGAACTGATCGACCTGGCCAACGCCTGTGAGGGGATGAAAAATTTCAACATCGCGGTCAAGGAATGGAACGATCAAATCATTTTTTTAAGGAAACTGGTCCCGGGCGGAACGAACAAGAGCTACGGGGTGGAAGTAGCCAAACTGGCTGGCTTGCCCAAAACAGTGATTGATCGTGCCAAAGAGATTTTGGCCCAGTGGGAATCCCTTCCCGACCGGCGCAAAAAACAACTTTCGTTGTTTTAAAAGTTTTGTGAAGGATCAACAGAAAATTATAGAAAACATCGCGAAAGAAATCCGCCGGCGTTTTGCAAAGGAAAGTTCGGGACACGACTGGTGGCATATTGAGCGGGTTTGGAAAATGGCCCGGTGGCTGGCCAAGAAAGAAGGGGCCGATCTATTTGTTGTCGAATTGGCGGCCCTGTTGCACGATATTGCCGATTGGAAATTTCATCAGGGTGATGACACGGCAGGCCCCAGAGTCGCGCGTCCATTGCTTTCTCAATACGGTGTCGCCGAAGAACATGTCGCACATATCTGCCACATCATCAAAACAATGAGTTTCAAGGGAGCGGGTGTTGAAACCAAAATGGAAACGTTGGAAGGAAAAATCGTTCAGGATGCCGACCGCCTGGATGCCATCGGAGCCATTGGGATTGCCAGGGCCTTTGCCTATGGCGGCTACAAAAATCAGCCGATGCATGAACCGGATCAAAAGCCTGTTTTCCACCAAACCAAAGAGGAATATTTTCACAACAGCGGAACCACCCTCAATCATTTTTATGAAAAACTGCTCTTGCTCAAAGACAGGCTGAACACCCGGACAGCCAAAAGGCTGGCCATGAGCCGCCATCAATTCATGGAAGATTTTCTAAAGAGGTTTTTTGAGGAATGGGAGGGGCGGATCTAGATTTCTCTTTCGTGAATACCAGCATCGCGCCGACGGCCAACAGAACAATTCCAATCCCATGAAAAAAAGTCAGCGGCATGGCCTTGGCCCCCAGCAGACCAAAATGATCGATGAGGGAGGAAGCAAACAATTGGGAGGTCGTAAAAAGAATCGCCGTCATGACAATGCCGATGCGAGGGATGGCGTAATTGCTCATCGCAACCATGCAAACCCCGAGGCCGCCCCCCAAAAAATAGATCAAGGGGACGCCGACCGTCTTGAACTGGCCGGTTTGAAACCCCATGAGCAAGAGGATGCCCGCAAACAGAGTCCCCGCCAGACAATTCATTACGGAACTCCCCATGCTTCCCAGCCGGACCCCCAAGGCGGCGTTGAGGGCCTGTTGAAAGGACAACAGGGCCCCGTTGAACAGCGAGAATAGGATAAATAAGATACTCATTGAATCGATAACAACAATAGCAAGCCGGCGAACGCGGAGATCAATCCCCATGCGCGCCGCCAAGAGACCTTATACACCGGCAAATGAAACAACCCAAAATGGTCGGCGATCACGGCAAAAAGAAGCTGTCCCGTTAAAAATAACCCAAGGGTCAAAACCATCCCCAGTTTGGGAACGACTGCGTTGGCAATCAGCACAATCAAAACGCCCAGAACCCCGCCGCCAAAGAGATATTTCGGCGCTGTTCCGATTTGGCTCAACAGGTTTTTCGGCATGAAAAAAACCAGCAGGATCATTCCAACAATGGTCCCAACCAGGTGAACAACAAAAGAAGATTCCAGGATTCCGATGTGCCTCCCCAGGGAGGCATTCAGTATGACCATGACGGCAATGAAAAACCCCGACAACAGGCTCAACAAAACGGCCAGATATCTTTGAGTCATAAGGGGCACCACCCATAACACCGGCCCACCTCGGCGGTCAATCGATGAACGAGACCTTCGGCCAAAGTCCCTTGACTTTTGGCATCTAACCCACTAGAAGCGCAAGCGATTTATGGCAGAAACCAAGCTTTTAATGACCGAAGAGCAGATGGATCAGGTTTTTCTGGAGATGGCCCGCAAAGTGGCGGCCAACGGGGAGGATGTTGCCCTGATCGGCATCCGGAGCCGCGGTGTGCCGCTGGCCCACTGGCTGGCCAAGCATGTGGAAACATTGACCAAAAGAACACCCAAGCTGGGGGCCCTCGACATCAACCTCTACCGGGATGACCTCTCGGAGGTCGGCGAACACCCCGTGATCAAAGAAACCGACATTCCATTTAAGGTTGAGGGAACGGGAATTATTTTGGTGGACGATGTGTTATACACCGGCCGGACGATCCGCGCCGCGATGGACGCGATTGTCGATTTCGGCCGGCCCAAATATGTCCGCCTGGCGGTCCTGGTCGACCGCGGCTGGCGCGAGCTTCCCATTCAGGCCGATTATACGGGGAAAAAAATCGAAACGACTGCCGATGAAGTGGTCAAAGTCATGGTCAAAGAGCTGGACGGCAAAAACGAGGTGGTGTTGAAAAAAGATTTTTCCAAACGTTTTTGATGAACCTATCCACCCACCATATCTTGGGGGTCGAAGACCTCAACAACCAGGATGTGGAACTCATTTTAAAGACGGCCGAGAATCTCAAGGAAATTTCGTTAAGACCGGTCAAAAAAGTTCCGGCCCTGCGCGGCAAAACGATTTTACTCTGCTTTTTTGAACCCTCCACCCGGACCCGCGCCTCGTTTGAAATGGCGGCCAAGCGGTTGAGCGCCGATACTTTAAATTTTTCCGCGTCCGACAGCGCCATCAACAAAGGCGAGAGCCTGCTTGATACGGTGCGCAATCTGCAGGCGATGGACCCCGATTTGCTGGTGGTGAGGCACGGTTTTTCCGGCATTCCGCATCTTCTGGCCAGGGCGGTCCGCTGTCCGGTCATCAACGCGGGGGACGGCCTGCATGAGCATCCGACCCAGGCCCTGCTCGATTTGCTGACGATTCAAAACATCAAAAAGAAAATCAAAGGGTTGAATGTGGCGATCATCGGGGATATCGCCCATTCGCGCGTGGCCCGGTCTAATATTTTGCTGTTGACCAAGATGGGGGTAAAAGTTTCGGTGGCCGGTCCGGCCTCGATGATGCCGGCGGCGATCGATCAATATGACGTGGAGGTCGCCTACGATATTCGCGAGGTCATTCCAAAAGCCGATGTGATCATGATGCTGCGAATCCAACGGGAGCGGCAGGACGCCTGCCGGTTTCCCAGTCTAAGGGAATACGCCCGATTTTTTGGATTAAACAAGCAGACGATGAAGGACGCCAAAAAAGATGTGGTGATCATGCATCCCGGTCCGGTCAACCGCGGGGTGGAGATTGCTCCGGAGATCGCCGATTCTCCCCACTCGGTGATTTTGGATCAGGTGACCAACGGCGTGGCGGTGCGGATGGCGCTGTTGTATTTGTTGTGTGGGGGGAAGGAGATATGAAACTCGCGGTATTAAACGGTCACGTCATCGATCCCTCCCAAAATCTCGACGGGAATTACACCGTTTTGATTGAGGATGGAGTCATCCGCGACGTGACCGCCTCCAAAAAATTGGACGATCGTTACCAGGTCATCGATGCCAAAGGGGCCATGGTTACGCCCGGTTTCATCGACGTCCACACCCACCTGCGCGACCCCGGCTTTGAACATCGCGAAGACATTGAAAGCGGCTCGAAGGCGGCGGCCGCCGGCGGTTTCACGACGATCTTGTGCATGGCCAACACCAACCCGGTCAATGACAATGCCTCGGTCACGGAAATGATTTTGAAGAGGGCGAAAGAGGCGGGGTTGGTTAATATTTTTCCGGTGGGGGCCCTCTCCAAAGGGTTGAAAGGGGAAGAGATGGCCGAGATCGGCGAGATGGTTCACGCAGGGTGTGTGGCCATCTCCGATGACGGAATGCCGGTGATGAACGGCCGGCTGATGCGTCATGCTTTGGAGTATGCCAAGACTTTTAAGGTGCCGGTGATTACCCACGCGGAGGATTTAACCTTGTCGGCGGGTGGGTCGATGCATGAGGGCCGCGTCTCAACCGCGTTGGGATTGGAGGGAATTCCGGCCGTAGCCGAGGAGAGCATGATCCAGCGCGATCTGTTGCTGGCTCAACTGACCGGTCATCACTTGCACGTGGCGCACGTTTCAACGAGGCGCGGCATCGAGATGATTCGGCGCGCCAAAGCCGAAGGAGTGCGGGTAACCTGCGAAGTGACGCCGCATCATTTAACCCTGACCGACGAGGCGTGCCTGAAATACAACGCCAACGCCAAGGTCAATCCTCCGTTGCGCACGCCGTCCGATTGCGAGGCGTTGATTACCGCCCTGGACGACGGGACCGCCGACTGCATCGCCACCGACCACGCCCCCCATTCGCAGGACGAAAAACTGACCGGCTTCGGCTGTGCCAATATGGGCTTGATCGGGATGGAAACCGCCCTGCCGGTTTGTTTGAAGCTGGTTGGCGAAAAAAAATTGAGTTTGAAACGTCTGATCGAATCGTTGACGACCGGCCCCGCCAAAATTTTTGCCCTGCCCGGCGGTGGTTTCAAGAAAGGGTCCCCGGCCGATGTGACTATTTTCGATCCTGCGCGCGAAGTTACCGTTCAGTCGGAAAACTTTTCCTCCAAAAGCCGCAACACGCCTTGGGAGGGGATGAAACTCAAAGGCAAGGTTTTGTTTACGGTTTGCGCCGGGAGGGTGGTTTGGGAAAGCTAGTCGAGGGGTTGTCCGTTTTGAAATTTTGTGAGCAGTTCGCGGCGTTTTTGTTGAAATTCTGGCTCGCTGATTTGGCCGCCTTTTCGTTTTAATTCCAGGGTTTCGAGTTTATGGATTAGTGTTTCGACAGCTAGATTTTTTGTGGATATTTTCCATCGACCTACTTGATGAAAGCTCGCCCATATGGCAATAGAGACGGCGGCTATCGCCGAGGTAGCCCAAGGATGAGCGCTCCAAAGGCCTAAGAAGACGGTAGTACCGGCTTGAGTGCTGGTTGGTCTCCCCAACGCCTCAATGGTTTTAAGTGCGTTGAGTTCTCCCAGCACGTGATGTTCAGGGAGTTGTCGGAGCGGTTGAAGATTTTTTTGTGTCCAATGCTGGTAGAGGGAGTGAAGTTGTTCTCTTTCGCGCCCGGTATAGACCGAACCCCCCTCCGAGGCCTCATCCCCAAGCCGATACAACATCTGGGAGGGACGTTCGTTGACATTGATTTTAACCGGCGCGAGGAATCCAATAGCCATGCTGTATTGCCTATCCGAAAGACCCCGCCGCTGTCAATCCCCAAAGATCGGGTTGCTTAAATTTTTGGGATTTTGTACGGTATAACTTTATGATTTCTTTTGATTTCTCCAAATGCAGTCTGAAGGACTCCGAGATGGAGGCATTGTCGAAGGAGGTCGCGAAAGCCCGTGCTACACTAAAAAAGGAGAGGGAAAGCGGCGCGGTCGGGTTTTGGGCGCTTCCCTTTGATGAAGACCTGCTGATCCGTTGCCGCAATGTCGCCAAGGATATCCGCTATCGTTTTCAGAATCTGATTGTCTTGGGAATTGGGGGGTCGTCGGTTGGTTTGCGGGCTTTAAGTCGCGCCCTTTGGCCGTCCGACAATCGTTTAAGACTCCTGATTCAGGAGAGTCCTGATCCGCAAAGTGTTGAAAAAATTTTAAAAGCGATTGATTTAAACCGGACCTGCATCAACGTCATCAGTAAATCGGGGGCTACGATTGAGACGACGACCCTCTTGGATCATTTTTTAACGGCTTTGAAGGATAAAGTCGGAGAGAAATGGCGCGACCATGTGGTTGTCACCACGGAACAAAATAAGGGAAAACTTTTTGGGCTTGTTGAAAAGGAAAAGCTCATTCACTTCGAGATTCCTGAAAATGTCGACGGGCGGTTTTCGGTTTTTTCGGCCGTGGGCCTTTTCCCGCTCACTTGTATCGGCGTCAATACCCAAAAGCTGTTAAAAGGAGCGGCCCGGGCGGTCGATAACCATGACAACGCCTGCCGTAACGGGACGATTCATTATTTGTTAAACAAAAATCACGGCAAAACTATTTCGGTGATGATGACCTATGGCGACGCGCTCAAAGAATTCGGGGGCTGGTACGCCCAACTCTGGGCGGAAAGCCTGGGCAAAGAGGGAAAAGGACAAACACCGCTCGCCTGCCAAGGTCCGCAAGACCAGCATTCTTTGGCCCAGCTCTTTTTGGACGGTCCCAAAGATAAAGTGGTCACTTTCATCAAGGTCGCCCCCCAAAGGGGTGACAAACTGGGGGAACTGATGGAAAGAGAATGCAATGCCACCGCGCAGGCCTGCTTTGAATCCGGTTGCCCTAGCGTGACGATTACCTTGCCGTCACTTGACGAAGAAACCCTGGGAGAACTCTTAATGACCCATCAAATCCAAACCGCCTTCACCGGGCATCTCATGGGAATCAATCCCTACGACCAACCGGCGGTGGAGAGAATTAAAAAATTCATTTAAGGTCTCTGGATTGCTTCGTCGCCTCGCTGCGCGAGGCTCCTCGCAATGACGGTCATTACCCCACCCACACCGACTTTCTTCTCTTCAATCCGTCGGCCAGCATTTTTTGAATCTCGCCGCGGACTTGTTCGGTCAGATTTTGCACCAACAACCCATCCTCGGCCTGGGCAGGCTTATAATTTTTAAAAGAGATCGGCTTGCCGAATTGGATTCGCCATTTGGTGGGTAACGGAATCAGACCGGCCGGGCCCAGCCAGGGAAACGTCGGTGTAACGGGAAGATAGGGAATCCCCAGCGCCTTGGCCAACAAGGAAGACTTCCAAATAATGGGATATATCTCCTCGGCACCGATGACGGAAACCGGCACAATGGGCGTTTTCGTTTGAATGGCAATCTTGATGAACCCGCCGCGCCCAAACCGCTTGAGTTGATAGCGTTCTGAATAGAGTTTTCCCAACCCCTTGACCCCTTCGGGAAAAACCAGAACCAGATTGCCCCGCTTCAACAGTTCGACCGCGTTTTCCGGGCAGGCCCGCACCGCCCCCAGCCGGTTCATGAACGTCCCCATGAAGGGAAAATGATAGACAAAGTCTTCGACCAAAAAGCGGACATTGCGGTGGGAGGGGTGTTCGTTCAGGCAGGCCACCGTCACCATGGAGCCGTCAAAGGGGATCCCTCCGGAGTGGTTGGCTACCAAGAGACAGCGGCCGCGGATCGGGATGTTGCCGATCCCTTTCACATCCAGGCGCCAATAATCCTCATACAAAAATTGAAAGAGGGGGGCGAGGGCCTCCACCAGGGCGGGATCCATCCCGAACTCGTCGGTCTTTCCCTCCCGTCTGGCCAAAAGGAGAAGTCCTCCCAGCCGCACCAGGGTTCCTTTCATCTCTTCGGGCCGGAACCACTCCCTTAAAAGTTTCAACAGGTCCTGGCTGACCGTCATTAAATCCTGGACAGAAATTCCCGCCTCGGAGGCGATCTCTTTCAGATAGACCTGAAACATTTTTTTGGAGAGGCCGAAGGGGAGCGATTGGGTGGCGAGAATGGTGGTCTCCAGATTTTCCAAAAGGGGAGAGAGTTGGTTCGACAGCTTCTCGATAAACCGGTCGGTCTTGGGCCCGCCCAGCCCCAAAGCTTTTTCGAGGCGCAAGGCCGTCTCCTGAAACCGCTCAGCCAGTTTGTGTTTACTCCGCCTTGGCATTTTCCAACTCCTTTAACCGCCGGGCCATCTCTCCGGCCTTCAACTCCCGCCCTTTGAAACTCAGCAGAGCCTCTTCCGAGGTGTAGACCGGTTTAAAATCCAATTCCTTCCACGCCTTTTTTCCGTCGGCCACGCACAGATACTTCAAAAAATTGAGGTGCGAGCCCGGGACCGCCCCGATGTTCAGATTCCACAACAATTCGGCCGAAGGATAAAGGATAAACGAGGGGAGGGGGAGGGGGGCCGAGCCGGCCAGCCGGATGGCCCGCGACAGGGGCAAAACCCCCCTCGCCACGATGTTGAAGAGGCCCGGATGATTTTCGTGAATGACTTTGAGAAAGGCGCGCAGGACGTCTTGCTCATGCACGAATTGAATCAGGGGATCAAAACCCATCACGCTGGGGATGACCGGATTTTGCAAAAAGTGGGTTTTAAAATTGTTGACCGTGGGCCCCAAAATCGTGGCGGGGCGAAGGAGGGTGACCGCCGCCTCGGCATGTTCCTTCTGAAATTTTAAAAATTGTTCTTCCACCTCCACCTTGTCCCGCAAAAAGGAGCTCAACTGCCCGGCCCGCGGGGGATGCGCTTCGGTCAAAAAGTTGGGGTTGTCCGGGAAGGCCCCGTAAACGTCGGTGGTGGAGGCCAGGATCAATTTGCCAACCTTGGCCGCCGCGGCCGCCGTCAACAGATGCATCGTGCCGACCGACTGGAGTTCATGGGACTGTTCCAGATTGCGGATCGGTTTGTTGAGCAGGGCGGCGTGAACCAGAATCTCCACGCGATGTTTCCGAAAGAGATCGTTTAATTTTTGATCAACCCCCGTTTCGGTCAGATCGATTTTTTTCCAGCCGGCCTTGTTCAGGCGAAACGGGGGCGGTTGGACGTCGAGGGCCAGGAGATGCCCCGCCCGGGGGCTCTCCTCCAGATTTTTCAACAAGGCCGAACCCAAAAAACTGGCCGTACCCGTGATCGCTATGTTAGGCCAAGGAGGAGCTGAGTTCCGGCCGGCTGTTGAGGGCTTTGCCATAAAAATACCAGGTTAACAAAACGATCAGGCCGTCGGAGACGGCCCCGGTGAGAAAATAGAACTGGGGCTTGTCCGAAAAGGAGAGAAGGGTCAGCCCCATCGCCGAGATCGCCTTGCCCAGGATAACGAGGGGGACAAAGTGATGGTTTCGAAACCAGTTTCTTTGGGCCTGGAAACAGGCGAAGGCCAGCACCCCCTTGTATCCCAGGCTCAATATCCACCAAAACTCCATCGGGGGATAGCGAACGGGCGGGCTGGAAAAATTAAAAAAGGCCCGGCCGATGTCGTTCAGATATTGAAAAAGAGAAACGGGGACAAAGGCAAAGAGGAGGCCGATGAGGAGAAAGGCCGCCAGCAGGAGGCGGAGCCAAAGGAACATGTGACGTTCCTGGCGCGTGTATCGAAAATCCTTCATGCCTCCAGCTCTCTTATTTTACGCGTCACTTCCATGGAACAGAACTTGGGCCCGCACATCGAGCAAAAATGGGCGTCTTTAAAACCCTCCGCGGGCAAAGTTTCGTCATGGTACTCTTTGGCCCGTTGTGGATCAAGAGATAAGGCAAACTGCTCCTGCCAGTTGAAGTTGAAGCGGGCCCGGCTGAGGGCGTCGTCGCGGTCGCGGGCGTGTTTGCGCTGTCGGGCCACGTCGGCGGCGTGGGCCGCGATTTTATAGGCGATCACCCCTTCGCGCACGTCGTTTTTGTCGGGCAGGCCCAGATGCTCCTTGGGAGTGACATAGCAGAGCATCGCGGCGCCGGACCAGCCGGCCAGCGCGGCGCCGATCGCCGAGGTAATATGGTCGTAGCCGGGGGCGATGTCGGTCACCAGCGGGCCCAAG
>JACQMB010000025.1 GCA_016203765.1 Deltaproteobacteria bacterium
TCGGCATCGTCCAAATAGTTGGCATGGACGGCCATTGTTCGAGGGGCAAGCAGTTTCATCCGATGCAGATAATGCAACGGGCTTTCGCCGATCGTCGGCGGTGTTTTTCCCTTCGAGGCCAAAAATTCAAACAGGGGGCCGCGGTTTTCTTTAAACAAAAGATATTCCTCGGCCGATTCGGCGACGTGGACGGATAAATGAGGGGCGGTCAATTTTGAAAAAATTTCCGGGAGTAAAGAATAGGGAGCATGGGGGGTTGGGATAATATGCGTGTTCTGTTTGGCCAGGGCTTGTTCATAAAATCGACGGGCCCGATCGGTTTTCATCCCCAACACCTCGATGTAGGATACGCAATCCAACGGGGAATTGAACAGCGGTTCCAAATCGGTGCCCACACTCGCATGATCCGCAACGGTTGTTGTCCCGCCCGCCAGCAATTTTTGAATCCCCTGGCGAATCGCCGCCGTGACCTGTTCGGGGGTCATTTGCAATTTCAGCCGGCTCAATTGTTCAATCCAGCCGGCAAAAGAGCCGGGGTAGGGGAGCGCCTCCGGAAGCCGCGAAAGCTCCAAATGACAATGGGCATTCACCAGACCGGGCAAAAGGAGGGTCTGCGGCAGGTCCAAACAATTCTTCTGGCCAGACAATTCTTTTTGTGGGAGAATTTGCTTGATTAAATCCTGTTCAATGACAATCGCGTGATCTTTCAGTACGGGCCCTTGTAACGTTAAAATATTCGGGGCTTTTAAAACCCATGACCCTTCGACAAGGCTCAGGGCAGGCCCGTGACTCATGACCCATGACTATTAACAGGTTGACAAAAAGTCCAACTCGAATTTATAGGAGGCATTCCTTATGTCCACCGCCGTCTTAGCCCAAATGCGCGAATACGACCACGAAGAGGTGGTTTTTTTCCAGGACAAGTCGGTCGGCCTGAGAGCGATTGTTGCCATTCACGACACGACGTTGGGCCCCGCGCTTGGCGGCACGCGGATGTGGCATTATGCCAACGAGGATGAGGCCCTCAAAGATGTCTTGAGACTCTCCCGCGGCATGACCTACAAGGCCGCCGCCGCCGGGCTTAACCTGGGGGGAGGCAAGGCGGTCATCATCGGCGATCCCAAAAAAGACAAATCGGAACTTTTGTTTCGGACCTACGGCCGCTTCCTCAACTCCCTGAACGGGCGCTACATCACCGCCGAGGATGTCGGCACCGACGTCAACGACATGGAGTATATCTTTATGGAGACCGACTATGTCGTGGGCATTGAGAAAACTCAGGGAGGCTCCGGCAATCCCGCCCCTTTCACCTCCTTGGGCGTTTTTCAAGCGATGAAGGTCTGCCTCCATGAGGTTTTTGGGGAAGAGAGTTTTAAAAATAAAACCGTTGCGGTGCAGGGGGTGGGGCAGGTCGGCTCCAATCTGATCCGCCGCTTGAAAGCCGCGGGCGCAAAAGTTTTGGCCAGCGATATCGATATCGAAAAATTAACAAAGACGCAGGCCGAGCTGGGCTTTGAACCGGTCGACGCGAAGGCGATTTACAAGACACCGTGCGATATTTTTGCCCCATGCGCCATGGGCGGGGTGGTCAACAACGAAACGGTCAATCTTTTGCACTGCAAGATCATCGCCGGCTCGGCCAACAATCAGCTGGAAAGGCCGGAGCACGCCAAGATGCTCAAGGAGCGCGGCATTTTGTACGCCCCCGATTACGTGGTCAACGCGGGCGGATTGATCAACGTCTATTTGGAGCTGGAAGGCTACAGCCGCGAGCGGGCCGAACGGATGACCCGCGGCATCTACTATAATTTAAAAAAGGTCCTCGAGATCGCCAAGGAAAAGGGGATATGCACCGAGGATGCCACCAATTTAATGGTGGAGGAGCGCCTCAAAAAACTGGCCCATACCCAGACCACCTTTCAGCCCCAGCGCAAGACGGTCTTGTCGCACATCCACAACCGCCGGAAGCAGTATTCTCTTTAAATATTTGCTTGATAGGTTGTTTTCACCGCCTTCCGCTCGCCGGCCTCGAAAAGACGGATTCGGTTTGAAGGGTCCCCAAACCGCTTAATTTCAATAGGTTAGAAACATCATTTTTTTTGACAAAGGCCGATAAGTGGGGTAAGAGGGACCGATCATGATTCATGTGAATTCAGCCATCTTGTGGAATGCTTTTATCGCCGGGCCGCATGCCTTGGGGGCGGTGGAGGATGTGATGTTGACCGATACGGAAAACTTAATCGATTTGCACACAGGTCTCCATGCGTTTGCGGGAAATATTTTTCTGGAGGCTGAGAAAAGCGGCCTCCGTGCGCACGATATTCAAGATGGATTGAAGGAACTGCGCATTGCTATTCGAGGCCGGCTAGATGCCCGGCGCGTTAGGCAAACTCTCAATGCTCTTCAAGAAGGAATCGGCCGCTGGTCTGAACAACAACGGTCTTCCGCCCTAGCGCGCGTTCAAAGAATCAACGTATTTTCCAACCCGGCGGATATACGCGCCGTGGTGCCGAAGACGCTGGGGATGGAACAAGAGAGCAGGCCGATAGCAGGAAAAATTAGCCACGTCGTTGTGCACCAATCCCAAAACCGGGCCGATTTTGCGGCTGCTATGTGGGGCCAAATAAGCTTATATTATTCTTCCCGTCCCGTGGGAGAAGGGGATTGTAGCGAAGATGAGTTTGACTCTATCCCAAAATTTTTTGTACCGTCCTCGAAGGCAATGGAACTATTTGAGCAAATAGAATCAGGTGTAAAACCAGAGGACATCATAAGGAAACTAGGCTTAATGGAAACCCATAGATTAGAAGTGCACCGGCGAATTGAAGATATGCGAATAGCCCATGGATGGAGACCGGAACATGCCTTGCTTCCTTAAAATTAAATAAATCATGGGATCATTCAAGATCAGTTTACATCACTTATATCGACAGGCCCGTTATGCGACGTTTGTTACCGACGTCGGCAATGGAATCTTCAAACCGGGAGGATCAAAATTTGGAGTTTTTATAAGGACTCCAAAATTTTGCTCCAACCGATAGATTTTTTAAAAATAATCCTTGACACGTTTTCAACCCCCAATTTTTCTTTTTTGCCTAACCCCGCAGGAATTCCCCTTATTGTTGTTATTGCTCCCATCATTCTCATGCATTGGCCCAAGCCTCTTTAAAAATCAAAATCGCTGAGAACGTTTGTCTGCAAGCCTCGGAAAGGCCTCAAAAATCGTGTGATAGAGGTTGTTCAACGAAAGGAGAAGCCCATGCAAACAATCAAAAACAAGTCAAACGAAATGCTCGTGGCCGATCTCAAGCAGATGGTCGCTGAGGAAAGAAGGTTGTTGATTGAAGTGCTCCACCACCTCCAAGAGGTGGAGGATCGCCGCCTCTATCTGGAACGGGGTTATTCCACCCTTTTTGCCTTTGCCACCGAAGAGCTTGGTTATTCGGAGGCCGCCGCCAACAGGCGGATTCAGGCCGTAAGGCTGATGCGGGAGGTGCCGGAGGTGGAAGAGAAGGTGAAAACGGGCAAACTTTCCCTTTCTGTGGCTTCTCAAGTGCAAAGTTTTTTTCGGCAGGAGGAGAAAAAGCGGAAAGGACCAATCTCAACATCGGAGAAACGGGATCTTGTATTGCAGTTGGAGGGAACCTCCGCCCGGAGTTGTGAGAAAAAAATTGCTCAAATCGCGCCGGAGATCAAAAAACCCAGAGAAAAGGCCAGACCTTTGACCGAAGCAACCACCCTGATTCAATTTGTTGCCGACAAAGAGCTGATGGAAGGCATTGAAAAGCTCAAGCAGTTGCTCGCCCACGGCAATCCCGAAGGAAGGCTGGCTCTGTTATTCAAAAAACTTGTCCAGCTAGGGCTGGAAAAATGGGACCCGGTCCAAAGGGCGGCAAGGCGCAGACAAAAGGTTTCAAAGCCAAACCAAAAATCGACTCCGACGTCGGAGTCGAAAAGCCGGTATGTCCCTGCGGCCGTTCGGGATGAAGTTTGGCAGAGGGACAAAGGCCGGTGCCAATATCAAGACCCCGCCACCGGCAAAATCTGCGGCACGCGGCACGGATTACAACTGGATCACACCCAACCCTTTGCCCAAGGCGGCTCGCATGACCTTTCCAATCTCCGGTTGCTTTGCCGACGGCACAATCTTTTGGCGGCGAGGCGGGTGTTTGGCGATCATTGGATCGATTCAAAAATTGCCAAATCACGCCCAAATGTACCCATGTAACCCATTTATACAACCCCCCTCGTTTACTGATGCCTGCATAAGTAATTTCAGAAGTGTCATTCTGACCCTGAGCGAAGCGAAGGGGAAGAATCTCCAGTTATTTCACTTAGATCCTTCGCTTCGCTCAGGATGACAACTACGACATTACTAATGCAGGAATCAATAACTCCTACGTCGGAGGAAAAATTCTTAAACCCAACTAAGCTCCAGCGAAGGCTTTCCCTCCAACTCACACCAATACTTCTGAAACAACGCGATCCCTTTTTTGCTTTCGGCATCCAGATCGTATTTCAACCGCCGCCAATAACCGACGAGGTCAGGACAGCGGTTGGGCGGGACCTGAACCGCAAGTTGCTCCAAGTTTTTCAGGTTTTCCTGAGCCTGTTCGATCAACCTTCCTTTCCACTCCAGGGCGGCGGTCTTCGACCGGGTCATCCAGCAGGCATAGACGAAGGGGAGTCCGGTCCATTGGGTCCAGGCTTGGCCAAGGTCGACGGACCACGGACAACGGACAACGGACCACGGACCGTCCGGATTCCAGATTTTGTCACCAATGACCAGGGCGCCGTCCGCCGTTTTAATTTCATTGGTGAAGAAAATGGTATTTAGGGGACGGTGATAAAAATTTTGCAGAAGGATTTTTAAAAGAGCCCGGGATGTTTTTGATTCAGCATCCAAATAAATTTGTTTTAAGTTGCTGATGGATAGGTGATTTTCCCTGAATAACAACTTTACGGTTTCAACGACGCCATAACTTCCAATCCCGATGCCATCGCAAAGATGCCAGCAGGAATCCTGAAAGGCTTCGACAATAGGTGCAAGGATGATATCGTCCGGATCGGCTTTTCGGGTTAGCTTTGCCGGGACTTCCTGATAAATTTCGGCGTCCAGGCCACAGGTCAAAGGAAAACTGTTTAAATAAGGGACAACTCCCAGCTTCATAGTGTAAGTCCGCAGTCCTTAGTCCGTAGTCCGTTATCAAAGACCTTGCCATAATCCAAGCGTTATGTTAGGTCTGACCCAGCTTTCTGTGAATGAGAAAGTGGGCCTTATGCCCACTTTTTTTTTGGGTGCAATGGATTACGAAGCGATCCTTGAAAAAGTCGAAACAGCGGTCGCGCCGGTGTTGGATCATTTGGGCTATGAGCTGGTCGAGCGGGAATATGTGCAGGCGCAGGGCCGCTGGGTCTTGAGGCTCTACATCGGCCGCGCGGACGACGGCTCCGTCACTTTGGATGATTGTGTGGAGGCCTCCAGGGCGCTGGAGGGGGTTCTGGATGTGGAGGATGTGATTCCGCATCCTTATTGTTTGGAGGTCTCCTCACCCGGCATTGAGCGGCCCCTCCGACATCGGGGGGATTTTGAGCGTTTTCGGGGAGCCGTGATTGACTTGAAGGCCAAAGCGCCGGTGCAGGGGCGCCGCCATTTCAGCGGCGTTTTAAAAGGAATGGAAAAGGAACATATTATGATCGAGGATGAAAGGGGCCTGTGGCAGGTTCCCTTCACCCTGTTAAAAAAGGCGAAGATCAAAAGGAGATAGATTTATGGCAACCGAACAAACGGAAGTAAAAACCAAATCAAAAGATAAGCCGAAGAAAACGCGCCGGCCGAAAAAAATCAAGGCGAAGCCGAAAAATAAAATGTTCCTGGAGCTCGACCGGACCCTCGATCAGATCGCCCGCGACAAGGGGATTACCAAGGAGCGCCTGATCGAGGCGATCGAACAGGCCTTTCTCTCCGCGGCCCGCAAAAAATGGGGGCACCTGGGGGAATTGGAGGCTCATTACAATCAGGAGGCGGGCGAGATCGAGTTGTTTCAATTCAAAACGGTCGTTGAAAAAGTGCAGGACCCCAACATTGAGATCACCTTGGAAGAGGGAAAAGAA
>JACQMB010000005.1 GCA_016203765.1 Deltaproteobacteria bacterium
ATCAATGTCTTTGTTTACATTGTTCGCTACGGGGCGGACGATTGGGCGCCGAAATTTATGGTGGAGGTCAAGCAAAACTCCGACGCCTTGGCCGCATTCAAGTCTGGAGCCCATCCGCTGGTTGGCATTGTCGGGATGATCACGGCCGGTTTTTTATCGGATAAGGTTTTTGGCGCGCGGCGCGGCCCGGTCACCGCGATTTTCATGTTTTTGCTTTGCGTCTGCATCCTCCTCTTTTACCTCATTCCCGCAGGCCATCCGGTGGCCGATTTTGTGATGCTGGGACTCATCGGTTTTTTTACCTACGGACCGCAGGCCTTGATCGCCGGGGTTGCCAGCATCGACTTTGGATCGAAGCGGCTGGCCGCCAGCGCCACCGGTTTCATCGGCCTGTTTGGTTACCTGGGGGCGGTCGCCTCCAGCTTGGGGACAGGTGTTTTTGTCGATCGCTGGGGCTGGAAAGGGGGCATTATTTTTTGGGCGCTTTGCGCGGCGGTGGGAGGTTTGCTGACCCTCTTGATGTGGAACGCGAAACCGAAGACGGCTTAAGGGGCAAACTCTCAAAATGCGGAGTTGTTGCATTAAAAGCCTATCCTAAAACCGTCGTGAGCGGCCCAAGGGCAAGGCGGGCCGGGGTCCCCAAAACCGGAGCGTACACGGAAGTACGCGAGGATTTTGGGGTGGCCCAACGCAGCCATTGGGCCGCGCAACAGGTTTTAGGATTGGCTCTAAAACCCCTTGTCATCCGGAGAAATAATGGTATAAGCCCCCCACTTGCAGCCAAGGAGGCTAAAATGAAAAAAACCATATTATTTCTAGTTACTTTGGGGGTCCTCGGGGGGGCGGCCGGTTCTCTGCTCCGGGCCAAACCGGAAACCGACGCTTTTAAAGTGGCGGTGGTCGATTTTCAACGGGCCATCAATGAGACCGCGGACGGCAAAAAGGCCGAAAGCCAGCTCAACGCCGCCCTGGAGGAAAAAAAGAAAAAATTCGAGATCCTCAAAAATGAGCTCGAGGGGATGCGGACCGATTTTGAAAAACAGCGCCTGGTCTTGAGCGGCAAGCCGTTGGAGGACAAGAGGCAGGCCCTGCAGCAAAAACTGATTGAAATCGAGAAAACCGGCGCGGGGTATGAGCAGGAACTGGCCCGGAAAAAGGGCGAGTCCCTGCAGAAAATTATCAACGGTCTTCAAACGGTGGTCCGGGAAATCGGCCAGAAAGAATCCTACGATTTTATTTTTGAAAAGTCACAGGGGGGCGTCTTATTTTCCTCCGGCGCCGAGGACATCACCGACCGGGTTATCAAGGCCTACGATAAACTCCAATGAGTTTGACATCCAAACTTTTGGAAATTCTGGTTTGTCCGCAATGCAAGGGAAGGCTGGCCCAGGTGGAGGGGGGGCAGGGCCTGTTGTGCGACGCCTGCCAGCTTAAATATCCGGTCAAGGAGGGGATCCCCGTGATGCTGGCGGAGGAGGCCGTTGATATGCGCGCCTCAGCGCGTGCGGCGGGGGAGGCTGCTCCAAGAGAAGCCGCGCCGCAGCCTAGAACATTCCAAAGGCAGGTCGCCTTTCGCGTGCTGAGCGGCCCGGACGAAGGGATGGACTTCACGTTGGAAAGCGGTATGTGCCGGGCCCTGGGTCGGGCGGTGGGGGATCCCGCCAAAACGACCATCCTCAACGTCGATTGGGCCCTCTCGCTGGATGAGGAAACCAAGGGGCTGGTTCTTCAATATATTTCCCAGCAGTTTCGCAAGCCGGCGGCCGCCGTGGGGGCAAAACAAGATCAGTTGGGAGCCTTCCAACGGGGGCCCGACGTCATTTTTAAAGATCAAGCCCTCTCCCGGCTTCATGCCATGGTTTTTTTCGATGAGATCGGCATCGGCATCCTGGACCTGGTCAGCAAGAACGGGACCTATGTGAACGGTAAAGAGGTGGAATCGTGCCTGTTGAAAAAGGGGGATGCGATCGAGTTGGGAGAATCGAAAATTGTATTTGAAGGGTAATAAGGTTGGACTACGGACCGAGGACTATGGACAACGGACATCAAGAAAGAATTAAGTCCGTGGTCCCTGGTCCCTGGTCCCTGGTCCTCTTCCTATGCATTCCATGACCGGTTACGGGGCGGCCGCGGGGAAGGTGGGCCGGGGACGTCTCTATGTGGAAATCAAAACGGTCAACCACCGCTATTGTGAAATCAGCCTGAAACTCCCCCCGCGGATGGGGGCCTTGGAGGGGCCGTTAAGGGAATGCCTCAAGGATCGTTTCCAACGGGGCCGGGTGGAGTGTTATTTTCGGGAATTGGAACCGGTCTTCGGAAAGACCGAACTCACCCTCGATCTCGATTTGGCGTTGGGATATCAGAAGGCCCTGGGAAAATTGCAAAAGGCCCTGCGCATCAAGGGTCCCGCCGACCCCCTTCAGGTCACCGGTCTCGATCATTTTGTCCGGGCCCACGAGCCGGAAGGCGACTATTTGACGGTTTGGAGCGCGATTCGACGCCTGGTGGAAAAAGCCGCGCGCAACACCCAGGCCATGCGCACCAAGGAGGGAAGTCACCTGTTGCGTGATCAAAAAAAGCGCCTGAAACAGCTCGCCGGTTTCCTGCAGAGAATGGAGCGGCGTTTTTACGCCAACCGGAAAAACTATCGCCAAAACCACGGGGCCGACCACGCGGAGACCAACGAGGCCCTGGACAAGATGGATATCGCCGAAGAGTTGACCCGCCTCCAGAGCCATACCCAACAGTATGCCCACACCCTTGCCGGCAGAGATCCGGCCGGCCGCAAGCTCGATTTTCTGATTCAGGAGATGCACCGGGAGATCAACACCGTCGGGGCCAAGGCCGCCGACACCAAAATTTCGAGCCATGTGGTGGAGGCCAAATCGCTGTTGGAAAGCCTGAGGGAACAGGTGCAAAAT
>JACQMB010000033.1 GCA_016203765.1 Deltaproteobacteria bacterium
GCGGCGTTGGTATCGACGACGTTGCCCGCCATGATTTCGTCGCCGGTGGTGACAATGGCTACTTTCATTATTGGACCGTGGACCATGGACCGTGGACCATGGACCTGATTCCGTAAATCAGAAAAGGGTAAACCACACAGAATAAAATGCTCACTATACCTGCAAGGATACCGGCGAGGACATCGTCTAAAACAATCCCGGCCGCACCGGAGAATCGGCGTTCCGCCCAGCCGACCGGCCCCCATTTGGTCACGTCGAAGAGGCGGAAGAAAACAAACGGGATGAGAAGGAGCCACAGGAAACCTTCCTCCGGCTTCCACAATCCCAGATAGCGGACAATCCCCAGCGCCCACAAAAGGCCGGCGACTTCATCAATGACGATCCGGGAAGGGTCCTCCGGTTTATTCGTGTCTTGAAACAGGGGCAAGGCCTTTTGACAAATCCAGAGGCTCAAGAAGGTAAAGGCCATAACAGTTAAAAAATAGAGGGGCCAGTTCAGATGGGCCAACAATAGAAAGAGGGGAATGGCTCCCAAGGAACCGATCGTTCCGGGAAGGAGGGGAACAAACCCCAAGCCGAAAAAACCGGCCAGGGTTTTCCAAATAAAAGACATAGGACCTGGTTATCAAAGAACCGAATTCTTGAGAAGGATAGATGCAAGATCAATGCCAACCACGGCCCCTCTGAAAATCAAGGCTTTTTTATTGAAACCTGACGCAAATCGGTCGGAGCTGATCAAAAATCGTCGGTTGGCGTTCACAAAGTACGCGCTTCATGAACCTCCCCGCGGCAAGCCGCGGGGAATTATCAAGTTAAACCCTTCAGGTTCTTCGAGGCAATGCTTCTAAATTCCCGGGATATGCTTTTGCACCGGCCCACCTCCCGCCAAAAGTGAACGGCCTCTTTTTTGGCAAGAATATAGATTTTAGTTTCATCCGGCATCGGGAGGGGAAAATCAATCGGTGTGGAATCGAATTGTTGATGCCGGGGCGCATAAACCATGGGCAACATATCATATGCCGGAGCGAGTCCCGCGAGATGCAAATCTTCCATAAAAAGGGAAATGTTTCCGAAATGCATGTCGGTGTTGCCGATTAATTTTCCGAACCACTCCAGCCATTGAATTTGTTTTCCGGTTTCGGGATCGATCCTGTTTTGTCTAACCAACTCTTGCGCGGAATGACTCCAACTCTCCATTGTCCCCACAAACTCGGCGCTCAAGGGGGCCAATGAAATGAGGCCAAGTCGTCCCGACAAAGGGGTGCGATCAAATCGTTCCATTTCCAAAAATAATCGATTGCCTTGTTTGCGTATGGCGGACGGCATCGCCGGCAAACCGGCTTTTTTCAGAGTCTGGTGGGCAATGTGCTCGCAAATGAGAAGATCGGCCAGCCGCCTGCTGATCTTGTTGGTCATCGGAGGAGAAAATTTTACCAATACGGACTTTCCTCTTGCATTGGTCGTCAAAAATTTGGGTTGCTCCCCGGCGGCGGAAGACCCTCCGTACCCGCTTTCCAAGATACGTTCCGCCAACTTTGCGTAAGACGTTTTAGCGGGGCGGGGGCTATTATTTTTTAGATAAAGCCGGTAGGCCTTTTCTCCCAAAATAAAATTGCCGATTAAATCCCAACCAACCTGTGTCCAATAGAGCAGGATGTCGTTGAGGCTCCAGTGCCGAATATCCTCGGGAAACGGCATGTCGGGGTAGTGTTTTGGTATCAGTCTTCCCAAAAATCCGGAGGGCCTTAAATCGTCCAGAAAGTAGGGCAAGTCGTCAAAATAGCGGCTCTCAACGGACGGACGGTGAGATTCAAAATAAAAACCTTTGGGGTAAACCGGCCAAAGCCTTCCCCAATCGATTGTGCGGCTTGATGAATCGATGGCATGGATCGGCACTTCAAATCCAACATGGGGCACTTCCCTTTTTAGGGCATAGAGTGTGGCACGCGCTTGTCCGGCAATCAAAACCCTGGTCCCCAGTTGATGGATCATTCTTGAAAAGACAGGTTGGCTCCAACCCAGATGACGGTAGATCTCTTTTGCTTTTGCAGGCCCATTTGCGGCCAGGCAATGTTCAAGCGCCATGAGAGACGGCGAACTCATTTTCATAAGGTTAGCATACCGTTTTTTTGAATAAATTCAAGAATAGATTCTTTATAATAATATCTAGTAATTACAATGAATTATAAATATATTGGTATTAAAAGAGAATAAATACTTATTTTTTGCTCTTGGCAAAGGAGACCCTCACTGCTAGGCAGACCCCATGTCCCGCGCCAAAACCATCTACACCTGTCAAAACTGCGGGGCGCAGGCGCCCAAATGGCTGGGGAAGTGCCCCGATTGCAATCAGTGGAATACCTACGCCGAAGAGATCGTCAGTCAGGCGGCCGGCAAGCAATCGGGCCTCATCGATTTTGCCTCCCTCCCCCCCAAACCGATTACCGAAATCGATGCCAAAGAGGGCCTGCATATTCCGGTGGGGATGGGAGAACTCGACCGGGTGCTGGGGGGCGGCTATGTGCCCGGCTCCACGGTCCTGATCGGCGGGGAGCCGGGAATCGGCAAGTCGACCCTCCTTTTGCAAACCTTGAGCCGGCTCGCCCAATCCGGCAAAAAAGTTTTATATGTCTCCGGCGAGGAGTCGGCCGCGCAAATCAAGATGCGCGGGGAACGGCTGGGGGCGGCATCCGCAAATCTGTGGGTAGTGACCGAAAACAGTCTGGAAAGGATTTTGGAGATATTAAAAAAAGACTCGCCGCAAATTTTGGCGATCGACTCCATTCAAACCCTCTACACCGGTCAATTAAGCTCTGCCCCCGGAACGGTCTCCCAGGTTCGGGAATCGACCGGCCATCTGATCACCTGGGCCAAGCGGCAGGGGACCACCTGCTTTTTTGTGGGGCATGTCACCAAAGAGGGGTCCCTGGCCGGGCCGAAGGTTTTGGAACATATGGTCGATTGCGTCCTTTATTTTGAAAGCGATCCGGGCCAGACCTTGCGCATCTTGCGCGCCTGCAAAAATCGCTACGGGGCCACGCACGAGCTGGGGATTTTCGAGATGACCGGACAGGGATTAAAGGAGATCGAAAACCCCTCTAACATTTTTTTGGGCGAGCGGAATCAAAAAAACCCCGGCTCCGTGGTCACCGCCTCCCTCGAGGGAACCCGGCCGCTTCTCTTGGAAATCCAAACGCTGGTCACCCATTCCGGCCTGGCCAACCCGCGCCGTACCTGCATTGGCGCCGACAACTCGCGGGTCGCCCTGCTGGTGGCGGTCCTCGAAAAAATCGTCGGCCTGCAACTCTACGACCAGGATATTTTCGTTAATATCGCCGGCGGGATTAAAACAGAAGAACCAGCCCTCGATTTGGGAATGGCCGTCGGCATTTTTTCCAGTTTTCGCAATCTCGCGGTGGACCCCAAAACCGTTTTGATCGGCGAGGTGGGGCTGACCGGTGAGGTCCGCCCCGTGCAGAGGATCGACATGCGCCTGCAAGAGGCGGCCAAGCTGGGGATGGCGCGCGCCCTCATTCCTTCTCGCAACACACCCGGCACCAAGGAACTCAAAAATTTCCAAATCACTCCGGTCAAAAATATCGAGGAATGCCTCCACCAATTATTTTAATTTGTATTGTTGACGAACTGCTTGAAAACACTTAAAAATCAATCAACAAGGGGGGATTAGATATGAAAAAAATCTTTGGTGTTCTGATTGCGACGCTGATGGGTTTGGCCTCTACCGCGGCCATGGCCACGCCGGAAAAAGGGTGGCATAAAGGGTCTTATGCCCTGCTCGGCATCGGCATGATGAATGTCGATGAAGATACCAACGTGGTCAACAACACAGCCTTTGGCAGTCGCAACATTTTGGGCTACGGGCTTACCTTCGGTTGGAATTTTCTCGATTTTCTGGCGGCCGAACTTCAGATGCGCTATGGCAGTGATACGGCGGGAGGAGCCAGGGAACACGCGGTCAATGCCGACATCCTCCTCAAATATTCCCTGATTTTGGATGTCTTGACGCGCAATGAGACTGTCCGCTTCCTCCCCTACATTAAGGGGGGAGCGGGGGTTTTCGGCGCGGCGGTTCCTGACAGCAGTGCCGGCAACAACCGTTTTGGCGTCTACGGTTACGGGGGCGTGATGGGAACCGGTATGGAGGTCCTGATCGCCAAGCTCTTTTATGTCGCCGCCGATGTTAATCTTCATTTGATCAGCCTGCAGTCCCACACCAACTCGGCCGGGGTGCGCATCCTCAACGGCGGCTTTGATCCCCAGCTTTCAGTCTTTGGGTATTTTGGGGTTCATTTTTAAGTTATTGAATTTGTTCAGAATCTCCTAAATAGTTAAAACCCTTGACAATTCTGCCTAGGTTGCTATTTATCACCGCCAGAGTGATAATTTAGTCGTATGAAGCTATCCAAGGCCAGTGATTATGCCCTCGTTTTTTTGGCGAAGCTGGACCGCCTTCCCAAAGATCAGTGGGTGAGTGTGCGCGAAATGGCGACGGCCCTGGGAATTCCCAGCCGTTTTTTAAGCAACATCGTCCATCAACTGGTCCAGGCCGGCATTTTGGAATCGCACCGAGGCGTCCATGGCGGCGTGAAGCTCGCCAAAAAACCGCAAGAAATCACGGTCGGCGATATTTTGGAAACCATGGAAGATTCGATGGGTCTGGTCGATTGTGTTTCACAGCCGGGCCAATGCCCCATTGAATCCCACTGCGATATTTTAAAATTTTGGGCGGTCACCCACGGGCTTGTTTTGACCGCCCTGAAACAGATTACACTCAAAGATATCATCACTTTCGTTTATGAAGGGGGGCGACCGCCCCGGATTATCAAAGGAGAAGAACTATGGGAAAAGAACTTTTAAAAATCGAGAATCTTCACATCCGGGTTGAAGAAAACGAAATCATTCAGGGACTGGACCTGACTGTTCGCGAAGGGGAGGTCCACGCCGTGATGGGACCCAACGGTTCGGGGAAGTCGACCCTGGCCTACACGTTGATGGGGCGGCCCGGCTATGAAATCACCAAGGGGTCCGTTTGTTTTGACGGCCAGGACATCCGGGAAATGGAGCCGGAGGAGCGCGCCCAGGCGGGATTGTTCTTGAGTTTTCAATATCCCATCGCGATTCCGGGCGTCACCGTCGGACACTTTCTGATGACGGCGCTGGCCGCGTTAAGCGAAAAGGGAAACGGCCGTTACAAGGAAATCCGCAAAACTTTTCGCAAGGATATCAAAAAATACATGGAGGGGCTCAAAATCGATCCGGCCTTCGCCCAACGTTATTTGAATGACGGTTTTTCCGGCGGCGAGAAAAAGCGGATGGAAATTTTACAGCTGTTAACCTTGCAGCCGAAGCTGGCGATCATGGATGAGACCGACTCCGGTCTCGACATCGACGCCCTCAAAGTCGTTTCACAGGGTGTCAGTGAATACCTGGTACAAAACCCGAAGGCCTCCGCCTTGGTCATCACCCACTATCAAAGAATTTTGAATCATTTGAAGCCTCATTTCGTTCATATTTTGTCGAAGGGAAAAATTATTTCGAGCGGCGGTCCGGAGTTGGCGATTAAACTTGAAAACGAAGGCTACCGGGCCTTTGGCATCGAGGATCGTGAACCGGGCCCACAGCCCGAAGGGGGAATCCATGGCACCACATAAAGAACAAATCGAGATCGGCAGAGGTTACAAAGAGAAGTATGGCTTCCACGTGGAAGAAAAGTCGGTCTTTAAATCCAAACGGGGGCTGGACCACGGCGTGATCGACCAGATCTCCGACCACAAAAACGAACCCGATTGGATGCGCGAGTTTCGCCACAAGGCGTTGGACATTTTTTTGGCCAAACCGATGCCGACCTGGGGGGGAGATCTCACCCATATGAATTTTGACGAGATTTACTATTATT
This sequence comes from Deltaproteobacteria bacterium, assembly GCA_016203765.1. GTDB lineage: Bacteria > UBA10199 > UBA10199 > SPLOWO2-01-44-7 > SPLOWO2-01-44-7 > JACQMB01. The sequence continues at coordinate 5,918 of JACQMB010000033.1, forward strand.
TGAAGCCGGCCGAACACAAAGGCGACACGTGGGAAGATGTCCCCGAAGAGATCAAAAGGACTTTTGACAAGCTGGGGATTCCCGAATCGGAACAGAAATTCCTGGCCGGCTCCGGCGCCCAGTATGAATCGGAGAGCGTCTATCACAAGCTGAAAGACGAATGGGAATCTCGGGGTGTGATCTTTTCGGATACCGATTCGGCCCTGCGCGAACACGAAGATATTCTCAAAAAATACTTCGCGACCATTGTCCCGCCCAACGACAACAAATTTGCCGCGCTCAACAGTGCCGTCTGGTCGGGAGGGAGTTTTTTGTACGTTCCACCCGGCGTCAAAGTGGATCTACCTTTGCAGGCCTACTTCCGCATCAACGCCAAAAACGTCGGGCAGTTTGAGCGGACCCTGCTGATTTGCGACGAGGGGGCCCAGGCGCATTATGTCGAAGGCTGCACCGCCCCATCCTATTCGACCGACTCGCTCCATGCCGCGGTGGTGGAGGTCGTCGTCAAGCAGGGAGGGCGCTTCCGTTACACCACCATTCAAAATTGGTCGAGCAATGTCTATAACTTGGTGACCAAGCGGGCGCAGGCCTTTAAAGATTCAACGATGGAGTGGGTAGACGCTAATTTGGGTTCCAAGCTAACGATGAAATATCCGAGCATTTATCTCATGGAACCGGGGGCGCGCGGAGATATCTTGTCGGTGGCCTGCGCGGGCAAAAACCAGCATCAGGACGCGGGGGGGAAGGTGGTGCATGTGGCCCCCCACACCTCCTCGCACATCCTTTCCAAATCGGTCAGCCAAAATGGCGGGCGTTCTTCGTACCGAGGTTTGGTGAAGGTTTATCCAAAATGCAAAGATGTGAAGGTCAATGTCTGTTGCGATGCGCTGATCATGGATAAAGATTCGCGCTCCGACACCTATCCCTACATGGAGATCGATGAGAAAAATGTGAACATCGGTCATGAAGCGACCGTCTCCAAAATCGGCGATGAACAACTCTTTTACTTAAGGAGCCGAGGCTTATCGGAAGAACAGGCCAATTCGATGATTGTCTCCGGCTTTATTGAACCGATCGTCAAGGAATTGCCGATGGAGTACGCGGTCGAGATGAACCGGTTGATTCAATTACAGATGGAGGGGAGTGTTGGATGACACAACCCTGGTTACAAGAGAGAAGAGAGCGGGCTGCCCGCTTGAATACCAAACTTCCGGTCCCCACCGGCGGGGAGGATTGGCGGCGGACCAACTTTGGCCGCGTTGATCTGGGTCAATTCGAACCGCTGCCCCCGGTTAAAAACGGGGCGGATCAAGGCGCGGCCTCCCGGTTGCTACCGGCTAAAATAGTTCTGGCCGGAGAGCTTCTCTACGGAGAGCAGGCTTCTCCCCCCACGCTGGATCCGGCGCTCCTCAAGCAGGGGGTTTGGCTCACCTCCCTGACCAAGGCCTGTGAGGAAAAAAAAGAGTTGGTCGGCAAATATCTGGGGCGCGGGCTCCATGGCCGGCAAGAAAAATTCCTGGCCCAAAACGAGGCGAACTGGCAAACGGGGGTTTTTCTTTATATTCCTAAAAACACCGCGGTCGAGCTTCCGTTTCTCCTGACCTCTGCCCTCGCGCGAGAAGATTCCAGTTGTTTCCCAAGGCTACTGGTTGTCTTAGACCAAGGGGCCAAGGCAACCCTCCTCCACTACAGCGCCTCCACCAACCAAAATAAAAATAATTTCGTGAATGGGGTTTATGAAGTTTATTTGGAAGAGGGGGCCGAGCTGACCTGGATCGATCTGCAAAACTGGTCGCGACAAACCTACGAAGTGGCCCACAAGCGAGTGGAAGTCGGCCGCAACGCCCGTTTAAAATGGGTGATCCATTGTCAAGGGGGCAAGCTGGCCAAGGCCAATATCGAAACCGTTTTAAACGGCGAAGGGGCCAAGGGCGAGGTGATCGGCCTGGTGGAAGGGAAAGATCGACAGCACCTCGAGCTTTGCTCTCTCACCCACCATGTCGCCCCCCACACCACGGCCGATATTTTGATTAAATCGACCGCCGATGATCGGGCCAAAATCATTTTCCAAGGAATGATCAAAATCGAAAAAGCCGCCCAGCAAACGGTATCCTACATGGCCAACCACAACCTGGTCTTGAACGACAAGGCCCATGCCGACTCGATCCCCCGGCTGGAGATCGAGGCGGATGACGTCAAGGCCTCGCATGGCGCCACCATCGGACAGGTCGACCGGGAGCAGATGTTTTATCTCCGCTCCAAGGGCCTCGATAAGGAAAAGGCCGAGGCCCTCCTGGTGGAGGGTTTTTACGAAGATGTCTTCGGGCGGGTTCCGCTGGAATCGGTTCGGGAATGGATGCGTACCCATCTGGAGCATCCGGGAGGTTGACCATGCCCCTGCCGGTTGAAACCATTCGCCAGGACTTTCCCATTTTAAGCCGCAAGATCAACGGCTACCCGCTGGTTTATCTCGACAACGCCGCCTCCAGCCAAAAGCCGAAGCACGTGATCATGGCGATGACGGCCTTTTATCAGGCGAGCTACGCCAACATCCACCGCGGCGTCTACACGATCGCGGAGGAGGCGACCGAACTTTATGAGTCGGCCCGTGAGCACATCAAAAATTTTGTCAACGCCCGCGCCTCGCAAGAAATCATTTTTACGCGGGGAACCACGGAGTCGATCAATCTGGTTGCCCGCAGTTGGGGGGATAAAAACATTCAGGCCGGCGACGTGATTTTGCTGACCGAAATGGAGCATCACTCCAATATCGTTCCCTGGCAGTTGCTGGCGGAGCGAAAAAAGGCCCGGCTGAAATATATCCCCTTTGACGAAAAGGGCCGGTTGAATCTGGAAAATTTGGACCGCCTCCTGGAAGGTTGCAAAATCACTGCCTTCACGCTGGCCTCCAACACCTTCGGCACCAAAAACCCGGCCAAGGAAATTATAAGAAAGGCGCGTGCCAAAGGGACGCTGGTCCTTTTGGATGCCGCGCAGGCCGTCCCCCATCAGAATGTCGATGTTGTGGATTTGGATTGTGACTTCCTGGCCTTCTCCTCCCACAAAATGCTGGGGCCCACCGGCATCGGCATTTTGTACGGAAAAAAGGAACTTTTGGAAAAAATGGACCCCTTCCTGGGCGGCGGCGAGATGATCAAAACCGTGCAGTGGGATCACTCCACATGGAACGACCTCCCCTGGAAATTCGAGGCCGGCACCCAAAGCATCGCGGAGGCGGTGGGCCTGAAGGCCGCCGTCGATTATCTCCATCATCTGGGCTTGAAAAAAATCGCCGAACACGAGCAATCACTGGTCCGTTACGCGATGGAGCGGCTCCACGAAGTGGAGGGCTTGACCATGATCGGTCCTCCCGCCTCGGAGCGGGTCGGCCTGGTTTCTTTTTATTTCAAGGATATTCACCCCCACGATGTAGCGGCTGTTTTGGATCGCAACGGGATTTGCGTGCGGGCCGGACACCACTGCACCATGCCCCTGCACAAAAAACTGGGGTTGGAAGCCACCGTCCGGGCCAGTTTTTATTTGTATAACGCAAAGGAAGAGATCGATTTATTGATTGACGCCTTGAAAGAGGCGGCCCGATTTTTTAGAAAATAGCCATGGATGCCCTCTACCGCGAAGAAATCCTGGAGCATTACAAATACCCCAAGAACCGGGGTAAAATCGAAAAACCCGATATCACCTCTTTCGACACCAATCCGCTCTGCGGCGATGAGTGCCGGATCGATCTGAAAATCGAGGGGAACCGGGTGAAAGAGATCAAGTTTGACGCCAAGGGTTGCGCCATTTCGCAGGCCGCCACCTCGATGCTAACCGAGATGATTGAGGATAAATCGTTGGAGGAGATCAAAAAGATCGGAAAAAAGGAACTCTTGGAAGAACTAGGTTTGGAATTGGGGCCCGTCCGCTTGAAATGCGCTTTACTTTGCTTGAAAGTGTTGAAAAGCGGGGTGTACGGAATTAAGGATTGGCCTACTTAACGGACTACGGACCACGGACTACGGACTTTAAAAAAGAAGGGGGATGAAGATGTCCAAAGAGATAGCAGTCGCTAAAGTCAGCGAAATCAAGCCGGGAGAAGCCAAACAAGTGGAAGTCGACGGTGAACCGGTCGCCATTTTTAACGTCGATGGCCAATTTTACGCTATTCATGACACCTGCACCCATTCCGGGGCCTCATTGGCCGAGGGAACGGTGGAAGATGGCGCTGTAACCTGTCCCTGGCACGGGGCCCAGTTCGATCTCAAAACCGGAAAAAATTTATCGATGCCGGCCCCCGCACCGGTGGAATCGTATCAACTAAAAATTGAAGGTGACGTAATCAAAATTGTGTTGTAATTTCCACGAGTGACCAGCAAGGCCGTCCGCCGAAAATATAATCTTCTAGCCAGGGTTTATGACATTATTTATTGGGGTTATGTCCGCAAAACCAACGTCATGGCTTGTCAGGCTCTTGCCCTTTCCGGCCATGAGCATCTGTTGAATATCGGCTGCGGCACCGGCGATCTCGAAAAACGGCTGATCCAAAAACATCCCGGCCTGCGGCTGACCGGCATCGATCTCTCCCAGGATATGCTGGAGAGGGCCAGGGAAAAACTGGGCGGCAACCCCCGGATTCAATTCACGGAGGGGGATTTTTTAACGGTCCCGCTTCCCGAAAATAGCTTTGACGCGGTCCTCAGCATCTCCAACCTCCACTATTTCCGCAATCCGGAGGCTGTCTTTGCCAAGACCCGCCGCCTCCTCAAACCCGGCGGCACGTTTATCCTCATCGACTGGAACCGGAAAAGCCTGAAAGGCCAACTCTACCACGCCTACATGAGCGCCTTTGACCCGGCCTTTGCCAAGGTTTATACGATGGAAGAGGCCACCCGTCTCCTCGACAAGAACGGTTTTCAAATCGAAAAAACCACCCGTTTCCGCGTCGGCCTCCTCTGGGCGATGATGCAAATTGTTGCCAAAAAGGCGTGATTTGGGGAGGAAAGACCTCGGAATTGGACCACGGACTACGGACCACGGACTACGGACCTGGTGAAATATAGATAACTATTTGATATTATTAGATATAAACACATAGACACATAGACACATAAACACATTCCTTGGCCTCCATTTTGCATCCATACCAACCGATGAGTTCTATTAGCCACAAAAAGTCCGGTTTTAGCCCGCTCAATACCCGCAGGGGTGATCAAACCGTTGGCCAGACCTATGGAGAGCGGCGTGAAAAAACCAAGTCCCATGAGGCCAAGGAGGGGATTAGTTGGCTGGAACGGGCCAAAGATAAATTTTTGGGGACCAAAAAGACAAAAGATATCAAGGCTTTTGCCGACAAGGCCGACCAGTTTTTAGGCACTCAGCGAACCATTTATTCATCCAATCCCTTTGTGGAGAAAAAAAGCCGCCTCGAAGAGGGAACCCACCTGCAATCCCGTATTGTCCATCCCGCGGGTGACCAATATGTCCGCTTTCTTGACTCGGTCATCCACTACATGAATATCAAAAAGGTCCCCAAAAAGGCCTAAAGTTTCTGACCCTCTGACAGTTTTTTCAACATTTTGTTTTTTTGTTTCGGTGGCGGGAGCCTGCTGGCGTTGCTGCGCCAGCCCTCCGCCTAATTCGTCCCGAAAATGGGTTTGGTTGCAGAAGAGAAAATTTGGGGATTTTCCTCCGTCAATCCCCAAATTTTGCAACCAATACCCATTTTCGCTCCTCATTACGGCTCCGGGCTAGACGGCGCTTAAGGCAACGCCAGCAGGCTCC
>JACQMB010000035.1 GCA_016203765.1 Deltaproteobacteria bacterium
ACGTCTTTCGTGACTCGAGAAACGAGGTCCGTCAGGATCAAAGCGGCTCCCCCACAAATGCCGATCTCCAAATCCGGACCGTTCAGCTGATCATAAATATGGCCCAGCTCTTTGAGCCGTTCGTTGATTTCTCTTTTGTTCATGACGGTTTAAGATTAGCAATGGATTGCATTAAATGCAATAAAAAATTGCATTTAATGCAATTTAAAAGTCTCTGCCCTGTTGCTAGCACCCATTGGGCAAGCACATTAACCTATTGATTTTCCTTTGTTTTTTATCTTTAAAACCATTTTCACGCAGGACATATCGGTTCAGATATTCCCCAATTCATACTGGCACAAGGTCAGCAAGGCAATCGCCGCCGTCTCGGAGCGCAGGATTTGCGCGCCCAGGGAAATTTTTTTAGCCCCGGCCTTTTCCGCCAGTACCACCTCGTCGCGCGAAAAACCCCCCTCCGGTCCGATCAGGATCAAAAGATTGGAGGGGTCCAGGGTTTGAAACGCGGCGGCAAAATCGGATTGGGTCTCTTCCTCCCAGGCCAGGAGGACCGCCGAAAATTTTGGAAATTGCCGCGTAAGCTCGGGAAAGGAAAGGGGCGGATGGATTTTGGGATGACCGATCAGCCCCGATTGCTTAGCGGCTTCCGCAAGAATTTTTTCGAAGCGGGCCAGTTTTTTGGCTGTTACCGTTTCCCAAAAACGGGGGACGGTCCGCGCGGAATCGAACAGAAAAAATTCCCGACAGCCCAGTTCCACCCCTTTTTGCAAAACCCATTCCAGGTGATCGTGCTTGAGGAGGGCCACGCCCAAGGCGGGGGCGGGAGCGGTTTGGGGAAGGGAGCATTTTTCCAGCAGTTTAAGCCGAGCCGATTTCGGCGTGGCCTCTTCAATCACCGCTCGCCAGCGGTTTTGCCCGTCGGAGACCCACAACGTGTCCCCATGTTTGTAACGGAGGACTTTAATCAAGTGTTTGGCTTCTTCCGGGGGAAGGATGACAAAGTCGCCCTGCACGTTTTTGGGATCAAGCAAAAATTGGGGCATTGACGGATGCTTAACATATGTTAGTTCACCGGCTCAATATGAGAGTTGCCGTGGCCGTCGATGTCGGCGGCACCCATTTGCGGGTGGGGTTGGTGAATGAGTCCGGCCAAATAGTTCGGAAAGAAAAAAAAGAGGTCGGAGCCAACCGCCGTCCGAAGGATTTTTTTCAAAGGATGGCGGGGCTGATTCGCGAAACCGCCGGGGAAAAAATAAAAGAGATCGCCGGCATCGGTTTGGGCCTCCCCGGCATTTGTAATTTCAAGGAAGGGGTCGTTCACCAACTCCCCCACTTTCCCGAATGGAGGGATGTGCCGGCGGCCCGCCTGCTCGCCGAGGATTTTTCCTGTCCGATCGTCTTTGACAACGACGCGAACATGGCGGCGGTCGGGGAGTATTGGAAAGGATCGGCCAAGGGACTTAACAATTTTATGATGTTGACATTAGGCACCGGCATCGGCGGCGGGATTTTTTTGGACGGCAAAATTTGGCGGGGGGATGAAGGTTTTGCCGGGGAGGTAGGGCACATGACCATTGAAGCGGACGGCAGGTCCTGCGCCTGCGGGAGTCGCGGCTGTTGGGAGACGTATGCCGCGAGTCAAGCGGTCCCCAAGGGGACAACCGCGGAAACATTGGCGAAGGCGGCCGACGGCGGGGATTCCAAGGCGCTCGCGTTTTGGCGGGAGTACGGGATCTATTTGGGAATCGGCATCGGCAATCTGGCCAAGATCACGGGCGTGGAAAATTACTGTTTGGGAGGAAGTATCGCCAAGGCGCATCCCCATTTTATGGAAAGTTGCCGGGAGGAAATCAAAAAACGAACCTATCCGCGGCTCGCGCAAAAAGTGAAGGTTTTGCCGTCGGCCTTGGGGGAAGATGGAAATTTGCTCGGCGCCGCTTCTAGTGTCTTTCACGAGGTATCCGCTTCCTTATGATTATTCTCGTGGATAACTACGACTCTTTTACCTACAATTTGTATCAGGCGCTGGCTGTTTTGAACGGCGAAGTCGAGGTGGTTCGAAACGACCAGGTCACTTGCGAAGAAATTTTAAACCGGCGGCCCTCCCACATTGTCTTGTCGCCGGGGCCCAAGCGGCCGGAAGATTCCGGGATTTGCGTGGAGCTCATCCAAAAATCAGCGGGAACGATGCCGGTCCTGGGCGTTTGTCTTGGCCATCAGGCCATTGCCCAGGCCTTTGGGGGTAAAATCGTTCAGGCTCAAAAAATTCTGCACGGAAAGACCTCCCGGATTTCGCACAACGAAAAAGATTTATTTGCCGGCCTCTCCAACCCCTTTACCGCCACCCGTTATCATTCGTTGGCGGTGGGGGCCGAATCGGTGCCGGCCTGTTTGCAAATCACCGCGCGCAGTGAGGACGGGGAGGTCATGGCCTTGCAACATAGGGCCTGGCCGGTTTACGGGGTTCAATTCCACCCTGAATCGATTCTGACGACGGAGGGCCCTCGGATGATCGAAAACTTTTTACGCATTGCGCATTGAAAGGTTTATTCATGGGAATTCAACCCATCGTCTTTGCGAAAGGCCAGGATCCCACCCGGCCTTTAACCGAGCTGAAGCGGACCGTTTTAAAACAGGCCGAGGATTATTTTGAGCTGGGATTTGCCCCGCATCGGGAAAAGCGCCAAAGAATTCTCTGGCAGATCAAACGCCTGATGTCGCTCTCCAACGTGCAGGCGGCCCTGATGCCGGAGCGCCCTTTAACCAAGGCCGACGTCGCCGCGTTGGCTCCAAAAATCAAGGAGGATGAAGTGAACCGGGAGGAGCTGACCCGTTACGGCGTGATTTCCGCCTACGATAAGGGCACTCACTTGTACGCCAGTCTCTATATGTTGCCGGCCCCGCCCGCCGAGGCCAGGCGAGGCCCCACCCATGCGGAGGAATACGCCCGGACCCGGCCCTACATCCAGTCTTCGATCCATTGCCGGCTCCCCGGCGGTGATCCGGCCTATTACGCCGTGGTCGGGGCCTACGGGGTCACGGGGTCGCTGGTGGTGGATGCGCGCGAGGAGGGGCCGGTCGGTTATTATCATTTGGTCCCGGAATGTTTCAATGGCGGCGCGCAACCGCTGCGAACCGAAAGTGTTCGTTCCATGGACGGGATGAAAATTTATTGGCCCATTCAAATCAGGGAGGGGGATCGGGTCTATGACCGGACTTTTGTCGTCTCCACCACCGTTTCCGTTTGGAAGGGGATCAAAGGCTGGTTAAAGGGCTGGCGCAGTGACGAAGACCACGCCACCGTCTACGGGCTGGGTGGCGCCAGTGAAATTTTGAGTGTGCTCAAACGTCTGCCCTGAAATTATTGGTAGGTCCCAAACACAAAATCCCAAAGGGGTGAGGTGACGCCGAAGCGTCTGCCGGCGTCTTTGAAATGATGGTTGAGGTGGTTTTTGCGCTGTTCGCCGGTCCAACTCCACCCGATTTTCTTTTTATGGTGAACGGAATAGTGGACAAACTCGTAATAAAGATAGCCCGCCAGAAAGCCGGCAAAGAGGGGCAAACCCCAGGATTCCAAAAGGCCATAGTGCAGACCAAATACGGGAACGGCGATCATCAAGCCGGCAAGGGGCGGCATCACCAGGCGGTCTTTTTCGCCCGGAAAATCGTGGTGGATGCCGTGAAAAAGATAGTGAAAACGCCTTCCCCATTCGCTTTTCGGTTCATAGTGAAAAACAAAACGATGCAGGACGTATTCAAACCAGGTCCAGTTGAACATCCCCAGGACAAAACCGGAGGAAATCCAGGCCGTTGCAACGTCCCCGGTCAGGCGGGTATAAAGCAAAACCCCAATCATTATCGGGATGTAGATAAAAAACGGCGTATTATGATGCACATGGGTGGTTCGCTCCCAAAAATCGCTTTGGAAAAGCCTTGAAGATTTTTCTTGAAGTTCCACGGTGTTTCCTATTTATCGAATAACGCGAAATTTGTAAAGGGTTCTGACCATGAATATATTTGCGCTTCAGACGACTTCATTTTTACCCGCCGCCTCCGTGGCCGGCCCAGCGATCTGGTTTGAGGCCGACGCGGCCTTTGCGGCCGGTGACGATTATTTTGTGGATGTTCCTGACCCCGTTGCCGGGGCCGGGACACTTGCCACCCTTGTTTGGGCGCCAAAGCACACGTTTTTTGGGTCCGCCGACCGCCGGGTCGCGGAGAGGCTGGCGCAACAGTTACCGGCCCTCTTGTTGCCGCCGTCGTCGCAAACGTCGGCCGAGGTTTTTATCGGCCGGCAGTTGATGACAAGCCTCACCGATAAGAGTCCTCAACGCCTTCCTGAAGATTACCGGCCGACGTCAACCGCGCCTTCCGAAAAGGAGGATACCCCTCTCTTTCGAGGCGCCTTAGCAGTCTATGCCGGTTGGCAAGAGGGGCTGGAATGGCCGGTCGAAATCTCTGGTGACTTGGGGTGGGGCAGATAAACATTCGTCATGACTCCTTCGATGTTATCCGTATTGAACGGGGATCGCGATTGGAGGAAGGTCTGTCAAGGCCTGGCCTTCTATTTTGCGCTTCGTTTGCAACGGGAGGATCCGTCCCCCGAAGTTGCGGCAGAATGGTATCAAAAACTGATGCAGACTTTTTTTGAAAGGGAGGGTTGGGATTGGAAGCCGGAGTCCGCCCGGGGACGGTTATTGAAAAAGGCGCGGGAGCGGGTTGTTTTAAGGTTTGCAGGCCGGCTTCCCAGCATCCCCCCGATTTCCGGAATTCCCGTTCAATTGAAAAATCACAACACTTTAAGCCGCTGGCTGGATGGCGATCCCTTTCCGGTTCGTTACCCCGCGGAGTTTTATCGGCAGGTTCAAGCGCTTTTGTCGGGCCTGGGTGTTGGACGGGAGGAGATTCGGAATTTAACCGTTGATGCCGTTTTTGAACAGCAAGGGTGGAAAAACGAGGCGCAAAACGCGCGGGAAAGGCTTTTGCTGGAGGCCCGGCGGGGGACGGCCTTTGCCTTCGGCGGCACGTTGCCTTCCGACCCCGGCATTCCGGGCGTCTCCCTTCAGGATCGGGAAGCCGTTTTGACCCGTTGGCTTCAGGGGGAAGTCTTTGAGTTTTCACCGCGGATTCCCGCCACTGCGTTTTACCGTCAGGTGCAAAAACTTCTTGAACGGTTGGGCGTGGACGAGGAGCGGATCGAAACGCTTGTTATCGACGCCGTCTTTGAACAGGAAGGTTGGAAGAAGAGTGCGGAGTCCGCCGCGGAGATGCTTTTGCTGAGGGCCCGGGAAGAAGTTGCCCTGGCGTTTGGAGGAAGAATTCCCCTGTGTAGCGTGCCGGGGGTCCCCAGACAGGAGGGGCGTAGCTCTCTGACCAGCTGGATCCGGGGAGAACCGGTTGTCTTTAGTCCCAACCTCCCTCCGCGCAGTTTTTACGGTCAGATAACGGCCCTGTTGAATGCGACGGGGATGCCTAAAAGAGAAATAGAGATGTTGGTCAAGGAAGCGGTTTTTGAGGAGAGGGGATGGGCTGCGGAGACCGAGACGGCACAGGAAAAACTGTTGTTGGCCGCCCGGGAGGGGGTTGCCCTGACATTCGGCGGACGGTTGCCAATCATTTCCAAAATGGAGGGGATCCCCAACCAGAACGAGCCTAGCTCCCTGACCCGCTGGTTGAAGGGGGAAAAGATCACCTTCAGTACAAAACTGTCCGCACCGGAATTTTATCGCCAGGTGATGGTTCTTTTACTGGCAGTAGGAGTGGAAAGAGAAAGGGCGCTGACCCTGATTGCCAATGCCGTTTTTGAACAGCAAGGGTGGACAAACGGTGCTCAAAACCCGTCGGAAAGGCTTTTGCTGGAGGCCAGAAAGCTGGCGGCATTGCGCTTTGGCGGTCGATTACCGTTTTTTACCGGTCTAAAAGGGATACCGGTTCAGGGGGAGAGCGGTCCGTTGAGTCGCTGGCTGGAGGACGGCCGGATTGTCATTCGGAGACAATTTCCGGCGCACCGGTTTTATGCGGAGGTGAGCCATTTTTTGATCGAGTTGGGAGTAGAGCCAAAAATCGCCAGACAATTGATTTTGGATGCCGTTTTTGAACAGAGGGGATGGAAAAGGGGTGAGGCGGCGGATCGAATATCTCTTTTGGATTTTGCCAGGGAGTGGGTGGCCTTCCGTTATGGTGGGCAACTGCCTCAAGATCTTTCGGTCAAGGGCATTCCCAAACAATATCCGGATAGTTTTTTATCGCGATGGCTGAGGGGAGAGACGGAGTTGAGGAATATGAGACAGTGGGATCAAATCAAAACCCTGCTTGGGTCGGACGGCGAGAATGACGCGAAGGCGATTTTCCGGCAGGATCGTCGTGAAAAAATTCGAAGGATTGCGGAGGGACACTAATAATGGTAGCCGCTTTCTTTCCAACGATTCCCGTTTGCGCCACGGCCGGCATGGCCAGCGTGACCGGCGGCGTGGAGTGGTTTGAGACCGAGACGACCGGCGGGGCGGAATGGGCCGCGGCGGCGGCCCCCGACGACGACCTGTACAGCCTGGCCGGAGAGGTCCCTCTTCATTTATTGAAGCCTCTGCCTGGAATTTCGGCCCGGGTTTTTGTCGGCCAAGGATTAAGCGCCTCCGATTCCGGGACCGCCCCCCCTTCCAACCCTGCCTTGTCTCCTCCAACTCCCGTTATCCCTTTGTCCCAGGCCTCTTTGCAAAGGGAGGGATTTCAGTTGATGGGGGATGGAGAGGTGGGGATGGAGTTCGGGGAAAGCATGGAGCTTCTCGAATTGTTGGACAAACTCCCCAATGGGGATATTACCTCCAGCGGCCGGGCCGGGCTTTACGAATCAATCGAAGGCGGTCAGTGGTTAACAGCTCAAGAGCGAGACCGCGCGCGGCATTTATTGGAAAAGCTGGACCGTTACGTTGAAAGACTTGTCGCCATGATTCGGGAGGCCGTGCCAAAAGAACGGATGTCCTTGAGCAGGATTTACCTTCGATGGAACTCGGCCTATGGCTTGAGAAAGGGGGCCGCCGCCGGTTTCCATTATGACAATATCTACGGGGTTATCAGCGTTGCCCTTGTGGGTGAAGGAACCGTCATCGCTCACAATAATAGATATCTGCAGTCTTCCCCCGGCATTCCCGTTTTTTTGACGGGAAGATTGCGGCAGAGGGTGACTGACATCCCCGCCACCTACCACCGCGCACCTTCCCTCGGGGGTCAGTCCCGCCTGGTATTGCTGGTGGAATTGGAATAGTTCCCCGGAGGGCAGGCCCCTTGACATTCTTTTTTTAGGAGGGTAAGCCTCCGCCATGTTTGAGGTCCCCCCGCACGCATTTACCTTTGATGACTGCCTTTTATTGCCGGGTGAGAGTGAGATTTTGCCCAGTGAATGTGATCTAACCACCTATCTAACACCTGGAATTCGCTTAACTATTCCCCTTATCAGCGCCGCCATGGATACCGTGACCGAGGCCCAAACCGCGATCGCCATGGCCCAGGCGGGTGGTATCGGGATCTTGCACCGCAACGGCGAAGGCGCGGAACAAGCCGCGTGGGTTAACAAGGTCAAAAAATCGGAGAGCGGGATGATCGTGGCGCCGATTACCGTGGAGCCCGATCAGCCGTTGCGCCAGGCCGTGCAACTTCGCAAAGAGTTGGGGATCTCCGGTTTCGTCGTCGTAAAAAATGGCAAATTGGCGGGGATTTTATCCAACCGCGATTTTCAATTTGAAGAAAATCTAAATCGTCCCATCCGTGAATGTATGACGCCGAGGGAAAAGTTGATCACCGCCCGGGAGGGTATCAAAATCGAAGAGGCCCAGCAGTTGTTGCAAGAAAATCGAATCGAAAAACTTCCCGTGGTTGATGAAAGAAATAATCTGAAGGGTTTGATCACCAGCAAGGATTTGGCGAAGTCGAGAAAGTTTCCGCACGCCACCAAAGATGCCTACGGCCGTCTCCGGGTGGGAGCGGCGGTGGGCACCGGCGCCAAAGAAATCGATCGAGCCGGGGGGCTGGTCAACGCCGGCTGTGACGTGCTGGTCATCGACACCGCCCACGGACATGCCCGTTCGGTCGTGGAGACATTGAAAAGTTGCGTAAAAAATTATCCCAAGACCCCGATCATCGCCGGTAACGTGGCCACGCAAGCAGGGGCGCAGGCCTTGATCGATGCGGGGGCGCACGCGATCAAAGTGGGAATGGGACCGGGCTCCATTTGCACCACGCGGATGATTGCCGGCGTGGGGGTCCCCCAGTTGAGCGCCATTCAATGGGCTTCCCAGGCCTCAGCGGCGGCCGGCGTTTCGATCATTGCCGACGGCGGAATCAAATTTTCGGGAGACATCGTCAAGGCCCTGGCCGCGGGGGCGCAAACGGTGATGATCGGTTCGCTCTTTGCCGGCACGGACGAGGCGCCGGGGGATGTGGTTTTGTATCAGGGCCGAAGCTACAAGGTTTATCGGGGGATGGGTTCTTTATCGGCCATGCAATGCGGCGGGCGCGATCGTTATTTTCAGGGGGATGTCCCCTTGAGTAAATTGGTGCCGGAGGGAATTGAAGGCCGAGTTCCCCATCGGGGTAAACTGCTCGATGTGATCCATCAATTAACGGGCGGCGTTCGTGCCGGAATGGGCTACGTGGGGGCGGCCGACCTGAAAAGTTTAAGGGAAAAGGCAAAATTTGTCCGCGTCTCCGCCTCCGGCCTGAAGGAGTCGCATGTGCATGATGTGATTATCACGCAAGAGGCGCCGAACTACCGTTTGGAATAGAATGATTTCACCTGAGGCATCACGCATTCTTATTTTAGATTTCGGATCCCAATACACGCAACTCATTGCGCGCCGGATTCGGGAGGCGCACGTCTATTGTGAGATCGAGTCGTACAACTATCCGATCGAGGCGATTAGAAAATTCAATCCCGGCGGAATTATTTTGTCGGGGGGGCCCGCCTCGGTCTTCGCGGACAAGGCCCCCAAACCGAACCCCGAAATTTTTCATCTCGGCGTTCCGATGCTCGGTATTTGCTATGGGATGCAGTTGATCGTGCAGGCCGCCGGCGGGGCGGTGGCCGCCACCGACCAGCGGGAGTTTGGCCGGGCGGAAATCACTTACCAGCCGGGGGATCCTTTGTTTCAAGGTCTTGGCAATCCGATGCCGGTCTGGATGAGCCATTGTGACCGGGTGCAAAAACTTCCCGCCGGTTATCTGGCCGTGGCCCAAACCGAAAACTCCCCCATCGCCGCCTTCTGCGATCCAAAACGTAGGGTCTACGGGCTTCAATTTCATCCCGAGGTCTCCCACACGCCGGAGGGTACGGAACTGATTGAAAATTTTCTGTTTCAAATCTGCAAGATGCAACCCTCCTGGACGATGGAGTCTTACGCCCAGAAAGCGATTGAGGAGATCCGCAAACAGGTGGGGGACGGAAAAGTGATCTGCGCCCTCTCCGGCGGGGTCGATTCTTCGGTGGCGGCGGTCTTGATCCACAAGGCGATCGGCGACCGGCTGACCTGCATCTTTGTCAACAACGGTTTGCTTAGAAAAGATGAAGCCGGCAAGGTGGAGAAGGTTTTTACCCACACCTTTCACATTCCTTTAGTGTCGGTGGACGCGGAAGAACGGTTTTTGAAAAAGTTGCGAGGGGTGACGGATCCCGAGGCCAAACGCAAAATCATCGGCAACGAATTTTTCGCCGTCTTTGACGAGGAGGCCCGCCGGATTAAAGACGTGGATTTTTTGGCGCAGGGGACGCTGTATCCCGACGTGATCGAGTCGGTTTCGTTTAAAGGTCCTTCGGCCGTGATCAAAAGCCATCATAATGTGGGGGGACTTCCGGAAAAAATGGGGTTGAAACTGGTGGAGCCCCTGCGGGAGCTTTTCAAGGATGAGGTCCGCGAGCTGGGCAACACCCTGGGGATACCGGCGGAAGTAACCAGCCGGCAACCGTTTCCCGGCCCCGGCCTGGCCATTCGGATCATCGGCGAGGTCACCGCCGAACGGCTGAAGGTACTCCGCCAGGCCGACGACGTGATGATGCAGGAAATCAAACGCGCGCAACTTTACGACAAGGTTTGGCAGACCTTTTGCATCTTATTGCCGGTCAAAACGGTCGGTGTGATGGGGGATGAGAGGACCTACGAAAACGTGGCCGCCTTCCGCGCGGTGGAAAGCCTCGACGGGATGACGGCCGATTGGGCGAGGCTTCCTTATGATTTATTGGCAAAGATTTCCAACCGGATTATCAATGAGGTGAAGGGGATCAACCGTGTGGTCCTCGACATTTCCTCCAAACCCCCGGCCACGATTGAGTGGGAGTGAAACCTTGTTTGGAAAAATAACCGACCGCCCCTATCCGTTAAACGGCCAGTGGGAGCTGACCTGCCGGTGTAATCTCAAATGCCTGATGTGCTACACCGATCCCTTCAACACGCCGGAGCGGATCCGGCGGGAACTAGACTTCAACGAAATTTGCCGGATTTTGGATGAGCTCCATGAGGAGGGATGTCTTTACCTTTGTTTCACGGGCGGCGAGCCGTTTGCGCGACGCGATTTTTTGGACATCTACGCCTATGCCAGGCAAAAGGGTTTTTTGCTGACCGTTTTCACCAACGGAACGCTGATCACGCCGGAGGTTGCCGATTTTCTCAAGGCCCGTCCTCCCCGCATGATCGAGATCAGTTGGCACGGTTTTGCCAAGGAGTCTTTTGAAAAAATCACGCAGGGAAAAAATTCTTATGAGCGTTTTAGGGAAGCGGTCCGGCTTCTTGAGGAAAGGAATCTGCCGCTGACTTTCAAAACCACCGGGATGACGCTCAACCGGGACGAAATTTTCAAGATCAAAAATGAGGTCCGTAAGATGGGGGAGCATGTGCAATACCGGTTCGGCTCCGACGTCATTCCCCGCCTCGACGGGTCCATCGATGTCTTCGGCTATCAACTGCCGGCGGCCGAGATTGAAGCGATCGAGGCGGCCGACCCGGAGTTTAGTGCCGACCGGGAAAATCAGGACCGCCAACGGCGCGAGACCCTTGCCAAAAAGGGGGACCGTTGTGGCGGGGGGTATCACAAATTTCACATCGACGCCTACGGGATGCTTCAGCTTTGTTCGGGAAACCGACGGGAGGGCTATGATCTCCGGAAGGGTTCTTTCCGGCACGGATTTTACGAAGTTTTGCCTTGTTTTCCCTGCCCGAAAAGGTCTAGATGAGTCATGGCTTCCCCGTTGGATATTTCCTTTGAACACGATGCTTCGATTGTGGCCCGCGTGGTCGCCGGCGAACTTATTTTGGTTCCCCTGACGCCGGGCGGGGCCGGCAAGGAACCGTTCCTCTACACCCTGGATGACGTTGCGGCCTTCCTTTGGGAACAGATGGATGGAAGGCGGACCGGAAGGGATTTGGCGGCCGTCCTTCAGAAAAAATACGAGGTGGACCCCGCCCGGGCTGAAAAAGACACGCTGATTTTTTTGGAAGAGTTGAGAACGATCGAGGCGATCCATCCCGTCGCTGTGAAGTAAAAAAAGGGAAAAACGGAATGGGCGATTTTGTCAAAGCCGTCGCCTCCCTGGGCGAGACGATCAGCCGGCGGTTGCGAAAGGCGGGAGGAGGGCTTTCCCCTCTTTCCAGTCTGGCCGCGGAGGCCCTTCGGGAGCATCGAAGCGGCCTTCGTTTCAACATGGAGGCTTTTCTCCGCTCCTTTTGGAAGGTAAAAAAACTCCCCAAACAGCTCTCACCCCACGGCGGATTCGGACAGCCGCCGATTACGCTCTATCGCGATAAACAGTTTCTCATCGACATTTATTTTTGGGTGACTCCGCAAATCAGCATTCATTCCCACGCGTTCCGGGGCGCCTTTGCCGTTCTGCAGGGGAAGAGTCTCCATTGCGAATACACGTTTCAGGTCAAAAAGGATTTTGGTGATCAAGTTCAGCTGGGTGATCTGAATTTGAAGGCGACCCATTTGCTCCGGGAAGGGGATGTGGAGGAAATTTTGCCCGGTCCCGACTTTATTCATCAGGTCTGGCATATCAGTTTCCCGACCGTTTCCCTGGCGGTGCGTACCAGGGAATCGATCCCCCAATACACCTATTTCAAACCTCATCTGGCCATCCCCGCTTTTCTGCCCGTCCTGGACGCCGTCACGATGAAGAAGATGATGACCCTCTTCATGCTCCACCGAATCGGTCACCCCTTGCAGGATGACCACCTGCGGACGTTGATTGCAAAGGCTGTTCCCGCGCGGGCCATCCTTTGTCTTTTGTCCTATTTCCAGTCGACGCAAGACCTCGACCGTCTCCGGAAAGTGATGCAAAAAACCCCCGCCTTGGCGGAATGGGCCCCTTATCTTCTTTCCTCCTTCGCCCGCATGCAGGAGACACGCACAAACTGGGATCGACTCGAAGCGGAGGGGGATCGATTGTTGACGGCCCTCCTCCACTCCGTGACCGACCGAAGGGAAATGGAGCGGCTGGTCCGTGGCTACGCCCCCGCCGAACCCCCTGCCGAATGGATCCTGACGCGCTTGAAAAAACTGATCCACAATAAAACCCTGGGATTTGAATTCAATGACACCGCCTGGGAAATTTTTGAACGGCTCTATCAGGGAGAGACCGAAGCGTCGATTTGCGGGCGCATTTCCAAAAAATATGCCGTGGGAAAGGGGGCCTCCCTCCAAAAAGAGATCCGGGACTGTCGGGCAAAACTGACCTCCCTTCCGCTACTCAAACCGATGTTGGCTTGACGTTGCCCGAACTCTCGGCTTATATGCTTTCCCATTATCCGCGAGGAACTCTATAAAAATTTCAGCCGGCGGGTGTTTAACCGGAGCGTGGCGGGGCAACTCCCCACCCGCGTGCAGTTTGAGCTGACCTACCGGTGCAACATCCATTGCGTTCACTGCTACACGGACCCCTTCAATGCGCTCCCTCACTTACGCCGGGAGCTGGCGCTGGAGGAAATTTTAAGGATTTTGGACGAATTGAAGGCCGCGGGCGTTTTTTGGATCACCCTGACCGGCGGGGAGGCTTTTGTTCATCCGCAGTTCAGAAAAATCTATCTCGAGGCCGGAAAAAGGGGATTTATTCTCCATCTTTACACCAACGCGACGACGGTGACTGAGGATTTGGCCGATTTTCTGGCGGAACATCCCCCCTTCACCATCGACGTGAGTTGTCACGGGGCGACGGAGGAGACCTTTGAGCGGATCACGCAGGTCAGAGGCTCGTTTAAACGCTTTCAAGAGGGGGTGCGGCGGATTTTGCGGCGCAATCTCCCTTTAAAAATTAAGACCAAGGCGATGACCGAAAACCGCCATGAGCTCAACAAAATAAAGGCGTGGGTGGAAGGCCTGGGACAAAAATTTAACCTTTACACCACGATTCATCCCCGCCTGAACGGCGACCTTTCTTCCACCGCCTACCGGCTCTCCCCAGAGGAAATTTTGGATTTGGAGCAGTCAGACCTTCCTGTGGAGCAGGAAACCGATCGTTGCCAGAAGGAATTGTTTCCATCCCCGCCGCCGGACGACCGGTTGTTTCGCTGTGGTTGCGGGACCAACTCCTGCACCATCTCTCCCTATGGAGTGCTTCGGGCCTGCACGCATACCACCTGGCCACAACGCGATCTGAAAACGATGCTGTTCCAACAGGCATTTTCGGAGTTGGCAAAAGAAATTCGGCAGGCCGTCTATCGGGGGGATACCCCCTGCCGAAGCTGTCATGTCTACCGGTTTTGCGACAAAAATCCGGTTACCGCCCGGATCGAGGCCGGCTCAATGGAAGCCCCGGTGGAACACTACTGCGACCTGGCCTACGGACGGGCGGAAAGGATGGGATAGGGAAACAGGCTTATGACTTTGCGGCTTAAAATCGGTCCCTATGTTATCGCTTTGGTCAGCACCGTCCCTCCGGAGGAAAAGGGGAATGGCTCGTATTCCCCCTTTTTCTATCAGGGGGAGGATGCCTCCAATCTTTTTATTCGGGTACGGGAAGGTCTTCCGGTCCCGTTGGCAAGGCCCGCTTTGGCGGGGGAACTGCCCAAACATTGGCGGCTTTTTAAGGAAGGGGAGGGATGGCGTTTCGAGCTTTTGGATCCCCTTCATTTTAAGACCAAACAGGCGGCCAAAATTTCCTCTGACTTTCGGTCGGCCGATTTTTATTTTTGTGGGGAACAGGGGGTTTTATTTTCGACCCGACCCTGGCCCCTCTCCCAAATGACCCCTTTTTTGCAATGGTGGCTGACTGCCTATGGGGCCATGCGCAAGATAGGCTTTTTTATCCACGCCTCGGCCTCTGCCTTTCCAGGGAAGGGGGGAATTGTTTTTGCGGGTCCATCGGGGGCGGGAAAGACCACGCTGGCCATGCTCTGCCGCGAACACGGAGGGGCGGTCTTGCTCAATGACGAAAGATCCATGCTGTGGCGGGATGAGAGCGGATTTCGGGTCTCCGGAACCCCCTGGCCGGGAAAATCGCAGGAGGTCTCGCCGCTGTCGGCCCCGCTTGCGACCCTTTTTCTGATTAAAAAGGCAGAGCAGAACCGATTTGTCCCGGTTTCGAAAAAAGGGATTCTGGATCGTCTGATCCCTGAATTGTTTTTACCCTCTTGGAATCGCGAGGCCATGTCCGGCCTTTTTGAATTTTGCGACCGGCTGATTCAAAAAGTTCCCGTCATGGAACTCCACTTTAGACAAAACGCCGGCGCCGTCGAGATGGTAAAAAAAATCATGGCATTTCAGGGAGACACACAACGGTTAGAGGCGGCATGAAGGAGATCAACCTGGATCAGCTGACGAGCCGCCTGGCCCAACGGGTCCGGCGGTCTCCCCAAATCATCTCGGCGATGATCGAGCTGACTTACGGCTGTAATCTCCGCTGTGTCCATTGTTACAACCCCACCCATCAGGCCAGAAATGAACTTTCGACCGGGCAGGTCTTGAAGATCCTCGACGCGTTGCAGGCGCAGGGGTGCTTCCGGATCGGGTTTACCGGCGGGGAGTTTTTGACCCGGAAAGACGCCTTGGAGATTATCCGCTACGCCAAAAAACTTGGGTTTGTCGTCCAGCTCCTCACCAATGCCACCCTGGTCACGGCGCCCATCGCCGATCAGATCAAAGCCCTCTCCCCCGCCTCGGTGGATATTTCCGTTTACGGGGCGACCAAAGAAACTTATGAAAAAGTAACAGGGGTGCCCGGCTCTTTTAAAAAATTTGTCACCGGCGTTGATCTGCTTTGCAAAAGGAATGTGACGATGATGCTGAAACTGGTCCTGATGACCCTCAACGTGCATGAACTGGATTTGATGAAACGATTCGCAAGGGAGCGTCGTTTGCGTTATCAATTTTCCACCCAGATTCATCCCAAGGTCGATGGTTCGCAAAGCCCCCTCGCCTATCGTCTTGCTGTGGAACAAGCCTTTGCCATTTGGCGGCAGGAGGCGGTGGATCCATGGATCCGCTCCGAGCAGGGGGTAAAGTGGATGGAAGCCAATGGCGGAGAGGAGGAGTGCGGGGGAGGGAAGGGGCTTTTTCCCTGCGCCTGCGGGAAGAACCGGGCGGCGATCACCCCCCACGGCAAGTTGAATCTTTGTCTGTCGGTTTATGAGCCCCGCTACGACCTGACCCGGGGGAGTTTGAAGGAGGGCTGGCAAACACTGGTGGCGATGACGGCGAAGGCCAGGCCCGGTCCCGAATTCGAGTGCCTGGAATGTCCGTTGACAAGATATTGCGGCCGTGTCACGGGAGATGGTTGGCTGGAACATAAAAAGTTTGACGGTCCCTGTCTTTCTCATTTTCGGGAGATGGCGGAACAGAAGAAAGATTTTTGGGTGGAAACGCAAAACAGGAGGGAAACATGAAAAAATTGGAAAAACGGCTTCCCTATTTTTCGCCGCAGATTACCACAATTAAACTAAGGCCGGAACAGGCAATCTTGAGTCAGTGTCATTTGTCTGCGAGCAGTATCCAAGAAAGCGCTTCCTATGGGTGTGGATTTTGGGGCCCGGGCCAGGAATGTAAAGCGGTTGACACATCGCCACCACAGCCGGAGATCGACTCCGGGGCGCGTCCCTCCTGAATGATTGCTGATGGTGGCAGGTATGACCACTGTATCCTTCAAGGACCTTCCGGAATTGAGCGACCTTTTGTTGCGACAAGGAATGGTCCGCCTGCGGATCGCCACCGGTTCGATGCGGCCCGCGCTCCGGGAAGGAGATGAGATCGTCGTCCAGCCGGCCGCCCCCGAAACGCTCCGGGTGGGGGATATCCTCCTGGTCCGTTACCAGGGTCAGATGGTCTGTCACCGCCTCGTGAAAATTTTGGATTCCGGGACCTTTGTCATCCGCGGCGACGCCGCCCCGGCCGCGGGAGGAGAGCAAGTACGGGCGGATCAAATTATCGGCCGGGTGGTCCAGGTCAAGCCGCGAACTCTTTGGACCGTTTTAAAATTTTTTTTGAAAGGTCTTTTGCGGTCAGCCAAAAATAGCGGCGGCGCGTTTTTTTGCCCTCCAAGAGGCCAAGGCTGAAAAAATAGTCCCACTTCCCGACGTTTTTTCCCTTCCAAAGAAGAGAAACCATTTTTTTCTCCAGCCATCCGGGCCTTTTGGGCTTCAGCGCCGCCAAGATGTCCGGCGGAATGTTGGCGTTCCACTTGTCGCCGAGATATTTGAGGCAATAGTAGACTGACTTGGCGTTTTCATATTCCACGGCCAGTTGAGTCGCCCGATTCCAGTCGATGTCATCCCGATAGCGCTTCAGAAAACGGACCAGATCGGCGTGCCAAATCAGTCCCTCCAGCCGGTGGTTGAAGGCCAGGTGGATGCACAGCGCGATCAACTGATCTTCCGGGGAGAGGGTTCGTGCCGGGATCCCTTCATACTGGATCGTCCGGGCCCTTTGCCACATCCCCAAAATCCTTCGGCTCGGCCCGGTCTGCACCATCCCGAAGCGCTTTGTGTTGAGAATGTCGGTGTGCCAGTCGGGGAGGAGGGTGCTGAATTTGAGGGGTTGGAGGAGCGTTTGAACCCGGTCGAAATCCTCATGGCGGATTAAAAAATCCGCGTCATCCATCGGTCTTAAGGAAATATCTCCGTAGAGGGTCTCAGCCTGGTGGATTCCCTTATGGAGAATGACGGGGATGTTTTGTTCGGTCAGGAGCCGCAGGAGAGATTTCATTTCTTCTTTCATCCGGGTATTGCGGAGGGCGGTCAGATAACAGCTTTTTTTAAGCTCCTCCAAAAAATTTTCCGGAACGGAGGAGAGGGCTTTCGGGGAGCGCCCGATCCAACTGTGAAAGAGGGGGGCCAGCCGCTCTCCCTTCAGTTTTTCACCTAAACGGGCCCAGTCGATTCCCGCCGGGATCGCCTCCGGGATTTTGTCCCCGACACACTGTGAGAGGAGCCGGTCTTCCATTTTGTCACGCGCTCTCAATCAGGCGGCCTTGGAAAACATTTTCTGCCACCAGTGTTTTTCTTTTTTGTGCTTGTGTCTTTCCCGAACCAGGTTTTCGTCGGAGCCGTAATATTCCTTATAATAGTAGTAGTAACTGGGCGACATCTTCATTTCAGCGGCCTTGATATTGTTGAGGACGACGCCGAGGATTTTGGCCCCGGCGCTGGTCAGCTGGATTTTGGCCCGCCGCAGGGCCCCCCGGGCCGTCTTTCCCACCTGGTAGACCATGATCACGCCGTCCACCTTGGGGGCCAGGATGGAGGGGTCGGAGACCGGCAGGACGGGGGGCGCGTCAATGATCACAAAATCAAAATGGGCGCGCAGTTCCTGGAGCAGTTCGTCCATGGAGGTCAGAGAGAGGAGTTCGGCCGGGTTGGGGGGGGTCCGGCCGGAGGTGATGAAATAAAAATTGTCGATCCCCAGGGTCTGGATGATTTGCTCCGCCTCCAGTTCGCCGAACAGCA